>JBBRPK010000040.1:0-39301 GCA_038228235.1 Verrucomicrobiota bacterium
ATTCGAGTCAAAACGCTCAAGCCCCATACGGTGATCGCGAGTTTGGCATTCTATACCTTTTCTATTTTGGCACTAGAAATGAATTCCTCAATTTTATTGAGCAAAATCGCATTTTTGATTCCTTAGGCGAGGATTTGGGTCCCTGCGCCCCGGCCGGTCCTGAAGAGCCTCGCTCAAAGGATCAAATAAAAGAACAGCCACACCGCCATGAGGGTGAGAAACCCTAAAGACTCAAGCAGGAATGGGCGCAGAGCATCTCGAAAATCGAAGTCGGACGATCGGCCGGGCGTGACAGGCGAGTCATGATGAGTCGAGGTTCGGCTCTGGCAGCGCACCAGGTTGATATTCATATTTGACATAAAAATATTACTATTTCGCCATCACTGTAACGGAGGGGGTAGGACAAAAACCGTCCGATGCTAAAATATTCTTTTTGGGCTAAAACTGAGGCCAAGAACCCGAATTGCTGTGACGTGCGAGAATGAGGCGGCTCTGGATCGTTTTGGGAAATAATAAGGGCGCTCCCACGGTTGCATTGAAGCTCCTGCAGAGCGTAAGAGCGAGTTTAACGCTGGCTCGCCGCCAGCGATTTGATGCGCTCGACATCGCGGTCGAGCGAGGGAATCCAGCCGTGGCCCGACTTCCTTTGCGCCTCCTGCGCTTTCAGAAGCCATTGTTGCGCTTCCGGATAATTCCGAAGGTTCCAATGGGCGACGCCGATGGCGTAGAGAGCATGAGTTACCATTTCATGCCGGATAACATCGTAGCTGCTGGTTTGGCCGAAGACGAGGGCCTTTTGAAATTCGGGGATAGCCTGCGCAGGTTTTCCCTGGCTCACGAGCAACCGGCCGCGATTCATGAAAAGATTGGGCGCGCTCAGGGTGCCGCGACGCAAAACGGCCTCTTCATATTGGTCCCACGCCAGAGACCAAAGCCGGTCGCGGTAAATCAGCGAATTGGTTCTGGCCGGAGTGATCCCTGACCATTCATCGCGTAGTTGTTCGGTCAGGGTCGTGTCATTTAACACGGCTTGGGCGAGCTGAATTTCATTGGTTGGGCTTACGCCAGCGCCGGATTTGATAAAGTTGTCTATGCGCTCACCCGCATTGTGGTAAATCTCGCCCAAAAACTGGAAGACTTGGGGATTTTTCGTTTTGAGATGCGCACCGTACCAAACCGAACGGGGGTCGCGCCATTCATTTATATAATTGGAGGTTTTCGCCGACCATGCGATGGCGATGCCAGCCAGCAAAGCGTATCCAAGCCACCGAGCGCGCTGGCCCTTTCCGGCCACCTCGCTAGCACTCTGTGCCAACAACAGGCAGACCCCCACCGACGGCAAAAACAGGTAACGGTCCGTGATCGGGACAATGAAGTTCAAAACCATTAGCGGCGCCATGTTGATGAGGACCCAGTAGCACAGTCCGATGAAGGTCGCTGAGAACGCGCCCGGACTTGACCGCAGCAGAACTGGCCTGGGAGTACTCCTTGGTTCCCGCTGCAGCCTTTGACCCTTCAGTGCTTCCCGCAGCCGAACGAGAACTTTACCAAGCAGCAGCGGCAAAAGCCAGATGAGTGCGCCGGCCGAAATCATGGCCACTCGGGCGATTTTAGGCCAGGCTGTGGCGTGTGGGGCTGGTCGATAGAGGACGTATTGCCCCAATCCGGTCAACAGCCAAAGATTCGTAAACGCCGTGGCTGCGAGCACGAAGGGGCTCCAAGTCTGGTTTGTGCTCGGTTGGGCATGCCAGGTCATCCAGCCAAAAAAGATAGTGAGCAGGCCAAAGGGGATTTTATCCGCAAGCACGCGCCAGCCCCGCCTGTTTTCGACGATTAAATCCCACAGCAACATCACCAGCGGAAGCAAGACGACGGATTGTTTGGCGGCGCTGGCTAGCAGAAAACAAAAAACACTGGCCCAGTACCACCACGCAGGCCGCGTGGATCGCCGCCGGGAGAGCAGGTAGCAGGTCATCGAGAGCGCTGCGAAACCTGTGGCCACGAGGTCTTTGCGACTTGAAATCCACGCCACAACTTCGACATGCGCAGGATGAAGCAGAAATAACAAAGCGGCGGCCGCGGCCGTAAAGATTTCAGCGCGAATCGTAAAGGCCAGCAGATAAACCATGCAAACGACCCAGCCATGCCAGAGCACGTTTGAAAGGTGAATGGCGGTCGCGCTCTTGCCTCCGGCCAAGGCCACATCCAGGAGGTAGCTCAGAATATTTAGCGGAGCGTAGTTGGCGAAGTAAGGTTCGATGAGGATGCGTTTCAGATTGGACGCCCCAAAGCCGTTCAGCAGAGGGTTGTTCTGGATGTAGTCCGGATCATCCACGGATAAAAAACCGAGACCCACCGTCCCCTGATAGAACGCCAGGTTTGCTAACATCAGCCCAGACACAACCAGCGCGTGCGCCCACCATAAAGTTGCGCGCCTCTCCTGTTCGGCAGGCTTGGCCCGCGCAAAAACTGCGGATTTCTTCGACGCCTTGGATGCCATTGGGTGACCTGCGCCTCCGCGCGCTAGACTCCTCGAGCCTCCGGCGGCCAAATGATTTTGTGCGCTTGGACCTGAAAACGCACGGGCAAAGCGTCCGCGATTATCTGTTCCGCCAGTTCCCGGCGGGAGATGGGTGTTTGCCCTGCCGGGACCGATTTTAAGGATTTGTGCTGCTGCGCTGGCGCAAGCGGGGAAACCCAGGAAAAGAGGAGAGGGCAAATCGCGGCCAGATTGTGCTCGTTAATCTTCTGCCTGGACCATTCGTAATCTTCCCGCGTGCCAATGACGAATTTGACTTCGTCAATGTTCTTCAGCCTCGGAATATTCTCCCAACGGTTGCGGAGCGCTTCACCGCTGCTGGGGCATTTCAAATCCATGATGCAGTGCACTCGCTCATCCACCGGCGTGAGATCGTGCGCACCGCTGGTTTCGAGCAAGACAGTGAAGCCGGCATCGCAAGAAGATTTCATCAGGCGCAGGGAGTTGGATTGCAACAGTGGCTCGCCGCCGGTCAACTCGATCAGCGGCAGCCGCATGGGAGATTTGATCTGGACGAACGGCTCGGCGAGTCTTTCAATTTCCCTCCCGATCTCGCCCAGCGACATCTTCCTTCCTTCCGTAAAAGCATAAGCCGTATCGCAATACGAGCAGCGCAGATCGCACGCCGTCAACCGCACAAAAATGCACGGCAATCCTGCGAAAGTGCTTTCCCCCTGCAAGCTCAGGTAAATCTCATTAATGACCAAAGTCTCGGACATCACCTTACTCTAACCGCATCCTAACCGTGGAGAAAGTCCGGACATTTAGGCGGCGTCGGCGCCCATCCTGGGAAGGACGATTTCCACGAGCCCTGATCTCTTGAGCAAATGGGGACTCGTGGAACTCGTCCTTCCGACCCAGCAAGGGTTCACCTGGTATTACGATGAGAGTTGCTGCCCGCTCAACTGTAATCATTGACGGCGTCGGCTTAAATTCCTAAAGATTTGGCGTTTTTGGGACCAAACATGAAACGTAAGATACTGGTTATTTTGTCCAACCGATTGAATCCACGCCAAAAGGCCAGGTTTGTGGAACTGGATTGCGATGAAAAAGGAAACATCCTGAAGGAAAAGCCCTTGCGGGGGCAGCCTCGCGACCCGCGCTACCACGAGGTCTGGGAAAGCGATCAAGGCAAGACCTCGCTGTCATCCAGCTACCGCATGAAACGAAAATATCGGCACCCCCTGGAAAAGCGGAGTGGATGACGAATAGTTATCCGCGAGCAGGATAGGGGCACAGATTTAAAGTGACGTTTTCCAACCGTCTCGACGGACTGGGGTTTCCACCGTTTGTAACTCAACTCGCGAAGGGGCTGCCGGAGATTAGCCGGGGGCAAGTCTGCGCAGCCCCCGGTTTGAAGTTCTCGGCTCCCCGCTCTGGTGAAGCGGAAAAAAGCGCCATTTCCCGTTGACGCCGCGGCAACGTTCCCAACACTATCCTCTCGAGCGCCCGGGGTTTCTGCCCGGCGCTGTTCGGTCACCTTTGAATGGAACTTTGCCATGAATCTGGATGCTCTTTATTCTGAACTAACACTCAAAACGAAAGCCAAACTGGCGTTGGTCGTGCTGGATGGTCTCGGAGATCTCGCCACGGGCGGCCCGGATTCCTCCACACCGCTGGAGGCCGCCACGACACCGAATCTCGACGCTCTCACTCAAAATTCCGCGCAAGGTCGCATGATTCCAGTGGCGCCGGGAATTACCCCCGGCAGCGGGCCCGGTCATCTCGCGCTTTTCGGCTATGATCCCCTCGAATTCCAAGTGGGCCGCGGAGTCATTGAGGCCCTGGGGCTGGGGCTGGAACTCAAGACGGGCGATGTGACTGCGCGAGCCAATTTTTGCGCGCTTAATGCCAAAGGAATCGTGACCGATCGCCGGGCGGGTCGCATCGATACCAGCGTCTGTGAGGACTTGTGCGCCTTGCTCTCCAAAAGCGTCAAGAAGGTTGGAGACGCTGAAGTGATTATCAGACCGGGAAAGGGACATCGCTTCGTAGTCGTCTTCAGCGGCAAAGGATTGGAAGGCCCATTGACCGATGCCGATCCACACCGCGAAGGGGCGCCCATTCCCTCAGCCGAACCGATCAACAAGAAATCCCCCAAGGCCCAAAAGATGGCCAAACTGGTGAAGGAGTTTTACAAGCTTGCCCTTCCCGTGCTGGCCAGGAAAAAACCGGCTAACGGTTTTCTGATGCGCGGCATCGCCCATCAGCCTGCCATCCCCACGTTCGAGGAACGCTATCAGTTACGGGCGGCTTGCATTGCCGTTTACCCCATGTACAAGGGCCTGGCCCAATTGGTGGGAATGACCAAGCTCGAAGGGGCGCAAACAATCGCGGAGCAATTTCAACGTTACCTCGCTGAGTACGACAACTACGATTATTTTTTTATTCACTACAAGTACACCGACATGTACGGAGAAGATGGCAATGTGGAGGGCAAAAAAAAGGCCATCGAGGACTTTGACGCCGCCTTGCCAATCCTGCTTAGAAAGAAGCCGGATGTCCTCGCCATCACCGGCGACCACTCAACGCCGTGCGCGATCAAAGGCCACTCCTGGCATCCGCAGCCCGTGCTGCTCACGTCTGCCTATTCGGGGACCGATAAGCTGGAACGTTTCACCGAGACGGGGGCAAACCTCGGCTCGCTAGGCATATTCGAAGCGAAGTTCCTGATCCGCCTAATGCAGGCGAACGCCCTGATGTTCGATAAATTTGGCGCTTGAGGAGCAGAGAGGCTGGGCGTGGCTAAGCTGGTTTTTGATATAGAGACTTCCGCGCTGCCGGTGGAAAACTTCGACGAAGCGCAACAGGAATACTTGTTCCGGGAGGCGAACAAAATTCCCGATGAAGCACAGCGGTCAATTCGTCACGGAGAGATTCTACAGTTATTCAATCTGTGGCCCCTGACGGCGCGGGCCGTTTGCCTCGCCATGCTCAACGCTGAGACTTCCCGAGGGCAAGTCCTGTTCATCGCCGAGGACTTCGAAGCGGAGGCGGGAGAGGGCAGCGAGGTGGAGTTTATTCCGTGTGTGGATGAAGCCGAGCTGCTGACCTCGTTTTGGGATGTCGCCACCCATTATGAAGGAGTGGTCACCTTCAACGGCCGTGGGTTCGACGTGCCGTTCATTTATCTCCGCTCGGCCCTGCTCAATGTTCCCATTTCAAGAAAGGATTGGCTTGGCTACCGATTTCAAACGGAACCGCATTGCGATCTGGCGGAGCAGTTGACCTTCTACGGCAGCGGCCGCGATGGCGCGGGACGCCGATTTAATTTGGATTTTTACTGCAAAGCGTTTGGCATCGATTCGCCCAAGGGTCAGGGGGTTAGTGGTTTGGATGTGAATCGGCTGATGGCCGAGGGGCGCTATCGCGAGATCGCCGAATATTGCCTGCGGGATGTGAAGGCGACCTTGCTGCTTTATCACATCTGGCGCGAACGGCTTCTTGGTATAAAGTAGGGTATGCAACCTGAATTCAGAGGGGATGGGTATGAGGAAAGCGACGCCCCGGATTTGGAGCGCGTGCTCTTCTGCTTCGCCGTTGAACAAGAGGCCAAGTTCTTTGCCCACCGTGAAATGGAGCGATTGATCACCGGAATCGGCCGCGAAAACGCAGAGCGTAGTTTGCATCACGCCCTGAACCGCGTGCCCTATCAATTGGTCCTGAGCTGTGGCTTCGCCGGCGGCATCAATCCTTACCTGACGGTTGGGACGGTGGTTTTTTCTGTGGACGAAGATGCGGGGCTGACGCCGGCACTGCTGGCCGCGGGCGCCTGCCCGGTGCGGTTCCATTGCGCAAACCGGGTCGCAACTACAGTCGAAGAAAAACAAGCCCTTTGGAAGGCGACGGGCGCCGATGCCGTGGAAATGGAATCCCAAATCATCCGGGCGATTTGTCGCGCGCACCAAATCCCCAGCGCCACCATTCGGGTGATTTCGGACGCGGCGCATGAGAACCTTCCCCTCGATTTCAATGTCCTGATGACGGCTGAACAAAAACTCAACTATCCTAAGCTTGCTTTGGCACTGCTGGGGTCACCGATGAAAATCCCAGCAATTCTTCGCTTGCAGCGCCAGACGCAACTCGCCGCAAAAAATCTGGCACGAGTCCTGGCGCGGGTCGTGGAAGCCTGAGGAGCGGGGGAGCGTTGGGAGCGTGGAGCGGGAGGAGCGTAAGGAGGATGGAGCGTGATGCGCGTTAACCCTGTAGGCTCCCTCTTTCCCCTGTTCCCTCGACGCTTTACGCTCCGACGCTCCCCCCGCTCCCACGCTCCCCACGCTCGGACGCTTCAACGCTCCGACGCTCCGCGGCTGGAACTCGCGATGGCCGGCTTCACGACCTCACGCTCTTTGGTCCTTTCGCTCCACCCCACCAAGGACGCCCCCACCATGATCAGGAGCACCCCGCCCCAACGGAGAGCGCTGACATCTTCATGCCGAATATACTGGGCGGCCAGAGTGGTCAGCACAAAGCCGAGCGATGTCAGCGGCCAAATCAGACTAACATCCCAATTTTTGAGCAGCACCAACAGCCCCACGAAAAAGACGGTTTCAAACACCATGCCCACCAAAATATAGGAATTGGTGAAACCCCGGCCGAAGATGCGGGCGATCTCGCCCAGGCTATATTCCTGGATTTCGCCGATCTGCCGCAGGCCCTGGCTCAACAAAACAACCCCCACGGCTTCGAGGATGAGCGCGATCAAAAGAATCCCAACCAATTTGGCCATCTTATAAGTCCTGGTAACGAATCAACTTAATGCCCGATTTTTGCAGCAACGCTCTGACGCGCGGGCTGATTAAAGCGTCGAACTCGTGCTTAAACTGGTCGAGGGAAGGATGCGAGTAAAGCTCGGAATCGCCCCGAGGCAGGACCGGCAACAATCGAGTGATGTAATCCTCATCAATACCCTCGCTTTGCAGTAATCCAAATACGGCTCCGGTATGTTTGATACCCTGTTGCCGCAATGAGGGCCGTGCACGCCGCGAGAGAAGCGTATAGATAACTGCATGGATTGCCCGGTAGGCCCAGCGGCCTCGTGCCAGTCTTGCATTTAGGCAGAAAGGGTCGCGGGTCAGGCGCATATGGCTAAGTTTCCATTCCGAGGCGTGGTCCATCAAAATCTGAAAGACTACGGGATGAAGGTGGAGATGGAGGTGCCCGTTTACATGGTCGAGCAGAAGGCCGGTGGAACGAAATCTTTCAAACTGCGCCTGCATTTCGGCTTGCAACTGCTCGCGCAGACGAGGTTGCGCGAAATAACGAAAGCCCACGCGCACCGGATTATCGCTGAACTGCCGTTGTGCGTCCACCAGGCCGGGGATCCTTTCCGCCCCAAGAGCCGATTGGCCACACAGCAATGTCAGGTGCAGTCCAACTCCCAGTTTTGGATTTTCCCGCGCCAGGGCCACTGCTTCCGAAAAGGCTCCTTCGTTCACCATCAAACTGGCCGTGGTCAGGATGCCTTCGCGATGGGCGCGAATGACGGCCTGGTTGATACTATGAGAGCGGCCGAAATCGTCGGCGTTGACGATTAAACGCCGGGCGCTCTCAACGTGTTCCATAATTCGGGACCATGGTTCCCGAAAGCAAGCGATACCAGGTGCGGCAAATGAGCAGCATCTTTTGGCTTTTGCTCAACCGGGTCAAGCGCGGCCCGAAAACCTCAAATCGCCGCAATTCCAGTTTACGCAACAACCGCCAATAGACCGAGCCCATCAGTTCGGCGGCGGCCATGGAACGACGATCTTCCGGAGGGAGCGTTTCCTGGGCCGACTTATAAAAGCGGCGAGCCTGCTGTGCGACACTCGCGGCCAGGGCTTGAAAGCGTTTGGAGTACTGCAGCCGCAGAATCTCCTCCTCTGGAACTTCAAAGCGCTCAAGCTCGGATCCCGGCAAGTAAATGCGCCCGCGTTCCGCATCGCTTCGCACGTCACGAAGAATGTTGGTGAGCTGGAGGGCCTTGCCCAGGTAATTGGCATAACCGCGGCAGGCCGGATTTTGATAGCCAAAAATCTCGATGCTGAGCAAGCCAACGACGGAAGCGACACGGTAGCAGTATTGTTCGAGTTCGGCGTAGGTTGCATACCGTTTAACGTCGAGATCCATTTCCACCCCACAAATGAGTTCATGAAAGAGTTCGTAGGCCAACCGGTGCCGCCCGATGAAGGGCTGGAGATCCCGGTTCACTCCGAAGTGAGGGGTGCCGTTAGAGCAAGCGCGGGCAATATCCGCCCGCCAGAGACCTAACCGCGCCCGACGTTCCTCCACTGGCACCGCTTCGTTATCGGCTACATCGTCCACCTCACGGCAAAAGGCGTAGAGCGCGGACATGCCATCGCGTTTAGCTTTGGGGAGGAGCACGAAGGCAAGGGCCAGGTTGGAAGCGCTTTTGCGCGTAATGGTCCGGCTCTCTTCCATGGGCTTAATGTTGGGCCAAGTCGGGTGGAGGTTCTTCGGGCTTGAGGGGTGGCAATCCCCCCGTTTCACCCAAAGTCGGATTGCGCGGAAGGTTATCTGGATGGCGGCGGCGCTTCTTGCGAACTTTCATTCGATTGGACGAAGAAGCCTCCGGCGATTCCTTTTCAGCCCGATAAATCGGTTTGGAGGCAGTTTGGCTGGATCGGTGCTGGCGACGGTCCTTGTGGGTGAGATAGACCCAGAGAAACAGTACCAGACCTATCACCAAAGCGACTCCCGCGACCAACAAAATATCGCGCAGCCTCAAACCAAAAAGATGGCTGGGCTGGACGTCCGGCAGGGGGCTAGCGTTCAGCGGGCCGGCCAGAGCCAGCAGGGGTAAATGGGCTAACATGGAGAAACTTCCTTTCCTGTTGTTTGATGGGCGTCGTCTTCGGCGTCCGTTCCGACGTGAATATTCAGGCGATGCATTCGATAACGCAAGGCATGCCGGCTGATTTTGAGATGTTCAGCGGTTTTGGTCAAATTATAGCGGGTTTGATCGAGTGTTTGCAGGATCAAATCCCGTTCAAAATCTCCCATTAAGTCATCGATCGATTGTTGACCGGAGGTGGTTGGAAGCTCGCTTTTGCGCAGGCGAGTTTCGAGATGAAAGTCTGGCAGGCTCCTCCCCTGAATCTGAGGGGTGGGTTCCAGGATAACGGCCCGCTCAATGACATTACGCAACTCCCGCACATTGCCTGGCCAGTCGTGGGACATGAGGCGCTGTTGCGCATCGGGAGAGATTCCTTTGATTGGTTTGTTCATCGCTGCGCTAAAAATTCGCAGGAAATGTTCCGTCAGCACCGGGATATCTTCGCGCCTTTCCCGCAGCGGCGGCGGGCAAAATTGCACGACATTTAGACGATGAAACAGGTCTTCCCGAAATTGATGTTGCCGGATGGCATCAATGATGTCCCGGTTCGTTGCCGCGATCAACCGCACGTTTACACGCAATTCCGCATTTCCCCCTACGTGTGTAAAACTGCCGTCCTCCAAAAAGCGCAGCAATTTTGCCTGCAAGGGCCGGCTCATATCGCCAATCTCATCGAGGAAGATGGTTCCGCCATCCGCTTCCTCGACCCGCCCAGGCTTGTGCCTCACGGCGCCGGTGAAGGCCCCCTTTTCATGGCCAAAGAGCTCGCTCTCGAGGAGGGCTTCGGGAATGGCTGCGCAATTGATCCGGACATAAGGATGTTGACTCCTTTGGCTGAGAGCATGGAGGGCGCCCGCAATCAATTCCTTGCCCGTCCCGCTTTCCCCTAAAATCAGAACCGTCGCGTTCGATTGTGCCACTGTTTGGATCAGACTGCGGAGTTCGATCATCCGGGGAGCATGGCCGATGATTTGCTCCAACTTATAGGACTCCCCGGAAGACCGGGCGCGCAGAGCCGCATTCTCCTCCAACAGCCGATATCGTTCCGCGCAACGAGCGACCGCATGCAGCAATTCTTCCGGTTCAAATGGTTTCGAGAGATAGTCAATGGCTCCGGCTTTGATGGCCTCGACCGCCAGTTTCGGAGTGGCGTAAGCGGTGATCATAAGCACCGGAACTTGAGGCCAGCGCTTTCGAATTTGGCCCAGGAATTCGTACCCGGTCATCCCGCCCAGTTGCGCGTCAGTAATGATCATGAAGAATTTTTCTTCCGCCAGCAATTGCATGGCCAGCTCCGCGCTCTCCACCGCTTTCATGCCATAGCCTTCATCGCCCAGGACCGCTTCCAACGAGCGGCGCATGTTCCGTTCGTCGTCCACTACCAGGACTGGCGGGAGTGCGGCGCTCATGTCTGCAATGTCATAAAAGTTCTGGTTGGCAACTCTACGATGAACCGGGCCCCTTTTCCAAGCTCAGATTCCACACGAACCACACCGCCATAGATCTCGGCATTGTGCTTCACAATCGACAATCCCAAGCCGGTCCCTTTCTCTTTCGTCGAAAAATAAGGTTGAAAGATTTTTACAAGCCGTCCGGCGGCGATGCCCGGACCATTGTCGCCGACGCTGACCAGGATGGAGTTCTCCGAGCTAAAATGGGCGCAGATTTTGAGATGACCATCGCCGTTCATCGCTTCGCGGGCGTTTTGCAGCAGATTGATCAGGATTTCAGAAAGATGACCCCGTTGCATCAACAGGGCGGGCAAGTGAAGCGAATAGTCCTTTTCAACCTTGACTTGGTAATCTGCTCCAACGGGGAAGACCTCCCCCACCGCCCGGTCTAACTCCTCAGTGATGTTCAGTTTCTCCACCTGTCCTTCGGCAAGTTGGGCGTACCCCATCAATTGGGTGATAATGCGGTCGGACCGGTCCACTTCCTCGCGAATTATCTCCAGTTGCTGCAAATTCATGCCTTTGCCCTCCTGAAAGGCGCGCTGCAAGGAATAGGCCGCATTGTTAATGATGCCGAGGGGGTTTTTTATTTGATGGGCGATCTGCGCAGCCAGCCGCCCCGCGGAACGAAGTTGGGCTTGGCGGCTGCTGAATTCATGCGCCTCCTCAGCCGCCTGACGCTGTTTTTCAAACAAAACCTGCACTCCATAACAGCAGAGGGTCATCAGCCAGATGACAAATAAGCGAAGCAGAAACGGCTCAGTCGGGTTCTCCGGCACGACTGTCAGAGTTGAGAGTTTCCGGCCAGTCTCCTCAAAGTCCACCATGGCGTTGGCGATGATGACCTCCAGGATACCGGCCAGCAAATAACAGAAGCTGGCGGAAAAGCTTAAAATGATTTGCGGCATGGCGCGCGGAAGGCTGACGGCGTTGCGCACCACCAATCCCAAAAACAGCCAGTACAGCACGCTATCGAACCCGCCAGTGATCAGCGTGAGCGCCGCCAAAAAAAGACCATCCACAAAGCTGGCGCTGAAAATAATGCGCTGGACAAGGATATAAGGCAGCCGTCCAGGTCGGAGCAGCACGATGGCCACCGCCACATTCAAGACCAGGTAGATCAGAAAAAAGCGGTGGATGACCTCCTGCGCGATAGAACGGGGCGTCGTCTCATCCACAAACAAATGAGGAAAAAAAAGACCTGAAGAAAGCAACAGAGCCACCACAACCGCCTTGATCGGGAGGATGATGTCCCGCTCAATAGTTAACAGACGCGAAAGCATCTGCTGCGGTTCCGGGGCCGTCTCCTCCAGTAGATCTCGTATTTTCCGGAAGGCTGGCCAATCGCTCAATTTTATGCTTCCTTTAGGCATTTCCAGCGTCCGATGTGTGTTTCATGAATCAATTCTACCCAAGAATTCCAAAAAAACGAGGTAATAAATGCGATCTCCACCCACCCAAGAACCCTCAAGCCTGTTTTTCTAAGCCGTGTCCATCCTTGATGATGGGTTGATCCGCCTGGCCAATGGGCTATGCCCGGGGGCATTGCCTCAACCAATCTATGTCGCTTTCCTGGATTGGCCTTTGCCCGGGTGCTGTTCGGGTCCGGAAATCAAAACCAGCACCCGTTGGCTGATTTGCTCAATCGCTTCGAGACGCCCAATCCCCTCGTAGCCGCAGGAAAGAAGTCCCGCGTCCGGGCCCAGGAATTCAACTCCGCGGGCTTTCAAAGTTTCGACATTTTTCCGCGTGGCCGGGTGCTGCCACATCCTGCCATTCATGGCCGGAGCGATCAGCACTTTTACCTCGGGTCTCAAAGCCAGGGCGATGCACGTCAAGGCATCATCAGCGATACCGTGAGCGAGCTTGGCCAGGATATTGGCTGTGGCAGGGGCGATCAGCAACAAATCCGCCTCGTCCGCCAAATCAATGTGGGTCGGCTTCCAGCCCTCCTCCTCTTCATAGAGATCCGTTATCACCGGATGGCGGGACAAAGTTTTAAAAGGCAAAGGAGTTGCGAAGTGCAATGCATCCTTCGTCATGACCACATGCACTTCGCAGCCTTGCTTCGTCAAAATGCTGGCGAGATCGATGGCCTTATAAGCGGCGATCGAACCCGTCACGCCTAGCGCAACCTTTTTTGGTGGATTCATGTATTGGTCCGTTCGTGGTTAGGTGCCGCCTTCATACTCAGGTAGCTGAACCCGATTCTGATGCATTTTTTCTGCGTCGATAATCGCCTGCATTCGCCGCAAATCCTCAGCTATCATCGAGCTCATGATCACATAATCAAAATTCTTTGCTTGCGCGATTTCCTGGCGCGCCACGCCCAACCTTTTTTGAATGACGGCGGGCGAATCCATGCCCCTTTTCTTGAGCCGCTGTTCCAGGATGGCCATGGAAGGGGGAGCCAGGAAAACTGTCACCAACGAGCGTGCCAGCTCCGGGTCGCCCAAGGCCTCGGCGCGAATCGCCGCCGCCCCTTGCACATCCACATTGAGGACCACGTCGTCGCCCTGCCGCAATTTTCCGAGCACTTCGGATTTGAGCGTTCCGTAACTGTTCCCATACACAGTAGCGTGTTCCAGAAAATTTCCGGCCTGCACACGCTTCAGAAATGTGCCCGCATCCAAAAAGTAATAGTCAATCGCATCTTGCTCTCCAGGGCGGGGATGGCGCGTGGTGCAGGTGATAGCCCGAGTGATATGCGGGCGCGCCGCCAGCAACTGCTGGCACAGCGTGGTCTTGCCCCCGCCCGACGGGGCCGAGATGACGATTAACAATGGGCTGCCCATGACGGAAAGCGGATGGCGGGATGCGGCTTGGCTTGCGCTCACGTTGTTTTCATTTTTTCCGCTGGCCCTTTACTCCACATTCTGCGCTTGTTCCCGAAATTTTTCCAACTCAGTTTTGAGGATGACGACTTCACGCGAGATGAGACCATCATTGGCTTTGGAACCGATCGTGTTGATTTCCCGGTTCATCTCCTGCGATAGGAAATCGAGCATGCGTCCCACTGGCTCACTGGATTTAAGACAATCATCAAACTGTTGAAAGTGGCTCTGCATACGGGTCAATTCCTCGGAGATATCGGAGCGATCGGCGAAATAAACCACTTCTTTGAGCAATCGCTCTTCATCCAATGAAACCTGATCGAGGCCCGCAGTCTTGATCCGCTCGAGCAACTGCTCCCGATAGCGCGCCTGCACGTTGGGGGCCCGCTTTTGCACTCGCCCCACCGACCTTCGCATGAGGGTCATGCGATGAACCAGGTCCTTTTGTAAATGCGAACCTTCCCGCTCCCTCGTTTTCACCATCGCTTCCAAAGCCTGCCGCAACGCCTTCTCCAGCCCCGGCCAGAAATCCTCCGCGTTCGCCAGTTCTTCGTTTGTTTGCAGAACCCCGGGGGCGCGCATCAAGATGTCGAGCGACACAGAACCCTCCAAATTTAGCTCCTTCGCCAAGCGCCTCAACTCGCGCGCATACGCCTGCGCCAAATCCTGGTTAATATGGGCACGGGCCGTGTCCTGGCCTTCTGTCGTATGCAACGAAACCCGCGCCGTCAGACGCCCCCGCGCAATTCGCCGGTTAATTTGATCGCGGATTTGCCCCTCCAAAATCTCCAATTCACGCGGGAGAATAACAGAGATCTCGCTTTGCTTTCGATTCACCGAACTGAGTTCGACCGTCACCTTGAAGCCATTTTCAGCGCGCTCGCCCCACCCATATCCCGTCATCGATTTCATGCCTGACGGTGAATATGCCCAAAACCCACGGGGGAGGCGAACCAAATTTGTGGGAACTGGATCGAAACCCTGCTGGGCACGTGGAATAGTACTCAGAGTTTCATTAAATTCGCCACCTGGGAAACATCCTTATCGCCGCGCCCGGAGAGGTTTATGATGATAAGTTGGTCCTTCGACATTTTGGGGGCGCGCTCGATCACGGCTGCCACCGCGTGCGCCGACTCCAGAGCGGGAATAATTCCCTCCAGTCGAGCCAGCCTCATGAACGCTTCCAGGGCCTGTTGATCGGTGGCATAAGTATAATCCACTCGTTTCCGATCCCGGAGCCAGGCATGCTCCGGTCCGACTGCGGCATAATCAAGCCCGGCCGAGACACTATGGGTAAGTTGAATTTGCCCGTGCTCGTCTTGCAGAATGTAAGAGCGCGTTCCTTGAAGGACGCCCATCGAGCCGCCCTGAAAACGCGCCGCATGTTTCTCCGGCTTAATCCCTTCGCCCCCTGCTTCCACTCCAAGCATCTGAACCGATTTATCTTCCAGAAACGGATAAAATAACCCGATGGCGTTTGAACCACCCCCGACACAGGCGGCCAGCAAATCCGGGAGCCGTTCCTCTTGTTGCAAGATCTGTCTGCGCGCCTCCTCACCGATGATGCGCTGAAAATTCCTGACCATCATTGGATACGGATGCGCCCCATACGCCGTACCCAGAATGTAATGGGTGCTCCGGACATTCGTCACCCAATCACGCATTGCTTCATTGACCGCTTCTTTTAACGTCTTTTGCCCGGCCGTAACCGGCGCCACCTCTGCGCCCAGCATCTTCATGCGATAAACGTTGAGCGCCTGGCGGGCGCAATCCACTTCCCCCATATAAATGACGCACTTCAACCCGAACATGGCCGCCACTGTGGCCGTGGCCACACCGTGTTGTCCCGCGCCCGTTTCCGCGATGATGCGTTTTTTGCCCATTCGCCTGGCGAGGAGGATTTGCCCCATGGCATTGTTAATCTTGTGAGCTCCAGTGTGGAGCAAGTCCTCACGTTTGAGATAGATTTTGGGGCCGCCCAATTCTCGCGTCAACCGCTCCGCCAAATAAAGTGGCGTGGGCCGGCCACAGAATTCCCGCAAATAATATTGCAACTCGCGTTGAAACTCGGGATCTCGCTGCGCTTTGAAATACTCTTCCTCCAATTGCTGCAACGGATGCATCAAGGTCTCGGGAACAAATCGTCCGCCATAAGGGCCAAAATGGCCCTGGGCGTCGGGCACTGTCGAACTAGCGATGGCGCTCATAGGCTGAAGATTAGCATAGGAATGGGTATCTTTTCAACCATGGACCTCGTTGCGGACAAAGCAATTCGGCGATGCTGAAGCTAACGCTTGCTCTCCGCGGCCCGCCGTGCGGCCAAAACAAAACTGCGAACCTTCCCGTGATTCTTTTTTCCGGGGGCGTCCTCGACGCCACTCGACACATCCACCGCAAATGGCCGGACCTTGCCAACCGCCTCCGCCACGTTTTCCGGCGATAAGCCTCCAGCCAGAATGATGTGTCCGCCCAAGGTCTTCGCCTCTCGCGCCAATGCCCAATCGAACCCGGCCCCTGTTCCGCCGAATTTATCAGGCACAAAGCTGTCGAGCAACCAGGCGGAATCTGCGTGCTTTGGCAAGTCGCGCAAAGATTCCGGGCCGCGCACCCGAAAGGCCTTAATCGATTTCAAAGCAAACTGGCGGCAGAACTCCGGCGATTCGTTTCCATGAAATTGCAAAGTATCCAATCCGCATTCCTCGATGGCTTGCCTGACAAAATCTTCTGAAGCATCGACGAAAACTCCGACCTTCGCCAGCAAAGGCGGCAAGCTTCGGATAATTTCCGCCGCCGCCGCCAGTGAGATGGCGCGAGGACTGGGCGAGTAAAAGATAAATCCAAGCGCATCAGCTCCCGCATCGACCGCAGCCCGGGCATCGCTGGCGTCAGTGATCCCACAAATTTTAATTCTCAAGCTCAACCAAGCCCAATCTAACCAATAATCGACCGATGGCACGACAAATTGCCCCGTCGCACGGGCGGAAAACGCAAAATGGGGCCGGGCGAACAACGCCACGGGTATGGCTCGCTTGCGGGGCACTAAAAGAAAGCCCCGAAGGGGCGAAAGATAATAGCCCAGGGCAAGCCAGGAACGAGCGCCGCCCTGGGTAATGGTCCCAATAAAAATTCCCTCTCCCATCAGATGGTAGAGGGATCAAGGGTGAGGGCTTTCCGTCCGCACTAACAAAGGTTCACTCCAACCCCAGGTTCCGGCATAGCTGAGTAAAGCGTGCGTCGGATTGGATTTTGTCGAAGTTGCAATCACACTTGATGAACGCCAGCCAGACGTCGCGTTCTTCATAGCCTTTGTGGAGCCACTCGAAGGCCAGATCCAAGTTGTTCAGTCCCACATGGAGCAGGGCAAAACAATAGGGGCGAACGTAAACGCGCCGGGAAAGCTCCTCCAATTCGGAAACGATTCGGAGCGTTATCTCTCGACGGCCGGTGAGGGCGCAGGCGTGGCCAAGCCACGCTTTGCTCCAAACACTGGTCGGAGATAATTCAAGCCTCCGACCGAAGGAACACAAATGGGTAGTGAAGAACCATCTCAACCTCTTCCCTCGACACTCAACCACGCAGCCTCTTCCCCTTGCCAGCCAACCTGGATGGAGTAAGGACTGAGGACATCGAGGCGATGGTGGAGGAGTTGCGCAACACCCAGGTCCAATGGTACGGCGATATGACGCCTGAACGTCGAGCGCAAATTCTCAAAGAAGTCTTCGATGTTCCGCCAACCTGAATTGGAATCAATCCTGGAAGCGTGGTACGAAACGGAAACCTGCGCCACCGCCGAAAAATTTGCATCCCAGGATGCGCTCAATCGTTTACTCGATGAGGCGCGCACTGGCAGCCATCTCTCTCGACAGGATTTGATTCAGGCGCTGGCCGATGGGGCTTGAAAATCAACGAGAAAGCCTTCGGGCGCATCACTTGGCAACTGCCGCGACTCTCGACAATCTGGCAAGGCTCCACTAAAGAATGCAGGAGTACGCCAAGGCCGAACGGCTCTTTCAGCGCACCTTGAACATTTATCAGAAAGTTTTCGGCGTCGAGCATACAAAAACGGCCGCGACTTTGTGCAATCTGTGTTTTTTGTTTGTGATCTAACGAACTGAGGGTGAGTTGTGCTCTGGTCTGTTTATATCCGTGTTTATCCGTGTCTATGCGTGGTTTTCCGTGAGGCGCTGCTCGACCCGCTTTCGCATCTCATCATAGGAAATGGAAACGAAGCTGCGAATGTAGCTCGCATAATCGTCCATAACTCGACGGTGAACTTCAAAGATGTCCATATCCGTCGCCCCGTCCCCGTCTCGACGACGCGCGTTCCACTCCGCAAACCGCGCGCTCGTCACGAGCTTGCATGGTGCAGAGCCGCAGGAGCAACGGGCTTCCGTCTGCGGCTCGGCGGCGGGCGTTGCGCTCCGGCTTCGATTCGTTAACGCTTCTCTCCGCTCTCCGCTCCACTTTCCCCGCTCGCCGACCGCAGACCGAAGCCACGTCCAAAATCATTTATTTCACTCGTGAACATCTCAAAAGATGGGACTGTATTTGTCCCATTCGGTTTTGCTAAACTTTCTGTGAAAATGGAACAGGCCACTAAATTGAGCGACCGGCTTGCCTCAATCATTGGCGGATTTTTCCGCCCGTTGGCAAGACTGTCCGCGCCCATTTATGTGGATTGCGCCGACAGGCTGGCGCAAAGCGCCGACGAAGGCGGACAACTTTCCCATAACGACACTCTGGTGATGATTCGCGAGGTGCTTGCGCTGCATCCGCGCGCCCAGCTTGGCGAGGACGAAGGGGCACATCTCGCCGATTTGCGACAACGGGCCGGACAAATTTTCAACAAACTCTTGGAGGCTGGCTGGCTTCAAGAACGAACCGTCAGTCTGGACGAACGCTGGGTTTTATTAACGCCGCGCGTGCGACCGCTCATTCGATTGCTGCGCGAAATTGCGGAGGACAGCGTTGCCGAGTTGAAGGATTTTGCCGCGACTTTAAGGTCAATTTGTCAGACATTGCTCCTGGAGGGCGCGCTTGATCCCGCACGATTGACGCCGGAAGAATTTCGCCAGACGGTGAAGGAATTGATCGACCGCGTTGAACGCGCTGGCGATCAGATGCACGCGGTTGAGACGCTTATCTTGCAACATGAAGACCGGCAGCGCGCCAGCGTTAATGCCAGTGAAACCCTCAACCGTTTGCTGGTCGAGTTTCACGCCGGGGAACACATCGTTTGCTACGATGCCCTTCAGGAAGGCGGGCTCATCCCGCGCCTGCGCCAGGCGCGGGCAGTTGTGCAGGATGCTTTGGCAAACCCATTCGCAAAGCAACGGTTTGCAGACGGGTTAGCTAAACATCGCGGTCTTGATCCAACGGATGCTTACATCGAAGCGGAGAGGTTGCTCCGCAAGCTGGAGAGCGGGCTGACCGCCATTCCGACAAAGCAACGCCTGATTGATGGCCGCATGGCGGATTTCAGCCGATTGTCGGCGCAACGATACGGCTACCAGACGGAAATGCGAGGGCGGCGTCCTGAGCAAGTGCGAACTTATCTCAACACGGCGGACGCAATTCACACGGGCCAATCGTTCGCTGATCTTCGACGCGAACCGGGCATGACATTGCTTTGCCCTGATGTGACAATTTTCTTCGGACAAGACTCGCTCGCACCTGTGCGACGAGCGCGGCCTCGTGTTGACCTGTCGGTTATTGAGCCGCCATCAGCCGGTGATGTTTTGCAGGCGCAAGACATGATCCGCAATTTGAATCTCAACATGATTACGCCTCAACGGGCGGTTCGCTTCATCGAGAAACATCTTCCCAAAAAAGGCGCAACGGTTTCGAGTGCCGAACTTAGCCTGCATACCGAAGACGATTTGTTCGACCTGCTGGCCGTCCTTTCTTTTGAACGCGCAAACGGAAATGCCCCGCATCACCCGTTGCGATGGGAAGTGACGCCGGCTCGCGTTACGGACGGAGTTGAGCCAGCCAAGATTCCAGTGGACACACTGGCCGGACGGCGCGTTGAACGCTTTACATTGGAACGCACTGCATGACTTCACCCTGGCCATCTTTCTGGTCGCACATTCCCGAGGTCGACCGTGCTGCCGTTCGAGAAGTCCTTGCCGAGTTGCTCGGCACAGGAGTTTTGTTCGGCGACGACGGCCGCGCCAGACAGCTCTATCTAGTGGCGCGTGAATATGAGTCCGAATTGCGAGAATACCTCGCGCCCCTCAATCTTGATCTGATTCCAGACCCGGACCGCCCCTTGTTCCAAGCTCGGCCCATTCCGGGTGAGTGCAATCTCACAAGCCGGTTCACGAAGGACGAAACATTGCTGCTGCTCATCCTCTGGCGCATCTACGACGAAGAACGCATGGCGCGCTCCGTGGAAACCGTGGTCGTTTTGGCGAACCTCGTTTTTGCCAGATTGAAACTTTACTTTGAACACATCGAGCCGCCGACCGAATCGCACTTCGAGCGGATCATTGCCCGCTTGCGGGCAAAACGGTTGATTCGGTTTCAACGCCATGACGACCCACAACGGTTCGGCGACTCCGTGGTGGAGATTTTGCCAACATTGCAGCGCGTGATTCCCTTCGAGAACCAGGACGCTTGGGAACAACAGGCTGCGCTATATCGCGTGACCGAAACAGAGTCTGAAGGGGACGAGGCATGAACGAACGTCGCATATCACTGACGCGGATTCTCGCCATCAACTGGTATGGATTTCGTCAAATCTTCGACGTGTCAAATGACATGCTGATCTCTGGCAAGTTCGGCACTGGTAAGTCGGCATTGCTGGACCTGATGCAGTATGTGCTTTTGGGAGAGCATTGGCGTCCGAATCGCGCAGCAGCGGGCAACGCCCGTGGCCGTTCCCTCGTCAGCTATTGCCTTTGTGCAACGAACTTGTTCAAGGATGGCGAACCGCACTTTACCCGTTCCAGCGGCGTCACCCTGATTGGCCTGGAATTCACATGGCCGTTGGAAAAAAGCAAAGACGAACCGCGCCGCGAAACGTGGGGCGTTCGCATCGAGTTCAGTTCCGCGACCGCCGAGCCAAAGCCTACTTACTTTCTGATCCCAGACCGGTTGGAGTGGGCGAGTCTTGCACCTAACGGACAAATGTTGGACGAAGAATCATTTCGCACATGGATTCGCCGCGATCAGGGTCGCGAGTATTTGTTCGGCAGGCAGAAGGATTACCTCGCCGAAATGGCGACTCCGCATCACCTTTATTTCGATCCCAACCAATTCTATAAAACATTTCCAAAGGCCATCGCTTTCGAGCCGGAGGAAAACGTCGAAAAATTCATTCGTGAATTTATCCTTGAAGAAAACCCTCTCGATGTCCGCGATGTGAAAACAGCCGTGGGTGCATATCGCGAAACGCAGGCGCGACTGGACACACAAGAAGACGAGGCGGGTTATCTCAGGCGCATTGCGCAACACCATACGGAATTTGAAAGCGCCCAGCGTGAAGCAGCGATTTACCAGCACGCCAGTCATGCACTGGAACACACACGGCTCGGCGAATTGGTCGAACGCCACCGAAGCGAAACCAAAGCACTTGAGGCAAAACATGCGGATGACAACGCAACTTTTGACGCCAAGATCAAAGAACGGGACTCTTTGGATCAGTTATTGAGGGAGTTCGTCCTCGACGCCGATGACGCCCAGCTTGAGCAGGCGCAGAATGAAATGCGCGAAACAGTGCGCGAAGTTGCCAACTTGCGAGAGGCGCAAAAAACGGTGCGCGACCGTTTGCGCAATCGTGTGTCCGGCTGGACCAACTGGCTGAACCGGGGGGTAACGCTAAAATTGGAGAGGTTAAAAGAGTTGCTCGTCGTGGATGATGAATTGCTGGCAGCTTTGCGGAACAGCGATGAAAGTCAGGGATTAAATGCGCTTCCAACTTTAGCCGAAAAATTTAATGCACTGTTCCGGGAAGTGGGAACGGTGCTTGCGCCTCTTGGAGGGCAAGTTGAAAACGATAACGCTCGTCTGCGGCAAATTGCCGAAGACTTGGATCGTCTTGAACGCAACGAGACGCCGGGCACGTTTCCGTTGTTTCAGAGCATCAGGACAAAGCTCGCCAACTCTGACATGCCACCTGAACAACTGTGCCGGCTAATTGAGGTGAAGCCAGACGAGGAAGATTGGCGACCGGCTCTCGAACTTTTCCTCGGTCGAAACCGCTTCGCGGTTGTCGTGTCTCCCGCAGATTATCGAAGCGCGCTTGACGTGTTGAAAAAATCGCCGCCCGGACGCGAGCCGGAATCCCTCGTTCATCCACGAGAAGCGGCAGAGCTTCGCGCGGATGTCAGGACTGGCTCACTGGCCGAGAAAGTTGAGGTCCGCCACGAAGTTGCGGCTGTTTTCGTCCGCCATCTCCTCGGCAATGTCATGGCGGTGGAGCGTGTCGAGGACTTAGACGGCTGCGAACGCGGAATAACTCGCGACGGAGTTTTCAAACAAGCCCCGACGCGCCGCCGATTACGGCAAATTCCAGGGTTTGAGTTCACGCTCGGCACGGAAGGCATTAAGCGTCTTAGAGCTGCCACCATTCGCGAGGAGAAAGAGTTGATGACAACCCGCGACGCGCGAAATGCGCTGATTGAAACGGTTCACCAATGGTTGGACAGCGGCAAGCAAGCGGGGCTTGGCGATCCGCGCCTGCCTGACCGCAGCACAGAACTTTCACGCATCCCGCAATTGCTGACAAAATTGGAAGACCTCAAAGCCAAAATAGACCTTCTTGCCACCGATGAACGAACGGCTCGCCTTGGAAAGCGCGACAAGATGCAAGAGACCCTTGGTGCTGTGAATGTGAAAATTGGGGAGTTGCGCAACGCCCGCGAGGGGTATAAGCAAAAACACACGGAACTGGAGGATGCGCTCAGCAGTGCGTTGGAGGACATGGATGCTGCCAGACTCGACGTTGAAGCCAGTCGAACCAAGTTGCCGGGCGGAATTCTCAACGATGACTTGGACTCCGTCCTCAAAAAACTTCTCACCGAACATCAAAAATGGGCCGATAGGCTTGACTCTGCACGTTCCAAGCAAAACAAGGCAAATGAAGATATTCTCACTGCACGTAACAACCGGAACAACGAACGCCGGGCTCTGGCAAATGCTCGTGATGCGAGGGGCAAGCTACTTCATCCCGAATATCTAACTGATTTTCCTCCTGAAGACGAAGGCAATGAGAGATGGAGAGCACGGCTTACGGACCTTGATGAGCTTGTCCTGCCAAAATTTCGAGCGTTGGCAGCAGAGCGAAGAAAGGATTGGGAAAAGCGGCTGCAAGAAAGCGTTCTCGACCGGCTCAACGAGCGATTAAAAGACGCGGAAAGGACGGTCAAACAACTTCGTGATTATCTTGATCGTGACATTGGAAAACATCGTTATCGCATTAGCCAGAAACGTGACCTCGCCTCCGGCCCGCTCTGGAAGTTGCTCGATTCCGGTTTTGAACCGACAGACGAATTGCTCAAAGCAAGCCGGAGCGATGAAGTCCAGCAGGCGCTCAATCAACTCATGGCCGCAGTTGAAGCGTCCGATCAACAGGATGACCGCACGAAGCTGCTGCTGGACTACCGCTTTTACCATCGTTACGACTTGGAAATGATTCTGGCCAGCAGGCCAGATGCTCCTCCAATTTCTCTTGGGCGAAGTGGTCGCAGTCTGTCTGGCGGCGAGAATCAGGCCCCATTCTTTATCTCCATGCTTTCAGCCTTCCACCGTGTTTATGATCTGGGACCGGGCCGGTCGCAGCACATTGGTCTGGTTGTCATGGACGAGGCGTTTTCCAAACTTTCAGCCGATGGAATTGAGGATTGCCTCGAATTGGCCCGCAATTTCCAACTACAACTCGTGCTTGCCTTCCCACCGGAAAAACTCGGAGTGATGGCACCTTACGCAGATACCGTCATCATGTGCCGCAAGCAGGAAGAGCGCGACGCTGCCGGCTATGTCACCCGCATTGACAATGTGCCTACGCTCCTGACATCGGAGCAAGTCGCGGAATCCCTTGTATGACCGACGATCCGAAATGGCGCGACCTTCCCATTTTCCGTGAATTACACGACCAGTGGCTTGTGAATCGCGGTCATGCGTCATCGGATGAATTCCAACGACCGTTCTCTCGCGATTGGGAATCGTTGCTTGCTGACGCAGAACTCGTGTCCGCCGAACAACGCAACGAGGCGAATCGCGATGCTCGAAGACTAGCAGCCATTGGATTGCTGCAAATCAAAACCGTGAGACATCGCCCTGAATACATTCAGCGTGTTTCAATTCCTCTCGAAACCGAAAGCCGATTGCGAAATCTGTTCCCCGAATTTCACTTGACCCCGGCCAACGACTTCGATCTGGCGACTGTTGCCTGGGAACCTGAAATGCAATTTGTCATCGCCGCGCGAGCGATGGTGAATCCAAATGACCTGCTTCGACTTAACAGCTTTTTCAAAAAACGAAATCAGCAACGGCTAAATATCCCAATTAAAGAACGGTCTCTCCAGATATTTGGGGACGAGAAACGCTTGGACACGCTGTTTGGTTCCGCTCTGTTTCGCACGGATAGATTGAGTTTGAATTTGCTCCGTTGCGAAATTGTGGGAGAACCACTTGGTTGGAAGCGAGGCCCGACTGACACAGGCAGAATTCTCGTCGTCGAAAATGCCGCAACCTGGCATTCTTATTCATGTTGGAACACCCAAGTTCGACAATTCAGTGCCGTTGTTTACGGCTGCGGCAACCGGTTCGCCGAAAGCGTTCGCCACTTCGCTAACATTCTCGCTGAATTTTCCACACCCCAACGGGTATTTTATTTTGGCGATCTTGATCCTCAAGGGTTGCGAATTCCAACCCAAGCTTCAGCAAAATCCGTCGCCTTGGGACTGCCGCGTGTGGAGCCAGACTTGTGGAGCTACAATCACCTTTTGGAAATCGGCCGTGGAAAAGAAACCCCATTCGAGACCACTGAACCTGCATCGGTCGTGGAGTTTGAATGGTTGTCGCACTTGTCTGAACCCGTTCGCAAGATTCTTGAAGCTGAAAAGCGCCTCGCCCAAGAGCACATCGGACTGGAGTTTCTGAACGCGAAAACCATCGGTGGTTATCCGTAATTAAAGCAGAATCCAAATCACAAATGGTCATCGTCCGCCGTGACGAGCGCGCGGTTTGCTGCGCTTCACGGGCTGCCCGTCGCCCCGTCCCCCTCTCGACGACGCCCGCTCCACTTCACAAACCGCGCGCTCGTCACGAGCGGGCAATTGCTGGACACGGCAAACACGGCGGCTTCCGTCTGCGGCTCGGCGGCATGGCCAGTTTGCGTTTCCAGAATCACCCGAAGGCGGATGTGATCCAATGCCGCATCTTTCGCCGCACGCCGCCAACGATCTTGGGTTGAACCGGTCTTGGTTTCGAAAATGGTGTCGAGTGCTTGTTGCCATGTCCGGGTCGAAACGCCTGAATCTGTCCCAGTCAGGTATGCCTTGGCGATTTGAAGATTCAGTTGCGGCTGGCGGACGGATTCATTACGGGCGTTGAGCAACGACGTGGCCTCGGCACGGTCCTTCGAGCCTAGACTTTCCTGCTTTCGCAGTTTGGGTGTCTTCGACGTAGAACGTGCCGCCGAGCTTGCGGCGGTAGAGAATGAAACGACGCTTCATAATTTCAGGCTTTCTGTCCGAAGTTATGAAACTGAACGTGGCTTTGGGTGTATCAGCTACACCAAACGGGCTGCGAATCCCGTCATCGCGAGTGATTGCCGAGTAATGCCGGAGTAGTTGTTGAATCGTATCCCGGTATTGATTTCACTGGCACTTTCACTGGCACTTGCCTCCTCTGGCATCTGCAACTCGTTGCAAAATTGCAACTTGGAGTTGGAGGCGAGGGTCGGAATCGACGTTTTATCGCCGCATTTGCGGGGGAAATATGCCTGATTTCATTGGCTATTCAAGAGAATTCGGCAGGATCCTTCACTATGCGAAACGATTCTTTTGGTGTCCGTTTTGGTGTCCGCTGGCCAGTTGGTTCAGTGCTGTCTGCGCATTCGTTAATGACTTGGCCGCAGGCCCCACCGAATGCGGTCCGAGGTAACGCACCCGTCGGAGACCTCGCCACGCAGATTCAGGAAAATGTGTCCGCCGCGCCGCCAACGCCCCTGCCTTGCACGCGCACGCGCGGCGAACTGCAGAAGCTCACAGGTTTCTGCAGGTCCAACGGCACCGCTTGCTTCCGTTTGCGCAGTCGGTCGATCTGCTTATGGATGGCCGTCCGCAAGTTGATGGGGGATGACGAGCGACGTGACGTTATTTCAACTCGTAGCGTTGAGGATTGCGCCCGCGCCGTTCGAGTTCATTTCGGATTTGGCTGGAACATTACCATGAAATTGCCGTATTGACTGCCGGATTTTCATGGTTATACTTTTGGCATGATAGACCGCAAATCCGACACGGAACTGGTCCGCACCGCCCTGAAACGCAGCCGGGTCGTCGCGCTGCTCGGCCCGCGCCAATGCGGGAAGACCACGCTCGCCCGCCAGTTTGTCCCAGCAGAGTCGCTCAACTATTTTGATTTGGAGGACCCGCAGAGCCTCGCGCGGTTGACCGAGCCGGACACCGCGCTGCGCCCGCTCAAGAGACTGGTCGTCATTGACGAAATTCAATGCCGGCCCGATCTGTTTCCTTTGCTGCGGGTGCTGGCAGATCGCAAGCCGTTGCCCGCACGATTCCTGATTCTCGGCAGCGCCTCGCCGGATTTGTTGAAGCAATCCTCCGAAACGCTTGCCGGGCGGCTGGAAACTGTCCCGCTCGAAGGCTTTCGACTCGCCGATCTCGGTGCGGCGGCGCAGACGCGGCATTGGGTGCGCGGCGGTTTTCCTCTGGCCTATACCGCACGCACCGAGGCCGATTCGCTCGCGTGGCGGCGGCAGTTTCTACAGACTTTCTTGGAGCGCGACATTCCGCAATTGGGCATCACCATCCCGGCGGTCGCGCTGCGCCGGTTCTGGAACATGGTCGCCCACTATCACGGACAAATCTGGAACGCCGCCGAACTCGCCCGCGCGCTGGCCGTCAACGAATCCACCGTGCGCCGCTACCTCGACCTGATGAGCGGCGTGTTCATGGTGCGGCAACTGCCGCCGTGGTTCGAGAACCTTGGCAAACGCCAGGTCAAAGCGCCCAAGGTCTATGTGCGCGACACCGGCCTGCTGCACGCGCTGCTCGGCATCGCCAATCAACGCGACCTTGAACACCATCCGAAAGTCGGCGCGTCGTGGGAAGGTTACGCCGTCGAAGAAATTCTCAAGGCGCTACAGCCCGACGAAGCGTATTTTTGGGCCACGCATCAGGGCGCGGAACTAGACCTGCTCCTGTTCAAACGCGGACGGCGCATCGGCATCGAATGCAAGCGCGCGGACGCACCCGTGCTCACACCCTCCATGCGCATCGCACTGGCTGACCTGAGACTCGATGAACTCCGGGTCGTGTATCCCGGCACGAAACACTACTCGCTGGCGAAGAAAGTTGAAGTCTGGCCGCTCGCGGAACAGGTGGACGCGAAGTGAGTGGGGAGTTCCGCCTTCAGGCGGTTCGGATGCGCGCAATGAATTCGGATGGCTGGGCCGCGTGAACGCGGAACTCCAAACGAAGCCGTTCGCGTTCTTTGCGGATTGTGGGGACCTTTTCAAAGTCGCTCGCGCAACGCCGGGAAGGCGACCTGAAACAGATGGCTCCGTCTCATGTGTATGTCGCACAACGTACTGCT
Organism: Verrucomicrobiota bacterium; assembly: GCA_038228235.1. Lineage (GTDB taxonomy): Bacteria > Verrucomicrobiota > Verrucomicrobiia > Limisphaerales > JBBRPK01 > JBBRPK01. The sequence goes on from JBBRPK010000040.1 coordinate 27,442, forward strand.
GATTAAGACGCGAACGGTTTGCCAGTTCGCACTCATTTATGCGGTTATGCCTGATCTTCCCAACCGGCCAATTTCGCCACAGTTGGCGGCGGATGCTGGCTCAATTCAGAGGCCGGCCTTCTGCCGCAACTGAACAAGGTATTGTTCGTCGGTGGGCAGCATGATCCCGCGCTGTTTCATGGAGGAGAGTTTCTCGTAAGCCTTCCGCCACCAGTCCTGCGCCTCGGGGCTGCCGTTCTGTTCGGCCATTGCCGCCATACGCCAATAACTCAGGACCACATCGCGCTGCCAGCCGGCGTTGCCCGGATCGGCGTCGGCCAGGCGTTCTCGAATGGCGAGGGCATCCCGGAAGGCCTTGAGCGCGTTGGGCAGATCCCCTTGGGCGCTGAGCACGTCGCCGATTTTGTTGAAGCTCACGGAGAGGTCGCGCTGCCAGCCGGCGTTGCCCGGATCGGTGGCCGCCAGGCGTTGGGCAATGGGAGAGGAAACCCACGCAGCCGTCGCGCAGTCCAAATACCTCTCCGGCACGACGAGCGCGATCGTTGTCGAGCAAGCGAACCACTTCGCACTCGCCGAAATGATTGCCGCCGCCATACGAGCCGAGCTGCGTAATCTTTTCGAGGAAGTTGGAAAATTGATTCGCGCGCACCCATTCGAGACGTAACGCGAGCGAGTCGCTCGTTCCGTCATGACCAACGTGCGCCGCGTCTTCACAACGCTCCGCCCATTCCAGCGGAATGCCGAGCGCGTGCAACACTTCCGGCGATGCGCCGTCCGTCGTAACCTTCACGCCGAGCGCTTCGCCGACCTTGCGGGCCTTGCGCGCTGAACGCTGACCGCGCCCCGGACCAGTGGGCGTGCGTTCGAGGATCGCATCAATGAGGGCGCGGCGCACGGTTTTGTCCGTTACCTGATCGGCAGGCAGGTCGAGTTGCAGAAAGCTCATCGAGCATTTGATGTCCACGCCGACCGGGCCGGGATAGATGTGGGTCGGAGATGTGAGAACGCAACCGACCGGCGCGCCATAGCCGGCGTGCGCGTCCGGATTGAGTACGAGATCGGTCACGCCAGGCGCACTGCGAGCGTTAAGCGCCTGCCGAAGGCACGTTGCATCGAACCCGGCGCGAATCGAGTTCGTTCCGATGACGGTGATGGGCTTGCCCTTGTCGCCCGGCGCGGGAATAAAGCCCATGGCCTCACCCGTGGCGTGGATTTGGGTTGGGTTCTCTGCACTCATTTCAATTTCCCTTGTTCAACAAATCATCCAGGCCCTGTGAGGGCGCGTGGTGTTCAAAACGTTAAATTAACCGTTGCCACCGCCTTCGGCAGATGGCGGATTCAGAAACGGCGGGACGTTTTGAAAATGCGGCTCTCCTTTCTGACCACGTTTCGGAATGCTACAACGATACGGGAATTGCGGCTGGAACGACGGGTTTGGTTTGTTGTCCGGAGCGATGGCGAAGACAATGCGCCCCTGTTCCGGCAAGCGAGTTTGGTTCTTGATTGTGGTCCTATCTTCGCGAAGTTTCCGGTTAAAGAGAATGGGGTAACAAGGTGGATACTCACGAAATTCCGGGTAACGAATCAAACCGAAGATTTGTCCGACTACGTCTTGGCTCAAACTACAGATATAAATTGGGCCAAGTAAAGAGCGATAAAGAATCGCGTCCAGTCCTGGAGTAGAAAGCAGTTTCTTCTCACACAGAGCAAAAAAGGTGTTGTCAGCATCGCTGTGTCCCGGCTCTGCGAATCCCGTGATAGCTGCTACGCACTTGCGAAGCGAAGACTTCTCGGCTGGAAACTTGTGTCCGATCTTGCCAAAAAAGTCTTCCTCAACAGCGTCTCCACCACAATCCGGATTTCGCATCCAGTCTGTCGGCCTGAATTTTACCTCAAGGTAAATTGGCGTTCCGTTTGAGATGAAGAACCAGTCAACGTCACCAACTTTGTTCCCATTCTTTTGCGGGACGAGTTCTCCGCCTCTGCCTACTTCGGCTTGATTCTTCCAAAGCGTCAGCCACAACAGTTCCTCGACACAAGCGAAGTGATTTTTGCGCGTTTTTATTTGAGCGAGCGGTTCTTTTTGGTCTTCTGGTTTCAGCGAGAACAAAACATCCAAAGCGCGAGCAAGTCGGATCGGACACCCCATGTTCAGTCCGATGCCGTCGGAGGTAAAGGCGTGCGCGGAATCATCCGCAGTAGCAGGAATCTTCTTCACCGTGCCAAATTGTGTGCCGTAAATGTAGTAATAAATGAAAGACGGCAGGCCATGCGGAAAACTCGCTTGAGGTGGTGAATCCAGCACTTCGATACTTGCCTCGACATCGAAATCCAGTTGTGCTGCCGCAAGGTGCTCGCGGAAGCGCTTCAATGCGTTCGAGGCACCTGGATAATGCCGGTCAAACAAAGTTTCTAACCCTGACTTCATTTCACTTGTTTTGCATGTCGGGCTAATCATAACTCAAAACCGTTGACACTCTAGCTTTCATGTTTCCCCCCGCAGGGCTTGATTTGTTTTGGATTGATTACCCAGGGCTGCGCTCACATTGCGTCGCTTGCTCTGGGCTATGTTCATTTCGCCCTTTCAGGGCTTCAGTTTGTTTCATCCCTTCACGAACAGCTTCCATTCCGGGATGCCGTGGGCGTTGCGAATGAGTGCCGTCACTGGCAGTTCCTTGGGCGCGCGAGGCACGGCGAGCAGCTTCAAGCCGGCTTCATGCGGCAGGCGGTTGCCCTTCTTCGCGTTCACACACTTTTCTGACCACACGAGATTTTCCCAAGTGTCCTTACCGCCGCGTGAACGAGGAAGAACGTGGTCGAGGCTGCCTTCGTCAGGACGCAGAAGCTTGCCGCTGTACTGGCAACGATTGCCGTCGCGCTCGCGAATCGTCTTCGCGCAGAGCTTCGGGCGCTTCTTCGGAACTTTAGCGAAGTTGATCGCAACGATGACTGTCGGCACGCGGATGGCACCGCGCACAGTGTGTACTGCGTTGTCGCCGTCGCGAACGGGCAGCGTGATCCACTCGTCCCACTTCACAGGACGGATGTGGTTCTCGCCGTCAATCTCCAGCGCGGTCGCGACGTTCGTTGCCATTTGGCAGAACGCTTCGGCAGGCGTGCGAATGTTGATCGCCTGCCAGTTGCGGTTGAGCACCAGCACAATTGTCTTGTTCAGTATGTCGCTCATAAAATTCAGTTCGCAGGTGTTTGCTCTTTGTTGAATGACGGAAATTGGCTGCCTCGCCTGGTTTTGCTCCAGGTCCTCCGGTGTCAGAGACCGGCGCACTCCTGATTATGCAACGAGGCAGTGGTCGCCCGAGAAGGAATTGCACCCTCAACATCTCTTTGTGGGAGAGACATGATCCTGTTTCACCATCGGGCGGAAATTGGCTGCCGGGGCTGGAATCGCACCAGCATTCGCGCCTTCAAAGGGCGCTGTCCTACGATTAGACGACCCGGCAATGAATTGGTGGAGCCGGAGGTAGTTGCAACCTCACCATACCGGATTAAAAGTCCGGTGCCGGTCTGCTGTGGCTTCGACTCCTGAAATTGGTGGGCGAGAGAGGACTTGCACCTCCAAGGCTCACAGATTCTCGATCTGTGGGGTCTGCTGTTCCCGCTTAACCACTCGCCCAAAAAACTGGAGCCCCCACCCGGAATTGCACCGAGCTGACTCCCATACCAAAGGAGTGCATCGCTCCAAATGCTTTGGGGGCAAAAACTGGCGTCCCTGACCGGCTTCGCTCCGGTGATCTTCTGCATGAGAGGCAGACGTGTTGTCTGGACTACACTACAGGGACAAATGGTGAGGGCAGAAGGGTTCGCGCCTTCGACCTGATGCATGTGACGCATCCGCTCTGCTGGCTGAGCTATGCCCTCATAAAAATGGTGGGAGCGGAGAGTGCTGCCCTCTCTGCCTCTCGCATGTCAAACGAGCGCTCTGCTGGTGAGCTACACTCCCAATTCAAAATGGAGCGGGTGAACGGAATCGCACCGTTGTCTCGGCCTTGGCACGGCCGCATTCTGCTGTTGAACCACACCCGCAAAAACTGGTGTCCCCAGCCGGACTCTCACCGACAACCTGACGCTTAGGACGCGCCCGCTCTATAAATTGAGCTATGGAGACGAAAATTGGTACGCGCGTCCGGTAACGCTCCGGAACCCGGCACTGATCTAGTGCGATGCGGGGTATAAGGCCGCCGGCTCTCTTTGAGCTACGCGCGCATGAATGGTGGAATGCCGTGGACTTGCACCACTTGCCCGAAGGCACGCCCTCGTTAGCACCGAGGCCCGGCTCGCTCGTCCGGTGGACATTCCAAAATTGGTCGGCGTGGGGAGACTTGCACTCCCAAGGCTGTTCGATCTTGAGTCGAACCGGTCTGCTGTTCCCGATTAACCACACGCTGGGTCGGCGACCCGGGACTTGCACCCGGAAGGCTCGGCGATTTTAAGTCGCCGGGGTCTGCTATTCCCGCTGAAGCCAGTCGCCGTGAAATGGTGGGCATGAAGGGAATTGCACCCCCAAGGCTGCCAGATTCTGAGTCTGGACCCTCTGCTATTCGGGTTTAACCACATGCCCATAAATTGGTGCATCCGGCAGGACTCCCACCTGCAGACTCTCCGTTCGAAGCGGAGTGTGATTGTAATTTCACCACGGATGCGGAAATGGAGCCGATGGAGAGACTCGCACTCTCGTGGGGCAATGCGCCCGGCAGTTTACGAAACTGCTGCTGTCGCTGCTGAGCCACATCGGCAAAATGGTGGGTCGCCACGGTGCTGCCCCGTGCTCTGCGGTTTAAGAGACCGCTGCATCGCTGCAATGCTTGCAACCCGAACGCGACACGAAGGCGGAGTTGAACCACCGCAACCAGGCCTGTGAAATCCTGGCTGACACCGGTATTCGCGTCGCGAGAAATGGACGAGCATCAGGGTAGCGCGCCCTGTATTCCGGTTTGGAAGGTCCTTGCGGACGGCCACAAGGCGTGTATCTCTCAACACTTATGCTCGGAGAAATGGAATCCCGTGCTGGAATCGCACCAGCCTCTGCGGTTTTGCAAACCGCCGCCTGAACTGCTCGGCCAACGGGATGTGAAATCGAAAGACGCGGGCAAGTGTTTTACAAATGCCCGCGCTGTTAGTTTGCTTCACCGGATTCCTCGCTGGTTGTCGGCTTCATTTGCGCTTTCAACGGCACGAATCCACCCGGCATCCCCAGGACCAGCGTATTGCCCGCGTTCTGCGCAGTGGTGAGCGACTGCATCAGGCGGAGGTTCATGAGCGCCGGATTTCCTTCCAGCACACGTGCCGCATTCGCAAGATTGCGCAGCGATGCGCTTTCACCGCGGGCGCGTTCCAGTGCGGCCTGGCCCTCCTGCTTTGCCTTCAACACGTCGGCGAAGGCACGCTTCAGTTCGGCCGGAAGCATCACGTCCTTCACTTCAACGGCGTGAACCGTGATACCAATCTTTGCTGCCTCCGGCTGCACAAGCGCCAGCAACTGCGCGCCAACATCCAGCCGCTGACTGAGCAGTGCTTCTACCGCGACACCGCTCACGACCTTGCGGAGCGCGAGTTGAGCGACATTGTATAGATCACCCTGCCAGTTCTGCGTTTCGTGCGCGGCCTTAGCAGGGTCGCTGACCTGGAACGTGACAAGCAGGCTCGCCTTCAGGCCGACATTGTCGGCAGAGAGGATTTCCTGACCGGCCACCACCAGCGAAGTTTTTCGGAGGTCAGCGACACTGAGCGTGAACTTGCGTCCCCAGCGGATGTGCTGTCCCGCGAGCAGAACTTCTACGAACTTGCCCTTGTAGTAGAGCAATCCCGCATAACCCTCCGGCACGAGAAACACGCGGCGGAATTTGAACAGCTGCACCAATCCAATGGCGAAAATAACGACGGCGATAATTGCGATGGCGATTTGGGTGTTCATGGTTTTCCTTTCTTGAGTTGTTAAAAAATGTGAGTCCGAGGCAAGAGACCGCCGTCCGCTGGCGGGAAAAGCGCTTGGGCGATTTTCACAAAGCCGACTTCGGGCTGCGCTCGCGCGCTGGTTTCATTGCCTCGAACCGTGATGGGATTTCTCCCAGTCTCATTACCTTGAGTCGGTTATCAGCCGATTGCGGAATCGAACCGCGAATGAACCGGCCAATCCCAGAATCATTCCGGCGAACTGCCGGAATGACTGCTGACCTGATTCAAATCTGAAATTAAAGTGCGAGCGAGGGCTTTCGCCTCCGCCCGCGTTGTTTGCCACCTCCGTGGCGTCCTTGAACCGTTCGCTAATCGCGAACGAAGTTCGCAATAACTGCCGGCGCGGACGTGTCGAAGCCAACCACGTCCAACATGCCCCGGTCGTTCGGATCAGCGAGGGTGAAGCCGTTGGAGGTCATGCCCACAACGACTGCCTTCGCGTCACCGACGAACTCGCTGCGATACTGACGCAGCGCCTGCGCCGGATGAATGTTGCCCGCCCACGTTTCACTGTCCGTGTAGGTCACAAAGCCCGACACGTTCAACTTGTTGCGAGCGGCCCACAGCATCGGCAGGGCGCAGTCCGTGCCGCCCATCGGGATGCCTTCGATCCTCTTGATGACTTCGGCGAGTCTCATACGAGGCGAGACGTTTACGCGGGTGATGCCCGGTTCGCCTCCTCCATGCATGCCGCCGTAACCACCGCGATCCGGAGCGGAGAACGCGATGATTTCGTGCTCAGGCTCCGTCGCCGCCATGACCAGCACCATTGCTGCGCTCGCTTCACGAGCGCTGATACTGGAACCAGCGATCATTGAGCCGGCCATCGAACCGCTCACGTCGAGCGCGAGCAGCACCGGCTTGTTGCACGGTTCCACGTTGCTGAACGTCGCGTAGAACGCTGCGTCCAGTGCGTCCACGATCGCCGAAACCGGCGACCACTTGAGCGCACCCTTGTCGCCGTGACCCTGAGCGTAGATTTTCTGCGCCACGAGAACGGCGAGCGGGTGGATGCGCGAACGCTTCAGCACCGTTTCATCCTTCAGCTTGCGGAGAACGAGCTTCTTCGCATCGCTGAACGGCTTAACGAGACCGATGGCCGTCATCTTGCCGAGGTTGCGGATCATCGCCGTCATCGGCATTCGTTCGAGCAAGGCTTCCCAAACCTTGGCTTCATTAAGCCATTGCGTCGGGATGGCTTCGCGCGGCAGGTCGAACTCCGTGATGAGCTTCACGATTTCATCCTTGCTCGAAGCGCGCTTCGCCTGTTCGAACGCTTCGATAAGCTTCGGCAGTGCGCCGACCGCAGCGTACTTCGCGATGCGATCTTCGCCGCGAACCTTGCGCTTCACTTCGCGTTCACCGAGCGAGTCCGCGCCTTTCAACATCCAGCGGAAAACCGCGTCATGCTGTGGCGAAGGAGCCTTCGGGTGAGCGAGGCGAAGCAGGTCGCTGTGCGACCAACCATCGCGCTGCTGATACTTCACGGCCTGGTGCGCGAGATCGTCCGCTTCTCGTTCCACGTACCAACCCGCGACGGCATTGCGCAGACCGCGACCCCAGCCACGCATCGCGTTCACGTATTCCGCGAAGTGGAAAAGGTGCGTGCCGATGCGGCAGACCTTGCCCAGATTCGCAAACGCGTGCGCCTTCGCCGGCGCGTCACCGTGCGTCACGACAAGCGCGAGCGCGAAGATCGCCGGATCGTTCTTCGGCGCGCGACCCGCATCGCTGATTTCAACAACGCGGTTTACGGTGCGAATGCCGTTAGCCTTGATGCAGCGGACGAGCGCGTCGTGGTTCTGCCTCACGAGGTCGCGTTCGCCAATGTAATACGTGCCGCCTTCGGCACCGAGGATCAGGAAGCGGTCGAGCCGCGTCCATTCATCGACCTGCCACGAGTAGCCGCCGCCTGAGTTGCGAACCTGGTTCGAACCCGGAATCGGCTGGGACTGCGGCGAGACACGTCGGTTGAAAATCTTTGCGTAGTTGATAGCCATAATGGCCTCCTTTCATCTGATGCGCCGCCAACTCTCGGCACGATTGCGTTTTGGAAATGCAGGCAAGTTGGTGAACCTGGGAGTTTTCCTTTAACAGAGGTAACCCATGTTCTTCGGCCCGCAGAAAATTGATTGATGGCTACTCGCGGAAAAAAGTGATTCCGTTTTGAACCGTCGTAACGCCCGGAGCGGAGACAGCAGCTCTTAAAAGCTGCGTCCTGAACCGCACGGGCAAAGATCGTTTCGACCGAGCTTCTCGCTAAGTTCCTTATTCCCGTGCACGACGCGGACTCCGCGTTTCACCTGCGTTTCGGACGGGAAACCTTTGCGACGTTTGCTGGTGATTTCAAAATTGGATTCATCTTGTGTGTTGTTTGCCATACGGCCTCCGTGGTTGATGGTTGCGGTTGAATCATCGCGACACTCGCCGCGACCAAAGAACGATGGGCAAGGGACGACGCGGGAATTGCTATACCACTTAGCTACCGAGGCATCTTGTGCCCCGGATTGGATTCGAACCAATGACAGATAACCCGATGTCTTCGGCCCATCAAAAGTGCTTGCGCACGGCCACTAAAAGCAGCGGACAAGGAGCGAAGGTGGATGTTAACTGCTGCTCTATCCGATTGAGCTACTTCCGCCGAAGCGGAAGGGCGGATTTGAACCGCCAACCAACAGTTCCGATAACCCACAATCTACGGCCCGCTGAAATTCACGACGGATAAGAGACGAACTGGGAATACGTGCTCTACCACTGAGCTACTTCGGCGTGTTGTGCCGAAGGCTGGACTCGACCCAGCGACCACGCGCTTAGGAGGCGATAACCCAATCCTGCGACCCGTCGAAAATGCTAAAGGATGGACAAGAGACGACCTCGATGTTTCTGGACGGGAATCGAACCAGCATCTTCTCGTTTTCACGAGATGCTCTATCGCAGTTGAGCTACCCAGTTCGATAACCGAAGCACAGCGGCCCATCCAAAAGAGAACGACGGACAAGAGGCGAGATGGGAATCCATCGGTTGCCCGATGATGCGCGGTTTGAACGCGCTCGCGGTTTCCCGCTTCGCCGATAACCCAAACTCAGCGGCCCGTCGAAATTGGCGCGCCCGATGGGCATCGAACCCACATCTCTCGGACTGAATCCGGGCGTTCTATCGCGGTTGAACTACGGGACTGTCCGCGAGTCCGCGCAAGCTTTGTGCGCAGATCGCGGATGCGGTTTTGTTGCCATTTTAGGCAGATTACGATGGGCAAGTAGCGTGATCGAACGGAGGCACTCCATGCCGGGAATCGAACCCGGACCGCCAAGGCTTTCGTTACGGACGGTACGCCCTCCTTATGGTGGAGGATAACCGTTCATCTTCGGCCCATTGAAATTGGGGTGACCAACCGGATTCGCACCGGCACAAACGCCTTCACGGGGCGTGATGCTGCAGTTACATCATGATCACCATAAACTGGAGCCTCTGGTCGGACTCGCACCGACGAATTCGAGTTTACAAAACTCGTCCTGTGGCTGCTGAGGCACAGAGGCGAAGTGGCGTCCACGGCAGGAATTGCACCTGCGACCTCCACCTTCGCATGGTGGCGCTCTGATCTAACTGAGCTACGCGGACAAAATGGCATCCGTGATCGGACTTGCACCGATTAGGCCCGACTTGAAAGGCCGGCTGCGCGAGCTGCTTTGCATTCACGGACTACTTGCATACGGAACAAATGGTCCCCGAGGTTGGTATCGCGCCAACGTCTCCTCGTCTTCAGCGAGGCGCTAATCTGCCTCAGCTACTCGGGGAATTGGCTCTCCGAGCTGAAGCTTGGAGAGCGAAGGATGGTCGTCCCGGCAGGTAATGCTCCTGCGTCTTCCGGTTATCAGCCGGGTGCTCTGCTTTTGAGCTACGAGACGAGTTCAAGTTGCGGCTTCAAACCGAACTGTCGCACTGGATGAAAAACAAAGTTCGGCTGCGCCGCCGGTCGGATGCGAATGAGACGATTCGGTTTATAGCTCTTGCGAAAGAGCAATTGGCTTTGATAGCGGATGACGGGCTTCATGGAATTTCCTTTCGTTGAGTTTTGGAAAATGGCGGATGGTGTAGGGATTGCACCCACGCAGCCCGGAGGCTCACTCGGTTTTCGGGACCGGGGCATTACTGCTCTGCCAACCATCCGAAATGGTCAGGGTGGCAGGAGTTGCATCTGCGACCTCCTCGTTCCGAACAAGGCCGTCTGCTGCTGACATTACACCCTGAAAAATGGCTGCCAGACTTGGACTCGCACCAAGACAAGCGGCTTAACAGGCCGCCGTGCTACTTTGACACCACCTGGCAATGGTGCTGCCGGCAGGAATCCCACCTGCATCGTTCCGTTTAGAAGACGGATGCCTCATGTGTTCGGCCACGACAGCAATTTGAAATTGGTCGGAACGGCAGGATTTCCACCTGCGGCCTCCCGGTCCCAAGCCGGGCGCTCTGAAGACTGAGCTACGCTCCGAAAAAAATGGCGGACCCGAAGGGAGTTGCACCCTCAACCCTCCCGCAGACAACGGGGCGCTCTGCTGATTGAGCTACGAGTCCGAAATGGTGGGAAGTGCTGGTAATGCTCCAGTTCGTCGCTTCCGACTTTGTTTTCTGACACCCGATTTACAGTCGAGTAGCCGGATCACTTCCCTAAAATTGGTCGCGGGAGTGGGAGTCACACCCACCTGAAGAAGTTTATGAGGCTTCTCTCTGTGCATTGGTCGAGTTTCCCGCAGTTGAAATTGGTGGAGTCGGTGGGTAACGCTCCCACATCAACCTGCTTGCAAAGCAGGTGCATTGCTTGTCTGCCACGACCCCAAATGAAAATGGCAGGCTGCCTCCGTGCTGCCCGGAGTGAGCTGAGTTTTGGAGACTCGGCCGCGTGCTGACGCGCAGCCTGTAAGGAAATTGGTGCGGCTGCCGGGAATCGCACCCGGACCATCTACCTGGCAGGAAGACATTCTGCTGTTAAACCACAGCCGCGAAATTAAAAGGGCCGGAAGTGTTGTCACACTCCCGGCCCATGCCATTTCAACAAAGAACAAACACCTCTTGGTGATCTACTCGATCCCAACCCGCGGTTTCACGGCGGCTGTTTCGGTGTTTAGGGGCACACCTCCTCCGAAGCCCTTAGAATGTAAATTCTGGCTTAACACAATTGGCGCGCTTCTATGCGACCGCTGGACATAACCCACCGGTGGAGAACCTCGGCTCTCCTTCGCCTGTTTTAGTTTTGTGTCGGTTGACATCATCAAGATGTCGCCTTCGTTTCGTTCACAGTCAGTTCACTTTTTGTTCACAAACATGCTTTCAGTCATTGAGGGAAATAAAAAACCCTGCTTACTTTGCGGTAAGCAGGGTTGAGAAAATTCTAATCGATCTTCCGTTACCTGCTCACCTCCGGTTTATCCAGATTCGTTTCGGGGGCTTGCGCCTGATACGACATGGATAGGCCAAGGCTAAACACACAACCCTGGCTTAACCGACTATGATGTGTCGCTTTCGCGACCGACATCGTCGGCCAAATCACGGTTGATATGTACGTGCAGGTTCTCATCGAACGAGAAGACGATTACCACACGAAATGGTTACAGTCAAATAATAATTTGAGATTCGGCGCAGAAATGTTCGAAGCTCCAGGTAAACGTCTTCGCGAAGCCCTATTGGAACGCCGTAAGAAGATTTGGGTTCTAGCCCGACTTCGCGGACTCGAGCTTCCAAAACCCGTAACCCATTGCAAATCAAGGCACCGATCCTAAAGGTCTGCACTACGCCGGCTCATTTGGTGGTTACTTGTGCAGCCGTGATTTTCGGTGGTGGTTGCTCCGGCAACTGCAACTTTAATTTGTCCAGCAACAACTGTTGGTCCGGC
>JBBRPK010000041.1:0-39128 GCA_038228235.1 Verrucomicrobiota bacterium
CGCCAGGTAGGCACGGCACTGTTCTTCAGTGGCAAACCGACGTTCCATCTCCAAAAGCGTCCGCGGATAGTCCTCTATCATCCTCCTCCACTATACGTTGTGGTCACTGGAGTCAATAGGATAGCCCTGCCAACCTAATCCAAGTGAATCCAACCTAATCCAAGTGAATCCAACCTAATCCAAGTGAATTTTTTCACTCATCACTCATCCGCCCCGGGCGATCCCTCCTCAGTCCTCCGCCCTCAGTCCTCAGTCCTCCGCCCTCAGTCCTCAGTCCTCCGCCCTCAGTCCTCAGTCCTCCGCCCTCAGTCCTCAGCCCTCAAGCACCAGGTGTCCGCGCCTACTCAGCCACCTTGGCCGCAGCCAAAACTCCTCGCCGCAGGACCCCTCGCAATTTTAAAACAGGCTCTTTGGGTGTCCGTTCATTCAACGACAGCCGGCCCTAACATTCAAAGGACTGGCAGAGTAAATTGGGGACCCTTCCGAAAGAGAGAAAAAGCACGGCCAAAGGCTGCACGGTCAAGGGTTGTCAAGGGTTGTCAAGGGTTGTCAAGGGTTGTCAAGGCAAAGACTTCTAGAGTCAGCAATTCTCATTATGGCAGCGAATCGGCAAAATTTTCGGAAGGACGAGTTCCACGAGTCCCCATTTTCTTAAGAGATCAGGGACTCGTGGAACTCGTCCTTCCGACCATGTCGTCCTAGATTGCCATAATGAGAACTGCTGTTCTCGAGTGTTTCACAGTTTGCAGTTCATAAAACGACACGGCCGCCGCCGAAAGACTGACGGTGAAATTGGATTCTCACCGATTATGAACTTGGACTTTTCGACCGATAATTACCTGTGCAACGGTTCTGGTGTTTTTGCGTTTGCCTTTTTTTGATGATCTGCGGCGCTCTTGGTGAGTCCCACGGGCCGATTCTTACGCTTGTGGAGGAGAACGACGATCTGGCCAGGAATGGGGACCAACATTACACTCAGGGGCTCCGCTTAACTTATAGTTGGGGGGAGGACCATACTCCGGAGTGGGCCAACAGCCTTGCTAATGTCCTTCCGGCCCTCGGGATGAAAATCGAAGCGCCGCGCTTTGGCCTGGCTCTGGGTCAAAACATTTATACTCCTAAAAACATCTTTACCCCCGACATGGTCCGCTCGGACCGCCCGTATGCCGGTTGGCTTTACCTCGGGGCCATTTTGCAGCGGCGTGGTTCGACCGCTCGAGCCACACCGGTATTGGATAATTTTGAAATGGACTTTGGCATCATTGGGCCGGATTCCCTGGCTGAAAACACCCAAACCTGGTGGCATGCCCTGGGGGGCTGGGTTCTGCCGCAGGGCTGGCATCATCAACTTAAGAGCGAGCCGGGCCTGGTCCTGAAATTCGACCGCCAATGGAAGTTTTCCCCTACTGCGCCTGGCGCCGGCTGGGGCCTCGAATTCATTCCCCACGCCGGCGTCAGTCTCGGAAATGTGCAAACTTTTGGCGTCGCCGGCGGAATGGCGCGCGCGGGCTGGAACATCCCCGATGATTTCGGCGCGCAGAACATTGATTCGCTGGCGACGCAAGCCGGCGGTTGCACTTCGAAGGCGCGCTGCTTCGGCGCCTACGTCTTCGCGGGAGTGGATGGACGGGCGGTGGCGCGCAATGCCTTTTTGGATGGGAACCTGTGGCGCCCAAGCTTGAGCGTTAAAAAGGAGCCGCTGGTCGGAGACTTAAAAGCGGGCGGTGTCCTGGCCTTTAAGCACCTTGAATTTGCCTTGAGTTTCGTGGAACGGACTCGCGAATTCATCGCACAGACCCGCCATGACCGCTTTGGCTCCGTGAGCATCAGCGTCAAATTCTAACCCAAGGAACCCCCTCAATTTTAGAAAAGGCTGTCATGCCTTGGCCTTGCAGGAGCCGAGGTAAGAAGGATTAATTTCTTCTTCTCTCGCTGCCGCAAGGCGCGTTCTTGCTTTTGCGTTTCCGCTCGCAAGAGGGCCTCGGCTGACCACCCCTGTTGCTGCGCCCAAGCTGCCAAGTCGAATAGCGCCCTGGCCAGGGCTGATTTTGAGCGCGGCCGATGGGCGGATTGGGCTTCGCCGAGCAGCTTCGCCTTGCGCGCCTTCTTTACCAATTTTTCGGTCCGCAACAAGGCCGGCAGATGACGGGGAATGCCATCCAGCCCGGAGGGCCGCTCGTGCGGTGTCCCTTTTTTCTCGCCTGTTTTTATCCGCTCCCACTGCGCCCATACTGCCTCTACCGTCTTCGCCTTCGCTTCACCGAAAACATGGGGGTGGCGGCGGATCAATTTTTTGACGATATTTCGACAGACTTTTTCAAAATCGAACGCGCCCCGCTCGCGGGCCAACTGGCAGTGGAATACTACCTGGAGAAGCAAGTCGCCCAACTCCTCGACCATCTCATGGTCATCTCGCGACTCGATAGCGTCCATCAATTCATAGACTTCTTCCACCGCGTGGAAACGCAGGCTCAGGTGGTCCTGTTCGCGGTCCCAGGGACAGCCCGTGGGTGAGCGAAGCCGGGCCATAATGCGCAAAAGCTCCTCGATGGCCGGCGCGTTTCTCACAGGATTACCAAGTCATCCCGATGCACTGCTTCGGTGCGCGAAAGCTGCCCCGCTCGAATTTCGGTGGAAGTAAATTTGCAAATGCCCCGGGCAAACTCCGTCCCGTTCAAATCGCAAATGCGCACGATGTCCCCCGCGCTGAAGTCGCCTTCGCAACCCGCAATGCCCGGAGGCAACAAACTTTTGCCTCCTTCGCGCAAGGCTTTTTTGGCCCCTTCATCCACGAACAGCGCGCCTTTAGGATGATGGAAAAAGGCAATCCATCGTTTGCGGCCTTTGAGCCGGGTTGGTTGGGGGACAAAGAGCGTGCCTTCGTCCGCCCCACTCAAGACTCGAGCCAAGACCCCCCTTTTTTGACCCGAGGCAATGATCAGCGGAATGCCCGTCCGCATGACAATTTTGGCGGCCTGAATTTTTGAAGCCATCCCGCCCACGGCAAGCGCGTTTTCGGTGCCCCCAGCAATTTTCTCAATCTTTTCGTTTATCTCCTCGATTTGCGAAATCGTTGTGGCATTTGTCTGCCCAAAATTCTCGATCACCCCTTCGACCGTCGTCAGGATGAGGAGCAGGTCCGCTGGGAGCAGAGAGGCTACCAGCGCTGAAAGTTTGTCGTTGTCGCCGAATTTCAATTCCGTGAAGGAAACGGCGTCGTTCTCGTTGATGATCGGCACCACCCCATGCTGGAGCAACGTCACCAGCGTGTTGCGCGCGTTGAGGTGGCGCTCGTGATGTTCCAGATCATCATGGGTGAGGAGGACCTGCGCAATATGAAGATTAAACTGGGAAAAAAGTTTCTCGTAAGTGGACATGAGGCGGGTTTGTCCCACGGCCGCACAAGCTTGCAGTTCGGCCAATTGAGCAGGACGTTTCTCGTGGGCAAGAGCTCCCATGCCTGCCCCTACTGCCCCCGAACTGACCAGAACGATTTCTCGACCCGACTTGTGTTGTTCCGCCACCTGTTCGACCAACTGTTGCATTTGCGCCAGATCAAGCTGCTTGCCGGAATCTGTCAGCACACCGGTGCCGAACTTCACCACGATTCGGCTGACATCTTTTAACAAGTCATCGCGCACCCGAAGTGAGTAACAAAGCAAAGAGGCGCTGTCGAGTGGGGAGGAGGGGCCGAGCCGCAACGAACTCTTGGTCCGGCCGATGACTTTATTTATTCGTTGGGAACAATGGGAACGCTCAAATCATGATCCGGCGTGGCCACTGTTGGTTGGCCTCCCAATAGGTCTTCTTCAATTTGATGGCAGGGTCCTCGGCGCCCGGCTGGACACGGCCCTCTTCGTCTGTCGCACGGGAAACAAGCGTGTGTTCTCCGGGCAGCGGGTTGTTCCAATCGAAGCTGAAAAACCGCCAGGTGTATTTGTCTCGATGCGCGTGGTCGATGACGGCGGCGACCCACGGACCGTCGTCGATTTTCACTTCCACAGTTTTAATGGGCGTGCCGTCGCCCCAGGCGGCGCCGGTCAGGCGAACCACGCCATTCTTGAGCTTCACAGCGCGGGCGATGATCGATTTGGTGTCAAGCGGCCCGACGCTGGTCAGCCGCCAGATTGTCTTCTCGGCTCGTTCTTCTCCTCGCAATGTGACGTATTCCTGCGCCATGTATTTGCTCATGTAACGGCGGTCCAGGACCTCAATCCGGTTCAACCATTTCACCCAGGTAATCCCAAACCAGCCCGGCACGACCAGCCGCAGCGGAAACCCGTGCTCTTTGGCCAGCGGTTCTCCATTCATTTCGTAACAGAGCAAAAGATCCTGCCGCATGGCATCCGTAATGTGCAGGCTGCGCGCAAAATTCTGTGGATAATCCTTTTCCCGAATCTTTTCAATGTGCTCATCAGAGCCGAAAAACACCACTTCGATGCCCCGTTTCAAAGGCGCGCAGTCATCAAGCAGGCTGGCCAGCGGAGTGCCCGTCCAGCGCACATTGCCGATGGCTCCCATGAACGTAGTTCCGTTGCCATTGCCGCCACATTCCAGCGTCGCGGTGATGGTCTTGCGTTTGCGGGATTTGATGTCCGCCAGGGTCAACTTTCTTGGCTTGCGCACCAGGCCAGAAATTTCGAGGACATGGTCCTCCGCATTTAAGGCTGGTGTGTTGTAGTGGTTAACCACGTAAAGGTCCTCGCTTTTGGTAAACCAATTGGTTAGTTCCTGCCAGCGCGTCTGGCGTTTGACGGGCGGCTGCGCATCCAGGAAAGGAATCAGCACGCCTCCAGCTTCCGCTTCCGGGCCTCCGAAGAGTGAAAGCGGGTATTGGGCGAACGCGAGCGCTGCCACGGCCACACTGCCTTTGATCATTTCACGTCGAGTCATGGAAGGAGATCTCATAATTATTAAAGAGTCCTAATCCATGGGACAGCAAACCCAGGTCGATGTCATCATGATCAGATTTTCACCCCGCTTTGCCTACAATGGAAAGCACAAACTTTAGCAACACAGGACAGGTTGGCATGCCGCTAAACGCCGGCATCCGGAAATCGCATTTGAAACCCATCTCTGGCCAATCACGTTCCGGCCACCCCCCACGCCTCTGAACGTGTCATATTCTCTCAAAATAACGCGCGCGCTCCCAATCGGTCACCACGTTGTCGAAAGCCGCCACTTCGACGCGGGCGGTGTGCACGTAAAAATCCACCACCGCATCACTGAGCGCCTTGCGGGCCAGCCGAGATCCATTAAGAAGCTCGGTCGCCTCACGCAGGGTCCTGGGGAGGGAGGGCAGAGCCGTATCGACATAGGCATTACCTTCATATTTGCCGCCGCTGTCCAAACCCTCCTCGATGCCGGCCATCCCGGCCATGATCGTGGCCACAAAAGCCAGGTAAGGATTGGCGTCCGCGCCGGGCATGCGGTTCTCGATGCGGAAGGATTTATCCTCGCCCACTATACGGAAGCCCGCCGTGCGATTGTCATCTGACCACGCCAGCTTCGTGGGCGCCCAACTGGCTGACTGGTAGCGTTTGTAAGCGTTGATGGTGGGCGCAAAAAAGCAGCAAAGCTCACGAGAATACTTCAACAAACCGCCGAGGAATTGCCGAAAGATTTTGGAGCCGGTTTTCTTCCGGGTGTCCCAGAAAACATTCCGTCCGTTTTGCCAAAGGCTGGTGTGAATGTGACAACTGCTGCCAGGCTCATGCACGAATGGCTTGGGCATGAAACTCACCGATTTGCCTTGTTGGGCTGCGATTTCTTTCACTCCCTGTTTAAAGATTACGTGCCCGTCCGCCATTGCAATGGGCTCGGTGTAAATGAAATTGATCTCATGCTGGCCTCTGCCGAATTCTCCTTTGCTCGACTCCACCGGGACTTCGGCGGCCAGCATCAGGTTGCGCATGGACCGGAATAGCGGCTCATCCCGGCCCGGTTGCAGGGTGTGATAATCAATTCGATAATCGCTTGAAGGAGCCAGGCCAAGATAGTTTTTGGTGAAGGCTTCGTGATAGGTGTCGTTGAATAGAAAGAACTCCAACTCGCTGGCGATCTGGCAGGTGAACTTTTTGCGCGCAAGCAACTCTACTTGGCGTTGTAAAAGCGTCCGGGGAGCCTCATCGACTGGTTTTCCGTCAGGCTGCAGGAGGTCGCAAAGCACCAGCGCCGTGGCGGGCAGCCAGGGGAGGAGGCGCAGCGTGGAGAGGTCGGGGCGCATTTCGAAATCGCCGAACCCCTTTTCCCAGTTGGCCAGCTTGAAGCCCTCCATAGGCTCCATCTCGATATCAACCGTGAGCAGGTAGCTGCAGGCATGCGTGCCATGACCCAGCACAGTTTCGAGGAAGCACTGGCCCGTGAACCGTTTGCCAACCACTCGTCCGAAGACATCCGGGAAGCCCACTATCACTGTATCAATAAGGCCGCTTTTGATTTTCGTCTTCAGGTCTTGCAGGTTCATGAGTTTGTGGCGCTCGTGCCATGACGTTAAATACGGGGTTTTCCATTGTCAATTGCGCGGCAGCCGAGGAAGGGCTAACATACCGCATGAAATACCGCCTAAACGAGGAGCATGCCTTGCGTTTCGCCTTATTTCATTTGCTGACTTTGCTTTCACTGTTCGTCCCGGCCGTCCTGGCCTGCGCCGCGGTGAACGTCACCAACGGCTCTCTCGGACTGCAACTGTCCAACGGCGCAACTAACGACGTGTGGGCCAATCCGCCTGCGCTGAACAGTGTCTTCAATAGGTGGGTTGGCGATGCCCATCTGCTCGCCAATCCGTACGCCTGGCATACGACGCTGGTGATGCCGCAGGACGCCTCATTGACCGCAACCTTCAAACCTGCGCCCGACTGGTCCACGACCACTCATACCCTCAATGGCCTCGCACCTTCTGACCCGAACGCGGTCAATCTGATTTATTACTTTCCTGCAAATCCAGCCGGGGTCATCTTCTTTTTTAACGGCGCGCGCGCAAGGGCCTCCGGTTTCTTCACTGAAGCGGAGAGCTTCACCTTCGCGCGGGACGCGGTGGCGGCAGGTTATGCTGTGGCCTCGCTGGACAGTGGCGGGGGCCTCGGCAAGAGCTGGGACATCACCTTTTCCTCCAGCAATCTGGATGTTGGAAATGTCCGGGCATCGCTGAATTATTTCATAAGCCTTGGCCTGATGACGACCAACACGCCGAAGTTCGCCACCGGGATGTCCGCGGGCGGCTTCTTCGCGCCCATCCCGGCTTATTATCTCCAGTTCAATGCCTGTGCCCTCTGGTGTTCGAGCGGAGCGCCCAGGAGCACGGGCGCCACTGTTTTCAATTTCACAACCGTTCCAACCATTTGGAACCTCGCGCGGAATGACGACTTTTATAATCACAAAGCATTCCTGCCCGACGCCACCACCAACCTGGCCCTGCTGGCCGGGCGCGGAGTAGAGGGCGAATTGCGCGAGAATCAACCGTCGCCGGTTTATCCCCAACGTTTCGCGCGCATTGATGGCTTGACCGCCGCGGACTCGCAAAACATTCACGACCAGTTGAAGGCGGCCGGGTTGCTCGATTCGGTCGATTTTCTGATCTCGAGCCCTTTTAACAATAGCAACCACTGGTTGGGGGCGCTGTCCGGCTACGCCCTCTTTACTAATGCGATTCAAAACCAGCTTAACTCCTGCTATAGCGAGCACCACTTCTTCAGTGATTTCGGCAACAAGACGCTCCAGTTTTTCGGCGCGCGCCGTCCACCAGTTCCGGGTCACGTCGAGGTCGTCACCATCAGCAGACAGACCGGCGTGACGGTGAAATTAAGCATCGCCGCCGCTCCGGGCCAGAGCTACCGCGTGCAAGCTTCCGATGGCCTAAGGACCTGGACAGATATTTTCACTAACACCTACGCGGGTGGCACCTTCGATTTCACGGATGCCAACTCGCCTGCCATGACGAGACGCTTTTACCGCGCGATCTCGCCTTAACCTCGGAACCGGCCAAACCCCGTAGCCGCGGAGGGAGCGGTGGCTATTACCGGCAATGTTCGCCCATGGCGCCCCGCTGGCGCTTGGTTCCTATCGAGCGGTCTGGGTCCGGACCGGAATCGGCACGTTGCAAATTTCGATGTGTCCGGCGGGGAGGTGGTACCATGGCTCGCGCCGATTGCGGCGGGATTCAATCACCTGTTCAAAAATGGGGCTGTCGCTGCGCATCACCTCCAGAGCGGTGCGCTCATTGGCGGGAACGTCAGCGGCTACGCGAACCGCCTGGAGAGGCACACGTTGCTCCTTTTTTTCGTAAAAGCCCAACGAGCCGCCGCCGCGCGGCAAAGCCGAAAGCAGTTCCATGCCTTGCACGATCCGTCCAAGCAAGGTCACATTGCGATCAAGATGTCGCGGAGCGTGGCCAATTACCACATAGAGTTCGGCGCCTCCGCCGCTGTTCAGCGGAACATCTCGTCCGGCCCCAACCATCCCGTAACAGTGCACCAGCCACGTCTTCCCGGTTTTCGGATCTCGAGCCACTGGGAAGCCGCCAGAAAAACCGACTTCGGGCGCATAAACATCAGAGTCGGGTAACCGGGTGAACGCCAGTTTGGGATCCAGCGCGCGATCAAACTCCGGTGGCAAAGCCGCTTGGGCGCGCTGGATCTTGCGACGAAGCTCCGGCTTTTCGGCGTCTGGATCTCCCCACTGCACGACGTAATTGTCCTGACAACGGAGGATGGCCAGTCCGTCGTAATAATGCTCGCGCGCCAGTGCCTTCACGTTGGCGACATGGCGTGGCGCGAAACTCGGCGCGAGTTCGATGACCACCCGGCCCATTGCGAGCTCGACGTAAAGTGTGTTTTCCGGGTCGAGGGACCGCCAATCCCCCGGTTTGGAGGCAGCCAGAATTTCGCCAACGGTCGCGGCCTTCGGTTTGGGCATGTCGCCGGCAATGCCGGCGTTAACGAGAACTTCGTGAGCTGGAACACAAATAAATAGCCACAAAAGGGCGCAAGACCAGACGGAAAGCGGATTTTTGTGGTTCTTCATCCCTCTTCGCGGCCATTCCTTCCCGCAGTTTGGAAAGCCTAAGAAGCTCACTTCATGGCCGCGTAAACCCGATGCACGTCGTCGTGGTCATCCAGCGCGTTCAAGAAATCAGAGACTTCCTTTCGGTCCTTTTCCGTAAGCTCAGGAAAGTTTTTGGCGAGGTAACGCATTTCGGCGGCGCTAATCGTCCACCCGGCAGCTTTCAGAGCCTTGGAAACGGCATCGAGATCCTTCATCTGTGTTAGGAAACGCGCCCCTTTGCGGCCCTCGGGAACTTCTTCGGCTTCGAGTGGCTCGATGTCCTGCGCCCCGGCCTCGATGGCATCTCCTTCGGCGTCGCGATTCGGATCGGGATGGGTCCCTTCGACCACCCCCAGGTGGTTGAAGAAAAATGCGACGCTGCCCGGCTGGCCCATGGAGCCGGTCCGAAAAAGGTGGCGAACCTCCGGCGCAGTGCGGTTCCTATTATCGGTGAGGCACTCGACGATGATGGGCACTTTGTGCGGAGCAAATCCCTCGTAGGTTACCAGCTCAAAGACAATCTTTTCATCCGTCAGCCCCGCCCCTTTCTTGATGGCGCGCTCGATGGTCTCGCGGGTAACGGAACCCTTGCGGGCTTTCTCCACGGCGGCGGCCAGCCGCGCATTCGAGTCAGGGTCGGCGCCGCCCAGCTTGGCGGCGACGATGATTTCGCGGACGAGTTTGACGACCAATTGGCCGCGCTTTTGCGCGTTGGCTTCACGGCCGGCTTGTTTCCATTGTGCGCCCAATTTCGGTCAAGTCCTGAATACGTTGTTAATATCTGCTGACTTTAGTTTGGGGTGTTGGCGGGTGCCCGTCAACCTTATCGCGACGGAACTTCTCAGCCTCGGCCCTCTCCTGGCCAATCCACGCCGGACACGCTGAAGCGTGGACACCAAACAGGGGCAGGGTGCCAAATCGAGCATTGCCGATTACTCGCAACATGGGCTTGACCGATTATCCTGGAATTGCAAAGGATACAGCCATGATCAAATTCTCTTCTGCGATGGCGGGTCTTCTCTCAATGACGCTCGTGACTACAGCCGCTGATTATAAGCTGCACACTTTTAAGAAAATGCAGCTCAGCAAACACTTCTGGTCGGAAGGGGCAAATTTTGGAGATTTCAATCACGATGGCCGCATGGACATAGTCTCCGGTCCTTACTGGTGGGAGGGGCCTGATTTTAAGATCCGCCACGAATATTATCCCGCAACCCAGACTTTTAAACTCAAAAAGGAGGACGGGACGGAGGAGACTATTCCAGGCTTTGAAGGGGCTCTTGGGAAGAACAACACCTACTCGGATAATTTTTTCGCTTTCACCTTCGACTTCAACAAAGATGGCTGGGATGACATTTTGATCTACGGCTTTCCTGGGCAGGATGCTTCCTGGTACGAAAATCCCAAAGGCAAAAAAAATGCGGACGGCACGGAACATTGGGTCCGCCACAAGGTTTTTGACGTGGTTGATAACGAATCACCCACTTGGGGTGACCTGACCGGCGATGGCAGGCCGGAAATCATTTGCAACTCCGGCGGTTTTTTTGGATATGTGGAACCGGATTGGAGCGATCCAGCTAAGCCCTGGACTTTCCATAAGATTTCCCCGAAAGGCAACTGGCAGAAGTTCACGCACGGGTTGGGTTTTGGCGACGTGAATGGAGATGGCAAGATGGACGTTCTGGAAGCAGGCGGGTGGTGGGAACAACCGGCCTCCCTCGCCGGGGACCCCGAGTGGGTTAAGCATGCATATAAATTCAACAACGGCGGATCCCACATGTACGCCTACGACGTGAACGGGGATGGACTCACCGACATCATCACCAGCCTCGAGGCCCACGGCTACGGTCTGGTCTGGTACGAACAAGTGAAAGAGGATAGTCAAATCACCTTTAAGCAGCACCTCATCACTGGAAACAAGCCGGAGCAAAATCGTTATGGGGTCTGTTTCTCTCAGCCCCACGCCATTGACCTCATCGATATGGATGGCGATGGCTTGAAAGACATTGTGACCGGCAAACGTTTTTGGGCTCACGGCGCCCACGGCGACGCCGATCCGACCGCGCCCGCAGTGCTCTACTGGTTCAAGCTCGTGCGCGGAGCCGATAAGAGCGTGGATTTCGTTCCCTATCTGATCGACAACGATTCAGGCATTGGCACCCAAGTCGTGGCGGGTGACATTAACGGCGACAAGCTCCCCGACGTCGTGGTAGGCAACAAGAAAGGCACCTTCGTCCACATTCAACAGGTGAAAAAGGTCAGCAAAAAAGAATGGGAGAAAGCGCAACCGAAACCCCTGGCCGCCAAAACGGCGGCTCCCTAACTTTGGCTGAAATTGACACCAAACCACAAAACAGTTTAACCGCAAAGAACGCAGAGATCGCAAAGCGGAAAGATTTTTCAATCCCGGATTGACATGGCAGGTTGTTGCCTTTTCGGCAAGAGACTCTCATGGGCCTGGAAAACTCTTCGTGAAATTCGTGCCGGGATTGTGCCGTGGGTTGCGGCGCTGTCATTGGCTCCGACTCCATCCGTGGCAAACGCATTCAAACGCAAGCACGGACTTGCGTCCTTACACAAACTTTCCCGGATTCAAAATTCCCTTTGGATCGAGCGCGTTTTTCAAGCGTTGATGAAGGGCGCGCACTTCGGCGGTAGTGGCGGCAGGCCACCAGCGTTTCTTGGCTAGACCAATGCCGTGTTCGCCCGTGATGACGCCATCCCAAGCCAGCACCCGCTCGAACAAATCATCCAAGGCGGCTTCGCAACGCGCCTTGGCATTGGGCTGCGACTGGTCAACCATCACATTGACATGGATATTCCCATCGCCCGCATGGCCAAAGCACGCGATGGGAAGTCCATGCTTTTTTTGCAGGCTCGCCGCAAACTCAAAAAGATCTTCCAGCCGGCTGCGCGGCACGACGATGTCCTCATTTAGTTTAGTGAGCCCGGTATCACGCAAGCCGTAGGAGAATTCACGCCGGAGTTGCCAAATAGCTTCGCACTGTCCGGCTCCTTGGGCCTGGCGGATGAGGTTCGGCCGACCGCTCCGCACTGTCCTGGTCAGGATTTGAATCTCCCGCCTCACTGAAGCTTCCTGGCCATCCAGCTCGACAATCAGGTGTGCCTGGCAACCTTTTAGAAGTTTGCTCCCTGAGCGCTTTGTGGCCGCGGCCAAAGTGAAGGCATCGGCGATTTCCAGCGCGCTTGGCAGGAATCCCGCCCGGAAGATGCCGCGGATGCATCGCGCAGCCGCTTTCATGGAGCCAAACCCGATTGACAAGGCAGCGCGATAGGGAGGGAGAGGCAACAGCTTCAAGGTAGCTTCGGTGACAATGCCTAATAGTCCTTCTGACCCGACGAATAAACGCGCCAACTCGAAACCGGTTTTATTTTTGTGGGTGCGGCTGCCGAGCCGAACGCTCGAACCGTTCGCCAGCACCACCTCCAGGCCTAAGACGTACTCGCGCGTGACCCCATATTTCAAACAGCGCGGCCCGCCGGCGTTTGTGGCGATGTTGCCGCCCAGGGTGCAATCGGCGCGGCTGGCCGGGTCGGGCGGGTAAAACAGCCCCGCCTTTTCAGCTGCGTCTTGCAACGTTTTTGTAATGACACCCGCTTGGACCACCGCCACAAAGTCGCCGGAGTGGATTTCCTTGATGCGGCTCATGCGTTCCAGCGTCAGGGCGATCCCGCCCAGGCTGGGAACGCATCCGCCTACATAACCATATCCGGAGCCGCGCGGGGTGACCGGAATCCGGTGTTGGTTGGCGAAACCCAACACCGTGGAAACCGAGGCGGTGTTGCGTGGCAGGACCACTGCCTCGGGCACAGAGGAGGCCATCCATTTGTCGCCAGCATAGCGTTGCCGGACCGATTCCTCCAGGCGCAGTTCGCCAGGGGACAGCAGTTTTTGAAGCTTTGCCAGTAGCGTTTTTCGTTTGCTGTCCATTCTGTGCGCGCTCTTTTTTGCTGGCTGCCAGGCCGAGTGGAACCTCAAACCTCGTCACGCGTTTTGATAATCTCGCGGGCGTCTTCGGCTTGATCCTCGGGCACTTGCACCAGTATGCCCCCAGCGCCCTGGGCATAGCCCCCCATGCTCAACGCCGACAACTCATGGGCGACGCTGGCTTGAAGATCGGCCGCTTCCAGACGCGAGCGGATTAGCTGCGCATCGGCTGGACTGAAGGTTCGATAAACGGTTACGAGGGACATATGGAACAGTTGAAATTTCCGCGTCAGGCAGCGGCGGCGACTTTCAGATCGGCAAAAATAATCACTCCAGAGCCAGTTTGCAGGAGGCTGGTCACTTGCACGTGGACTTGCTGGCCGACTAAGTGATGGGCCTGATTAACCACCACCATCGTGCCATCGTTCAGATAGGCGACGCCCTGGCCTTTATCTTTGCCTTCGCGCGCAATTCGCAGGTTCAGCACCTCCCCGGGCAGGATGGACGGTTTCAATGCGACGGCCAGTTCGTTGAGGTTCAGATAAGGAATGGATTGCAGCTCCGCGACCTTGCTCAGGTTATAGTCGTTGGTGTAAAGCTTGGCGCCGAGGGTGCGTGTTAAACGAAGGAGTTTGGAATCCACCTCTCGTTCTTCAGGAATATCCGCCTCATGGATCTTGACTTCGTTGAGGGGGTTGCGCTGGATGCGATTGAGCATCTCCAACCCGCGCCGTCCGCGCGCGCGCCGCGCCGGGTCGGAGGAGTCCGCGACCAATTGCAATTCCTGCAGGACAAATCGTGGGACCACAATAATGCCTTCCAAAAACTTCGTTTCGATCAAGTCCGCAATCCGGCCATCGATAATAACGCTGGTATCGAGGACGAGCAGGTTCTCCGGCTTGCTCTGCGATTTAAAGCGGACGTAAGGAATGATGAGGGAGAAATCCTCTTTGTTGCTGCGCATGGCCAGAACCATGCCCAGGTAGCCGAAACTCAAAAAGACGCCGAGGCGGATCAGCCAGCGAGTCTTCTCATCGGCTCCAAAGATGAACAGCTCGTTGTGATCGATCATCTCCGCGATGAGCGTACCGAGCAGCAGCCCAAAAGTAGCCGCCGAAAAGGCGCGCAGGGAGAACCCTTTGAGCATCTCGTCGAGGGCTATCAGCACGCCGGACAACCCGAATCCAATTAGAACTCCATAAATTCCGCTATTGATTAACTCCGGCCGGCTTTGGCTCACCGCGTAGCCGGCCAGCGTGCAAAGGAGCATGAAAAATGCGCGGATGACCCAGATCGACATACTGTTTATTATTTGAACGGGCTATTACCCCGGTGGAGCGGGTTCTCGATACTTGTTTTGGGCTGCTTCGGCTTGTAGAGCAAGCCATATTTATTGAGGTTGCTGCTCAGAGTGACGAAGTTGCCGGTGAGCATGGAAAGGTTGGTCTTAATTTGTTGGTCCTTAAAAAGGCTCCCGATCAATCCTTTGCCAGACTCAACATCGTTGACCAATCCTTGCAAAGCAAAAGCTGTGGTTTGCAGGCTTTTAACAGCCTTTGTCAACTCGGTGCGATTCGTAATCACCGTTTGATTCATCTCGCCCGTCAACCTTTCCAACTCCTCGGAAAACACGACCATGTTACTGATGGAAATCGAAATTCCCGGGCCGTTCGTATCGATCAGCCTGCCAAGGTGTTCAGCCATGACTGCCGCTTTGTCAGAGATCAGCCGGAAATTATCCAGGGCCCCCGCGAGATTGGTCAAGGTGCGTTCACTTAGCACGGTCCGGTCCACCCTCAGGATCGCCTGGTTGAAGACCTTCACTGTTTCGTCTATTCGCTGGATGAGGCTCGTGACGGAGCGGAGAGTCTTTTCAATGTTCAAAGGCTCCTCGATAAGCACCACGGTGCCTGGCTGCAAAATCGCTCCCTTGTTCTCCTGTTGATAAATGGAGACGAACTGATCCCCCAGAAAACCAATCTGCTCGATGGTAAAGCGCGCGTCGGCGTAAATGGCATATTTCGAGTTGATTCGCGCTACGATGATCACCCCCCGGCCATCAGCGGCGACTTCGGTTCCCATCACGTTGCCGATGGCGACGCCGTTGAGTAGAATCGTGGCGTGATGTTTCAGGCCTCCGACTGTGCCCGAACGCAAGCGCAGTTCATAGGTGGGGGTGAACAGGTTCAGGCCCTTGCTAAAGATCAGCAGCAGCACCGCCACCAGGACGATGCCCAGCGCCACAAACAACCCCACCTTCAAAGCGAAACGCGATTCATTCATATCAAAAAGTATGTTCCCTCGAATCCGAAATCCCGTTGACAAACCGATGCACCACCGGGTCCGCGCACTTGAAAATTTCCTCGGGCGTGCCCGTAAAATGTATCTTCCCCTGGTAAAGCATCAGGATGCGTTGGGCAATTCGCCCCGCGCTGCGCATGTCGTGGGTGACCGCGATGCTGGTTACTTTGAAGCGCTCCCGGATGCTTATGATGAGTCGATCGATACTGTCCGCCACTACCGGATCCAACCCTGTGGTCGGCTCGTCATAGAGAATTATTTCCGGCCGATAAACAATCGCGCGGGCCAATCCCACCCGTTTGCGCATCCCCCCGGAGAGCTCGGACGGTTTTCTGTTTTCGATGCCGGGCAGTTCCACCATCGCCAGAGCCTCGGTCACTTTTTCCGAGATCTGCTGCACGGTCCATTTCCGTTCCCGGCGCAAGGGGAACCCGACATTTTCGGCCACGGTCATGGAATCGAACAGGGCGGCGCCTTGAAAAAGCATGCCGAACTTCTGCCGAACTTGCAGCAACTGGCGTTCGTTCTTGTGGCTGATGTCCTCCCCGTCGATGAGCACCGCTCCGGCATCCGGCTGGAGCAGGGCGATCAAGTGCTTGAGCAAAATGCTTTTGCCTCCGCCACTTCGCCCGATGATGACCACCGCCTCCCCCTTTTCAATGTGGAAGTTCACACCTTTCAGGACTTGCTGAGCGCCAAAGCTTTTGTACAGGTCGCGAACTTCAATCATATCGCCCAAAGGACGCGGTTTAAAACCAGGGTGAGGAAGAAGTTGCTAATCAGAATGGTGATGGAAGAGAACACCACCGCGTCGGTCGTCGCCCGGCCGACTCCTTCCGCCCCTTCCCCGCAAGTCATCCCTTTATAACAGGAAATCAACGCAATCATCGCACCGAAAATGAACCCCTTAATGATGCCCATCTCCACGCTCTGCACATCGGTGTATTTGACCATGTTATGCCAGGTATAGGCCGCATCAATCCCCAGAAAGTTGACACAAAGCGCGTAGGCCGCCGCAATCCCAAGCGCGATGGATTCGACCGTTAAGAGCGGCAGAGCGATAATCGTGGCGAGAAACCTCGGCACCACGAGATAATCCACCGGATGCGAGGCCAGGGTGCGAAGCGCGTCGATCTGCTCAGTCACTCGCATCGTGCCCAATTCCGCCGCCAGGGACGCGCCCACTCGGCCGGCCACCATCAGGCCCGTCAAAACAGGGCCGAGTTCGCTGGCCATCGAGACGCTCACCACTGCTAAAGTGGCCGTGTCGATGCGGACTCGATGGAACTGAAAGAAAGTCTGGGCGGCCATCACCATGCCGGTAAAAGCGCCGGTAATCACCACCACCGATTGGGATTTGACGCCGATAAAATACAGTTGGTAGACCAAGTCACGACCGCTGAGCTTGCGTGAAAAGATCGAGCCCGCCACCTCCTTGGCCAGGAGACTGAGCTGGCCCAAACCTTGGAGCCAATTGGCAATCCATCGCAGCGCGAATCCGTTCATGTCAAATGATGTCGCTAAACACGTTGAGCCGGCGCCGGAATCATCCAGGCAACATGGGGCGACGCACCGCCGCAATCCGAACAACTCGTCGCCCCAAACTGAGCGCCACAGCGCGGACAGACCGCCTGGCTTTCAAACGTGTCGAACGAGTTGCCGCACTTGTCGCATCTCCAAAAAGCGCCTCTAAGCGGGGGGCTCTTGCAAGCCGGGCAAGCGAACCCGTCGTGGCGCGGCGCGTCGGCGATACGCAACAAAGCCCGGGCGTGCTGCAACCCGCGCCAGCAGTTCAGGAGAATAAATACACATAGGACGCCAAACCAAGGGGATTGAATGTAAAAGGCGAACGCGATTAAGCCAGCAGTACCTACAAAGCCGAGGATAGTGGCGACCATCAAGCTGCGCGCCCGGCCCAGTGGAAACCAAAGCAGGGCGCGAAGAATCTGCCCGCCGTCCAATGGATAGATTGGCATCAAATTGAAGACGAGCAGGCCAAAGTTGATGAACCAGACGGCTCGAAGAAAGGCGTAAGCGTCGGGAAGAGTCTGTGCCCATCCCAGGTAGCGGCTCAACAACCAGAGCCCGGTCAAGACAGGTGCCAGCGCCACATTTACCAACGGCCCTGCCGCGATGCTCCAGAGAGTCGCGCCCGGCCGGGGTGGCGGAGCCACATAAGCCACCCCGCCGAGTGGCCACAGAACGATCTGATCTGCCTGTCCGCCTACTTGCCGACAGGCCAGGGCATGGCCAAACTCGTGCATCAATACAATCAGGAACAAGGCCAAGTACTCCACTATATTCCAAATATAAGAGGCATATTCGTGCCCTCGAGCGTTGATCCCATAAACTGCTACTAAAAACCAGGACCAGTGCAAAAACACATCCACCCCCGCGAAGCGGAATAGCCGGAATGAACCTTGTCGCGTGGGCAACATGAGCAAGGGTTATCACACGGCCCACCCAGCGACAAGGCTTTTGGGTTTCAACAAATCCTGTAGAGCCGGCGTGAGCCGGCTCTTACCTGGAAATCCGTCAGAATCCGTGCGTGAAAACCTCTTTACACTGCTGCCGTAGAATCCGAACAATAAGCTATGCTGAAGAACGCTTGGGCTTGCGCGGTGCCGTGGCTGTTGGCGGGTGTTTTTGAGCCCGGCCTGCGGGCCGCCTCCAATGCCTCGGCGGAGGCGGAAGCGCCTTATACCATAGATAAATGGGACACCGAAAATGGGCTGCCCAATAACGAGGTTATCGCCCTGACCCAAACCCGCGATGGCTATCTCTGGCTGGGAACGCTCAACGGCTTGGTGCGCTTCGATGGCATTCACTTCGAGGTTCTCGACGAGAACAACACCCCGGGCCTCAATGGCAGCCGAATCGTGAGCTTGTTTGAGGACAGCAAAACTAATTTTTGGATCGGCACGGAGACGGCCGGGGTCGCGCTCATGAAAGACGGACGGGTAACCAGCACGGCGGAAATCCAGATGGCCGGCTCCGAACGCCACCTGGCTGCCGCGTGTGAAGATGCCAGTGGTAATGTCTGGCTCTACTCTGCCAATGGCGAACTCTGGCGAGCCTCCGATGGTCGCTTCACGCGTTTGACTCATTTCCTGCAAGGGCCGTACGTTCCGGGGGCTTGTCGCGCGTTAATTGCCGAAGCCTCCGGTCCGGTGTGGGTTGGAACGGATCAATTGCTCACTGCCATCCGCTCTGTCCCAGAGGGCGGCTCTTCTGGACCCAACTTTCGGTTCGAGGAGACGCGGGTGCGGAAGCTTGATTTTCTTCTCGCGAGTCAACGCGGCGGGTATTGGCGTCTGGCTGATGGTCGCATCACTAAATGCAACACGAACTATATCGAACGAGATTTGGGAACCTACCCCTGGGGCCGATCTCCTATCGCCGCGGCTTGCGAGGACAGGGAAGGAAACCTGTTGGTGGGAACACTTGGGGCAGGCGTTTTCTGGTTTAACTCAAAGGGTAGCGCCACTTGCCTGTCCACCAACGAGGGCTTATCTCACAATTATATCCTCTCCCTGCATGTCGATCGGGAGGGCACCTTGTGGGTCGGAACGGATGGGGGCGGCTTGAATCGGGTGAAGCGCCAGGTTTTTGAAATGCTGGAGGCCACTCGCGGATGGGTCGCGCAATCTGTTTCCGAAGACCGGTCGGGGGGATTGTGGGTGGGCGCCAATGGCGGTGAACTTGTGTACTGGAAAAGCGGCGAAAATCCCGAGCGTTATCATCTTCGCCAGGACACCGGTGATCCGTCGATCAGGGCTGTGTTCGTTGATGGGACTCAACGAGTCTGGGTCGGCACAGTGGATGCCGGATTGTTTCAGTTGCAACGCGGGCGCTTTCAACGGGTGGCTGGACCCGATCCCATCCAACGCGTTGTTCAGGCCATCTATCAGGATCGCCAGGGCCTGATTTGGGTGGGGACAAAAAGCGGGTTAGCCCGCTGGGATGAGCACGATTGGAAAATATTCACCATCCGGGATGGGTTGACCTCTGATGTCATTCGCGCCATTGCGGATGATGCGCAGGGAAATCTCTGGATTGGAACTGAGGGGGGAGGACTGAATCGGCTCCAAGGCGGTCAGTTTTCCTCTTTTCGAACACCGACTGGACTGGCGGCAAAAGACATCTCTTCGCTCTATGTGGATGCGGAGGGCGTTCTGTGGGTGGGGACGGAGGGGAATGGGTTGGCGCGGTTTCATGGGGGCCGATGGAGCCGTTACACCACTCGGGAAGGCCTCGTCAGCAATAGTGTTGGTTATTTGGTGGAGGATGGGCAAGGTTCTCTATGGATTGGTTCCAACACGGGCCTCCTGCGCGCGCCCAAGAAGGCCATGAATGACTTCGCCAATAAGTTGACCGCCTTCGTCCCTTTTCGTGCCTATGGCAAGCCGGAGGGGTTGCCGACCCGCGAATGCAGCCGGGGTTCTCAACCCGGGGCCTGCCGCGGGCGAGACGGCAAGCTCTGGTTTCCGACTATTAAAGGTCTCGCTTCCATCAACCCCATACAACTCAATCCTAACACAAACCCTCCACCTGTGGTTATTGAGTCCCTGCTGATCGAAGGGCAGGAGCAAGACTCGCCCGGCCTTCGGGCGGCACTGCCGAAAGTGGCGACGATTCCGGCGGGGAAAGAACACCTGGAGATCCATTACACCAGTTTGAACCTGGCCGCTCCAGAGCAGGCCCGTTTCAAATACCGCCTGGAGGGACATGAGACAGATTGGACCGAGGCTGGCAATTTTCGGTTCGCCCGTTATACGAAGCTCCCTCCCGGGCATTATCGTTTCCAAGTGAAGGCCTGCAACGAGGACGGGGTATGGAATGAGAGCGGCAGCAGCCTCGCCCTCACGATCGACCCTCCATTCTGGCGGCATTGGTGGTTCCTCAGCGCCGCAGCCCTGGCTGTGCTGGGAAGCATCATCGCAGTGGTCCACTATCTCTCCACTCAGCGCCTGCATCGCCAATTGGAACGGCTCCGGCAGCAAGAAGCCCTGGAAAAGGAACGCGCTCGGATAGCGCGTGACATCCACGACCAACTCGGCGCCAGCCTCACCCAGGTCGCCCTGTTGGGGGAGTTTGTGGAAAGCGATAAGGATTCTCCGGCCGAGGTTGAAGCCCATGCCAGACAGATCTCTCAAACGGCGCGGGACACCACCCGAGTCCTCGATGAAATCGTCTGGACGGTCAACCCTTCGAACGACACGCTGGACGGCCTCATCACCTACATCTGCAAGTATGCCCAGGAATATCTGGCCGTGGCGGGGGTGCGTTACCGGCTCGATGTTCCAGACCACCTGCCCGCTGCCCCCATTCTACCTGAACTGCGGCATAACGTCTTTCTCGCTTCCAAGGAAGCGGTCACAAACGTCGTCCGGCACGCAAAAGCAACGGCGGTTTGGATTCGGCTGCGCCTGGAACCCTCCGCCTTTATCCTGGAGATCGAAGACAATGGACGGGGCCTGGACGGGCTCGATGCTAAAGCGGCTCAGTCCAGGAATGGCTTGCAAAACATGCGCAAACGCATGGAGGATAGCGGCGGCGGTTTCACCATCAGTCCCGGCTCCCAAGGCGGCACCCTCGTCAGGTTAACGGCGCCATTGGGAAATAGAACGAAATGATCCAAGCTATGAGCATCAACGTCTCCATCGTGGAAGATAATGACCAATTGCGAGGCACCCTCGCCCGGGTCATCAGCCGTGCCGAAGGTTTCCGCTGTCTGAGCCAATACGCCAACGCAGAGAGTGCTCTGGAGGCTCTGCCCAAAGAACGGCCCAATGTGGTCCTGATGGATATCAATCTGCCCGGCATGAATGGGGTTGAATGCGTGCAACGCCTTAAGCAAGTCGCCCCCGAAATTCTGGTCGTCATGCTCACGGTTTATGAGGACACCGAGAATATTTTCAAAGCTCTGGCGGCGGGCGCTTCGGGTTATCTCCTGAAGCGCACCACCAGCGCCGAATTGATTGCCGCCCTGCGCGATGTGCAAAAGGGCGGCTCCCCTATGACGACTCATATCGCCCGCAAGGTAGTGCAATCTTTTCAGAAAGCCGGCCCTTCCCCACAAGCGACCGAGAACCTATCCCAACGCGAACAGGAAGTGCTTGATTGTCTCAGCCAAGGCTTCCTCTACAAGGAAATCGCCGACAAACTGGGGATCAGCTACGAAACCGTTCATACCTACGTCCGGCGCATCTACGAAAAGCTTCAGGTCCGCACGCGAACGGAAGCCGTCGCCAAGTTCCTTCGGCGGTAGCTTCCCAAGTCTCTCGGATTCTTACTGGCTGGCCCCATTTTCCAAATTTCCAGCCAGGCGAAATTGCCGGGAACATTTTGGTCTGCCAGACATCATACCGGTACCAGACCGCTAAACCGATGAACCATAAAAACTCAGTCAAATTGGAATTGACCTTCTCAGCAAATTGATCCATAAATCTGACATCCACACTCCGTAAACTCAAATCAGAAAGAAACATTATGAAAAAGCGAATCGTCATCCTCACCCTAACGGTCGCACTCTGGACCGGAGTTTCTTCAGCTCAAAGTACGTTCCAAGCCACTCTCACCGGCGCTCAGGAGGCCCCGACTCCAAATGCGTCCACCGCCACTGGCTCCGGAACCGTGACTCTAAACGCGGCCCAAACTCAGATCACCGTGGACGAGAGTTGGACCGGACTAAGCGCGCCCGCGACGGCCTCTCACATTCATGGCCCCGCCGCGCCGGGGGTAAGCGCGGGCGTGTTGTTTCCTCTCAGCGGAGTACCAGCCGCCACTTCCGGCTCCATCCCCGAGCAGGTGTTCGCCATCACTCCAAGCCAAGTGATCCAATTGGAAAACGGGCTATTCTATTTGAACGTCCATGACGCCAATTTTCCGGGCGGCGAGATCCGCGGTCAATTGACCCTGGTGCCAGAACCTTCTACCTGGGCTTTGCTGGGGTTGGGCGCCGGCGGTCTGCTTTGGTCGTTACGACGCCGCGCAAAATTGGCCATTTAGCAGACGCATTGTGGGTGCAAAGGGTCGTTGACCGCTCGGAAGCACTCAGAGTCGTGGCCGGGCCCGGATGGCCGACCAGACTGACAAGGCGAATCGCACGCCTTTCCAAAGCGTCTGGAACCGCGAAGAGCTCACTTCACCGGGTTTGGCCTTTGGACGTCGGAAGGCTGTGAAAATTCCCGCCAGGATAGCGGCCGCTGAGGCCAATGCAGTGATCGATTTGGCTCGACCGGCGAAGTGACGGGCACTTTCTGTCAAGGTCTGCCATTCCTGGAGCAGTTCAAGTCGGTTAACGTCGCTTTCGGCCACCAGGAGTTGCTTTTGCAATTCAACCGCGTTCAGTGGAGGCTTTTTTCGAGACATGCGCAGTCCTTTTTGATTTGATCAATAGTTGCCGGGAGGGTTTGCCAATGACGCTGCAAGACGATGAACTGACGGTAGAAATGCGCTGCCGCAGCAGCGTAGAGGATGGTCAGGGACAGCAGCACCACGACCGGGGACAATTCCCAAAGCCAAACGATGAGAGCGACCGTCAGCGCCATCCCCATCAGGAAGCCGAACACTGCCGTCGCCAGCGCAAACATGACGGCGCGCAGAAGCCGCTCTCGCTCTTCCCGTATCTCCAACATCAACAGTTCCAGGCGATTTTCACCAATGGTTAATAAACGTCGGGCAAAATGTTTTGTCGGCGTAACGACGTGGGCCAAAGGGGGCAGGGTATCTTGCATAACGGTTTTCTTTCACTTTCCCGCATCCTTAAACGGATTCCGCAGGTGGTCGAGCCGTTTTCTTAGTTTTTTTTCACCTCAATTCGCCGAAATCCGAACAGATGCAATTTGCATCTCTGTGTTCGCGGTGCCGCATTTTGCGACGGGTAGGCCACTTGGCGAGGTCCGATAGCAGAGAGAGATCGCGCTTGCTTGCCATCATCTGGAAACAGGTTGCGTCGCTGCTGTCAAAGCACTGGCTTGGTTTTCGATGCGCGCATCTGACTCATGACTATCCGTCCAGCAAGTTGCCGCGCCTCCGGCGCTTTGGGGGCCGCTTTTCTTCCAACCCATCTGGTCCTCCACAAGCTTCAGCTTCGTCAAATAACAGCGCTGAAGGGCGCAGGTTACAAGTATTTGTGTCCCCATAACTGGTGACTAGGCAGATGATTTTGCCTCTGTATTCTCTGGTCGCTATCACCCGAGCACCTCGCCAGAAGCTTCATTATGCTTTCGCGAGCCCCGAGATAGCGATGGCTCTTTGAAGCCCGCAATTTTAAAGCCACATAGATCCGTGATGGGACTTGCCGACCCAGAAAATACGAACAAATTAGAAAAACAAACCTGATGATCACTAGAACGTTCAATCTTCCCCACCCCCCAAACCCCCGACTGGCATGCGATCCGCATTTGGCGCCGCGATTCCCGGGCCTTAGTTTCACCTCTGGCTGCCTAAAGCGTAGGGCCGTCTTCCTTAAGCTG
This sequence comes from Verrucomicrobiota bacterium, assembly GCA_038228235.1. GTDB lineage: Bacteria > Verrucomicrobiota > Verrucomicrobiia > Limisphaerales > JBBRPK01 > JBBRPK01. The sequence goes on from JBBRPK010000041.1 coordinate 23,773, forward strand.
TGGACGGTCGCAGCTTTTGTTTTCACCTTCATCGCTTCCAGTCAGGCGGCCATTACGGGCCAATGGAGCTTTGAATCAGGGGACATCTTCTTTTCCGCCAAAATTGGCCAATCGATGGATTACCGGGATTTTTCTGAGACGCCATTTGATACTTTCTTCGGCACTACTGCCTCCTTCGGCATTGGCAATATCAACGGCCAAAGTGTCGCGGTGATGCAGTTCCCCGCCACCATTCCTAGCGGTGGCTTCACCGTTCCCCATAGCGCAGCCGCCAATGGCGGCGGCGTCAATGTCAACCAATACACCATTATCATGGACGTCTATTACCCGAGCGCCTCCTCGGGCAAACCGCGCGCTCTTTTTCAGACCGATGTCAACGCGGGCAATCCAGAGGCAGAACTCTATATTGATAGTCAAAACCGAATCGGCACGGCCGAAGGATTTTTCAGCGGGACGGCAACATTGACTCCTGACACATGGCATCGTGTGGCCTTCGCCGTCGATTTGACTATTCCCTCGGTAGCCAAGTTCATTGATGGAGTGAAAGTCGATGAATCCGACCCTGGCGCAGGCAAGGATGGACGATGGTCCATCAACGGTCCCGCCATGTACTTTGACAGTGATGACAAGAACAATCCCACCCAGACCGCTCTGGGTTATCTCAGCAGCATGCAATTCCGTGATGAACGGGCTGACGACGCGCTGCTCATCGGCATGGGTGCGCCCACGCCTGATGGCATCTCTGCTGGCCCGCTTCCCAACCCGTACGTGTCAAGCGTCTCCCCCTCTCCCAAGACAGTTATCATCCCTGCGCGCTCGACTGTTCCTCCCAAACCTCTGATTCAGGCCGTTATCATTGACGGGACCAATGCGGTGAATCCGAGTCCTGCCACGATCACTATGGCTCTCAACGGCCAAAGCGTCACCCCGAGTGTCAACAAATCGGGCAACACCACTACCATCAGCTTCACTCCTACCACCCTTCTGGGTTCGCTTTCTCTCAACACCGTTCAGCTCACCTACAAGGGCCTTGATGGCACGTCTTACAATGCGCAATGGCAATTTGTAGTCGGCGCCTACACCTTGATTCCTCCGGGAGATCCGGCAGGCTCAGCCAATACACCTGGCTTTAACGTGCGCACTGTCCAAGCGCCGGCCGCCGCAGTCGCCGGTCTGGCGAATCCTGTCCTGGACAATCTGTCGTTCGCCACCCGGCAACTCAATGGCACTCTCACCGATACGGGTGGCGTCCTGGTTGCCAATGTTGCGATTCCAGGACCAAACCCCGATGGCTCTTACACTGTCGATACCATTAATTTCCATTTGAACGGGAATTCTTACGGTTTCTTTACCGGAGATGCTCCTTTCCCGGGAATCCCCGGCTCGGAAAATGGCCTTGATGTTTTTTCCTCCGAAATTCTCACTTACCTGCAATTAAGCGCTGGCACTCACCACCTCGGTTTTAGCGTCACGGTCGATCGAACGGACACCGCCAGTGATGATGGCTACACGCTTTTCTCGGGCTCCAATCCTAGAAACTTTCTGGCGCCGGTTTTGGGCGCCTTCTTCCGAGGGAATGTCCCCGCCTTTGCTTCCGTCAATAATAGCAACGTGTTCACGGTCGTAGCCGCAGCCGATGGCATTTATCCGATGCGTTTGACTTATTGGCAGACGCACGAGGACGCCAGTTTGGAATGGTTTTCAATCGACGAAGCCACGGGAGACAAAATCCTTATCAATGACCCCGCCGACGCGCGCTCGATCAAGGCCTTTAGCGTCAGCACCGCTTCCTCAGAAAACAAGCCTTACGTGGCGCAAATTGATCCCACACCGGGCATTTCCGGGGTTTCGCCGCTTCTGCCGATTACGATTCTGGTGATCGATGACCAAACTCAACTCGCTCTTAACTCGATTCAACTTTCACTCAATGGAGCGCTAATCCCCTCCGCTGCGGTCACCGCCACCAAATCGAACGGGCGAACCACCATTGCCTATCAGCCGAATGCCACCCGGACCGCGGTCACCAATCAATGGCATTTGGTCTATAGCGACAACGCTGCGACCCCGAATCATTTCACCAACGACTGGCAATTCAGCATCGCCGTGAATACAGGCATCTCCACTCCTGTGGCGGGTCAGTGGGACTTTAACAACTGCGATCTCTCGGCTACCATTGGCAAACCGTTGCAATATTTTGATGGCCCGTCTGGACAAACGGCGGCCGGCACGGTCTTCGGCACATGCAGCAGCCTCGGCGTTTCACTGATTAACGGTCAGGACGCGCGGATCATGCAGGTGCCCGGGGCGATCGGCAGCCAGTATGGCTATATCATGGACCATGGTATCGCCCCGAACGGAGGCGGGCATCTAGTCAATCAATACACCATGATTTGGGACGTTATGGTGGACGACCATTCCCCGGACGGCAGCGGCGCCGCGTCCTTGATTCAAATCAGTTCTCCCACCCTCAACAACGATGATGGGGATTTGTTCTGGCAGGGCAATAATTTTGGCCAGGGCGGCGGTGGTTACAATGGCCGGGGCACCTTTACTACGAAAAGCTGGCACAGGGTAATCGCGGCCTATGACGAGGCGGCCAGCCCGCCGGTAGTGACCAAGTACGTTGATGGCATCAAGCAGGACGACTGGACAGCCAATCAGGGCCTCGATGCCCCACGTCGCTCCCTTCAGCCCACGGCCATTCTGTTCGGCGAAGGCGATGGTGATGAACGCCGCGTCTGGTGGGTGAGCAGCATCCAAATCCGTGATGGCAAATTGTCCGATGCGGAAATGGCCGCTTTGGGCGGACCTTCGTCCAGCAAAATCCCAGTTACTTTGCCTGGCACCGCTGTGGCTGGCCAATGGGATTTCCAATTCGGCGACCTCTCTGCTACGGTCGGAAAGCCCTTGCAGTATTTTGATGGTCCTTCCGGCCAGACTGTGGCGGGCACAGTTTACGGCACATGCAGCTCCTTGGGCGTCTCCTTGATCAACGGCGTAGATGCCAAAATCATGCAAGTGCCCGGCGCAATCGGCAGCCAATATGGCTACATTATGACGCATGGCATTCCTCCCAATGGTGGCGGCAGCAAGGTAAATCAATACACCATGGTTTGGGACATCATGCTGGACGACCACTCCCCGGACGGCAGCGGCGCCGCGTCCTTGATTCAAATCAGTTCTCCCACGCTGAACAACGATGACGGCGACCTGTTCTGGCAGGGCAATAATTTTGGCCAGGGCGGCGGTGGTTACAATGGCCGCGGCACCTTCACTACCAAGGTCTGGCACCGCGTCATTGCGGCCTACGATGAGGCGGCCAGCCCGCCGGTCGTGACAAAATTCGTCGATGGCATCAAGCAAGACGATTGGACAGCCAATCAGGGCTTGGATGCTCCACGCCGGGCCCTTCAGCCCACGGCCATTCTGTTCGGCGAAGGCGATGGCGATGAACGGCGAGTCATGTGGGTCAGCAGCATTCAAATCAGCGCCGGCAAAATGACCGACGCCGAAATGGCCGCTCTCGGCGGACCATCGGCCACCAAGATTCCCGTCGGGCTTCCACAAAGCACCGTCGCGGGCCAATGGGATTTCGAGTTTGGCGATCTCTCAGCCACCGTTGGCAAGCCATTGCAGTATTTTGATGGTCCGTCCGGACAAACTGTGGCTGGCACAGTCTATGGCGCTTGCAGCACGCTTGGTGTTTCTTTGATCAACGGCGTGGACGCCAAGATCATGCAAGTGCCCGGGGCCATCGGCAACCAATACGGTTACATAATGACGCATGGCATTCCTCCCAATGGTGGCGGCACGAAGGTGAATCAGTACACCCTGCTCTTTGACATCATGGTGGACGACCATTCTCCTGACGGCAGCGGCGCCGCTTCACTGATTCAGATCAGCTCCCCCACCCTTAACAACGATGACGGCGACCTGTTCTGGCAGGGCAATAATTTTGGCCAGGGTGGCGGCGGCTATAACGGAACAGGAGCCTTCACACCGAAGGTATGGCATCGGGTCATCGCGGCCTACGATGAGGCCGCTCATCCGCCCGTGGTCACCAAGTTCGTCGATGGGATCAAACAGGATGATTGGACAGCTAATCAGGCCTTGGATGCCCCGCGTCGCGCTCTCCAGCCCACAGCCATCCTGTTCGGTGAGGGCGATGGTGATGAGCGACGAGTCATGTGGGTGGACAGCATCCAGATTCGAGCCGGCAAATTGTCCGATGCGGACATGATTGCCCTGGGTGGACCTTCTGGGACGGGCCTTCCTGTCGTGGCCCCTGAACCAGCGTCCGCGCTCCCCGCTGCGAAAATCACTGTGACAAGAAATGGCAATACACTGCGGATCACCTGGCCGCTGGAATTGGTCGGATACGTGCTCGAATCGACGCCCAGCCTCACCGCTCCAACCTGGCAGCTAGTCCTCGGGACTACGGCCAATTGCGCTACGGTGTCGGCTAGTAGTGGGAGGCGCTTTTATCGCCTCCATCAGTAATCACGAATCATAGTCGTGGGTTTCAGTGGTCGCACTGCTGAAACCCACGCCGGAGATTTTTGCGGCGGGATTTTTTCAACCCCCTGCTGGGCCCATTTACTCCGGATGAAATCCGGGCCCAATTGATTACAGCGAATTTGTCAGGTTTAGCCGTAAGAACTCGGCTTGGTAAGCACCAGCAGCGGAGGGGCGACCCTCCAAAAATACCACTCGGGCGGACCTCTTGCCCCAGGTCCAAGCCGTCCTCACATACTACCAAAGGTGGCTAAATTGAGCGCGAGAAGGATAGGGTAGCAAGATCGCCCGCTCTGGGCGCGCAAGGGGCCGCCGGTGCGGCCAGGGAAGGAGGCTCCACAAATTGCGCGGAAAAGATTCTTGAGAATACTGCTTGCTTTGATAGCCGGACCAGACCAGCTTAGCTCGTCTGTTAGATTGCTTGTCCTTTCAAAAGCATGGTGGATCCTCAGGTGAACTCGGTTCAGTGATGATTTGAAACCCGGTCGTCGGGAACGGTCTGGAGAAAAGCAAGGGTTAGTCTAAAGCAGTAAAATCATTATGAGCACGAAATTATTTGTAGGAAATCTTTCCTTCAATATCACCGAAAACGATCTTCAGGACGCTTTCGCCGCCCACGGCACGGTAGTAGAGGCCAACCTGATGATGGACCGGGCAACCGGCCGCCCACGCGGCTTTGCCTTCATCACCATGTCATCGCCTGAGGAGGCGGAAAAGGCCATTGCCGCCATGAACGGGGCGGCGCTGGACGGGCGCAATCTTACCGTCAATACCGCCCGCCCGCGCGAGGAACGCCCGGCCGGAGGTGGCGGCGGGGGTGGTCGCCGTGAGTATGGTGGCAGCGGTGGCGGTCGGAACCGCTATTGATTTTCAGAGTCGGTGATTTGCGGGAGCCTGGGTTGTCTGGGCTTCATTTTTTCTGTTGGCTGCATCCTCTTCCCGGTCGGCGGCGGCTGCTATCATTTGTCGGAGACCGGGGCATCGTCGAAGCATGAAAGAAGAACACATTGAAATCGAAGGGCGCATTCATACCGTGCTGCCAGGCACGATGTTTCGCGTCGAGCTGAATAACAAGCACTTGGTGCTGGCCACTATCTGTGGCAAAATGCGCAAGCGGTGGGTCCGCCTGACCGCTGGCGACCGCGTAAAATTGGAGATGTCGCCGTATGATCTAAACAAAGCGCGCATTGTCTGGCGGCTCGGGTAAAGACCTTGACGCCCCGATTTCGATTCGCCTCTGTTTCATTGGCTGCTTCGATTTGAAAGAGAGCAAGGCAGTATTGATTCCATAACCGCAACCCAGCGACGTTTTCCCGGTTCATCTGTTTGCTCTCTAGAATTTATTCCATCCCGTTATGTACGTTTACATTTTCACTTCCCCGACTTTAAAAGATATTCAAACCGCCATCGACCAGCGGACTTGGGCTGTCGAGCCGATCGAAGAGCCGCACGCTTGGGCCCGGCTAGGCCGTTCGCGTCAGATGCCGATCGGAGCGGTGGGTCTGTTTTATTGCTCCTTTGAACCACCCATCTTCACAACACCCTTTATTGTGGAGTCACGCCCGGAAGACCGAGCCATCGCGGGCGTTTGGGACCAGACCTTGCAACTGCCCTTTTCCATCCGGCCGCTCGGCGACTTGAGCACGCAGATTCTGTTGAGCCATGCTCGGTTCACCTGGCCAAACCTCAAGGGAACGGACAACGCCAGCGCCACTTTGAACCTGGGGGCGGCCATGGCTTTCACGCCCACTTTTATTCCCCGCTATGATTGGGATCTGATTCTCGAACAGCTCAAAATAGACCCAGAGGTCTATGAAGATCTGTTTTCCGCTGCGCCAGGGATGGCCTGATCGCCGAGCGATCCCCTCAGCGGGTTTGTCGAATGACACTTAAGGCGTCAAGACCTGGCGAGTCCACTTTTTGAACCGAGCCGTCCGGCCAAACGATTTCCACAGAATCCACGCCCGTGGCTTTGCCAAGGCCAATCGTGACCGGCAGTTCGCATTGGGAGAGATAACTCCGGGTCGGCATTACCTGGCGAGAGAGGGTTTGCTTGCCAAGGCGCACTTTAATCCAGGCGCCAATCGCGTCGCGGTTGCAGCGGACGCCAACCAACTTGAAGCGCAGCCAGTGATGCCCCAGTTTCTGATCGTTGCGCAATAAAAGAGGGGGCCCATTTATCTGCGTCATCACCACATCCAAATCGCCATCCCCATCAATATCAGCGAAGGCCAGGCCGCGGCCGACAATCGGCTGAAAAATATCGGCGCCGCATTTCTCTGGCGGCACAGGCACAAAACTCATTCCGTTGCCGCCGCGATTCCAGAACAGCTGTGCTGGCTGGCGATATTGCTGGTTCTTTTGGAATTTATTGATGTCCTCTTCGAGATGACCGTTGGCGGTCATCACATCCAGGCGCCCGTCCAAATCGTAATCGAAGAAAAAGAGGCCGAATTTAAGAAGGGATTGGCTGGCAAGGCCGACGCCTGCTTTGATCGCCTCATCGGCGAAAATGAGCGAGTCATGCTGCTGCACGTAGAATGCATCCATTTGGTTGGCGAAGTTCCCAATGGCGATGCCCAGCGAATCGTCGTTGCGGAAGCGCGCCGAGTCGATGCCCATGGCCCCGCGCACCGCGCCGTATTCGTCGAAAGCAATCGAGGATCGCGCCCCCACCTCTTCAAATGTCCCATTCTTCTTGTTGCGGAAGAGGAAGTTTTGCACGGTATCGTTGGCCACCACAAGGTCGATCCAACCATCATTGTCCACGTCAACGGGAGCGACGGCCAGCGATTTGGCGAGAGGCAAACCCGCCGCATTGGTAATCTGAATACCTGCCCTCCTGGAGACTTCGCTGAACTTTCCACCACCGTCGTTATGGTAGAGATAGGGAAAGGCGCCCTGGAATTTCGTCGGAGGCCCGTAAGCACGAGTGACCCCGTCGATTTTATACCCAAGCTGAAGATCAATGTCCTTGGACCAATGGAGGTAGTTGCAGACGAACAAATCGAGCCGTCCATCATTGTCATAATCCATCCACGCCGCTCCAGTGCTCCAGCGCTCGTGTAGGCCCGCCACTCCACTTTGGGCGGTCACATCGGTGAATTTGCCCTTCCCCTCATTGTGAAAGAGATGGTTGCCACCCACGGCGGTGATAAAGACATCCGGCAACCCATCGTTATCATAATCTCCAATAGCCACCCCCATCCCGTAGAGGCTCACATCCAATCCGGAGCCGGGGGTCACGTCGGTGAAGCGGCCCGTGCCATCGTTGCGATACAAAGCCATTGTGGGTGGCGGTTTGCCTTCGGGCATGTGCCAGGGCCAGGCCGTGGAATTGATGAATAGCAAATCCTGGCTGCCACTATTATCAAAGTCGAAAAAAGCCACTCCCCCGCCCATGGTTTCTGGCAACAGCTTATCGCCATAAGCACCGCTATGGTGGATGAAATGGATGCCCGCTTCCGCTGTTATGTCACTGAATTTGGCGAGAGGAATTGCCGGCGCCCCTTCAACGGCGGTTGCTTCGGTTGCAGAGGGGCGATTTGCTGCCCAGATTCCTGCGCCCGTTAAGGCCGCAATTCCCAACCAGAATAACAGGGACCAGCGAAATGGCCGCTCCCTGGTGGGCTCGTTCTCTAGCGGGTGAGCCATGCTTTGCTAATTCCTGGATGAAGTTGATAGCTCAAAGAATCATACATCATCGCCATAATACGAAGGGCGAGGGTTCCTGCAACCAGATTTGGTGAAGTGGAAGCTTGGGCCAGAAATTTTTCGCTTGTCAGATATGCCGTTCCGGCAAGATAGTCTATCCATGCCACGACCTCTCCCAGACCCCGCTCGCAAATTCTTTCCACATTTGCCTTCGCGAGATTTGTTCAACCAATCGATTATCCAATATGCGCGCGCGAAGGTACGCCAGAGTCGGCCGTCATAACGCCATGACAACCGCCAAAGCTTCCGTCCTCGAAAAATTCAAAGCACCTTTAATGCTGCGCGAGTTTCCGTTGCCCTCGCCCCTGGAACCGGGCGGCGCGCTCGTGCGAATAGAGATGGCTGGGATTTGTGGCACCGACGTCCACTTGTGGAAAGGCGAACTGCCAATCGGCCTGCCAGTCATTCTCGGCCACGAAACTGCCGGACGGATCGAACAACTCGGCGGCCAATTGGAACACGACTGGACCGGCCAGCCGCTCCAAGTTGGCGACCGCGTCACGTGGAATTCCAGCACTTCGTGCGGGCACTGTTTTTATTGCGCTGAAAAACATCAGCCTACTCGCTGTCCCCAACGCCGCGCTTATGGGATTGGCTACCGTTGCGATCAGCCGCCTCATCTGCTGGGTGGCTATGCAGATTTTCATTATTTGCGGCCCGGGACGAATATTTTCAAATTGCCGGACGACTTGCCCACCGAGTCAGTCATCGGCGCTGGTTGCGCGCTCATTACGGCCATCCATGGAATCGAACGCATGGGCATCTCTTGGCGCGATAATGTCGTGGTGCAAGGCGCAGGGCCAGTGGGTATCGCCGCCCTGGCAGTGGCCCGAAGCGCTGGCGCAGGACAGATTATACTTATCGGCGGCCCGAAATCTCGGCTGGCAATGGCCACCCAATTCGGTGCTGATCAGACGATTGATCTAGACCAGGTTCGTGAACCAGCCGCGCGCGTGGATGCCGTGCGCAAGCTTACCGGGGGATACGGCGCCGATGCCGTCCTGGAATGCGTGGGCCATCCCTCAGCGGTGGTGGAAGGATTGGAGATGTGCCGCGACGGCGCAAAATACCTGGTTCTGGGTCACTACTGCGATGCCGGCACAGTGGCCTTCAACCCCCACCTCATCACGCGCAAGCAACTTCAGGTATTCGGTTCCTGGTCCAGCGAGCCTCGCCACTTGAAAGCCGCCATTGAATTCCTCCGCCAGACGAAAGAGCAATTCCCCTTCAGTTCCATGGTCACCCATCGTTTTTCGCTCGCCCAAGCCAACGAAGCCCTGGAGACGACCGCCAAATGGCAGTCGGCCAAGAGTGTCATTGTCCCCGCGCTGTGATGACCATTCCATGAACCTGGTAGCAGCCGAAATGAAGCGGGCCACTATTTTCTCGGGAAAGATCAGAGCCGATTGACATCGGCTCCTGCGTTTTAAGGATTCAAGCCGCGGATGCCCACAAAAGTTGCGCGAAAAGGCGCCACAATTGGCGAGCCGAGAGTGTCTCCGCTCCACCTTTGTCGGCGATGGGGTGGCGGATCAGCATTCTCAATAAGTCGCGCGGCCGCCGGATAGATCGAAAGTCGCGCCGGTGCTGAAGGAGCACTCCGCCGAACACAGCCACGCCACCAAGGCGGCCGCCTCTTCCTTCAACCCGAACCGTCCCATGGGGATTCTCGAAAGCATGTAATCAATGTGCTCTTGAGTGATTTGCTTCAAAATGTCCGTTTCAATCACGGCTGGGGCGATGCAATTCACAAGCACACCTGTTTTGGCGGTTTCTTTGGCGAGGGATTTGGTGAATGCAATGACGCCCGCTTTGGCTGCGCTGTAATGGGAAGCGTTGGGATTCCCTTCTTTGCCCGCGATAGAAGCGACATTGACGATTCTCCCGTACCCTTTCTCGATCATCTTTGGCACGACGGCTCGGCAACATAAGAAAACTCCGAATAGATCAACCTGCAGTACCTCCTGCCATTCCGCCGGGGAGCATTCCCAGGTTTTTTTTGTCGCTCCGGCGATGCCTGCGTTGTTCACCAGGATATCAATCGCGCCAAAGTGCCTGACAGTGTCTTCGGCCGCGGTCTGCACCGATTCGGGCTGGGCCACATTGACTTTGGCCGTGTGCACCGAACGATTGGCCCCGAGAGCCTCGGCCGCCTTGCGGAGCCCCTCGGCATCCAGGTCCCAAAGACTGCATCGTGCGCCGGAGGCCAAGAGGCGTTGAGTGATGGCGAAGCCGATCCCGCGCGCCCCACCGGTGATGATGGCATTTTTCCCCTGCAAATCGATTTTGTTCATTGAAGTTCCTTGTATTTACACTTTGGCCGATGCCCTTGTCGAGCCGCGGTTGTTTTGAACCCATGATTTAACATGGCAGAGGGTTGGACTTTTTGCCATCATGTGCGCAATCGTGCACCTGCCAACGACAGTAAGAAATGCTTCGCTTTGGAAATCTTTAAGGAGTTTCCTGCACGTTCACACACGTGTGAATGGAGCAATGCTGCTCCTCGTTCTCGGGTGTGCGGGCGCAGCCAATCTGTTGGGACAGCCCACCTTTCAGGACATCAATGAGCCGCCGCACAATTACCGGCAGCGCACACCTCGAGACTATTTCACACAATTGAAGGATGGCTTGGAGTCGGGCACGGTCATCCTGGACCATACTAGCGAGAAAGCATTTGTGCTCAGTTTGCTCAGGGCACTTAAGATTCCCGTTAGCTCGCAAATGCTGGTCTTCTCTACCACCAGCTTGCAACTAAGCCTCATCTCTCCGTCGAACCCGCGGGCGCTCTATTTTAATGAAGAGGTTTACCTCGGCTATGTTCCAGGCGGCCGCATCGAGATTGTTTCGCTGGATCCGGAACTAGGCGGCATTTATTATATCTTTGACATTCCCAAGGGTGGCCGCCCTCTAAACATTGAGCGTTCTGAGCGTTGCATGAACTGCCATGCGGGAGAGGACACAGGCCGGCTCCCCGGTCTGGTCGTGAAATCTGTTGTGCCGGGGCCCGCTGGCGGAAGTCTTACGGCGTATCGACTTGGTCAAAGCGGGCACGGGATCCCCCTGGAGCAACGTTTCGGCGGCTGGTACGTCACCGGCCAACAAAGCCTCACGAACCATCTGGGCAACCTCACGGGCCGGCTGTCGGCAGGAACTCTGACAACCTTCCCGAATTTGCCAGGCGAAAGATTCAGTTTCGCGAAATATCCGGCCGCCACGAGCGATGTGCTGCCGCAACTGCTGCTTGAACACCAGGCTGGTTTCGTGAATCGAGTGGTCGAAGCGTCCTATCGCGCGCGCACCGCTCTCCATGCCAGCGCCGGAGCAATGACTCCAGCCCAAGTCACAGAACTGGACGACCAGGCGAACATCGTCACTCGCTATCTCTTGTTTGCGGATGAAGCGCCATTACCTCCAGGCGGTATCGAGGGCGATGCCACGTTCAAGACTGACTTTCTTCAGACTCGGCGCGAGGTAAAGGGAGCCTCCCTCAAGGATTTTGAGCTGCGCACGAGGCTCTTCAAGCAGAGGTGCAGTTACATGATTTATAGCCCCGTGTTCACTGGACTCCCCACCGTGATGAAGACCTTGGTTTATCGCCGCCTTGGCGAAGCCTTAGATGCTCGAAAGGTGAATAGGGAATATCGCTACCTGACCAAGCCGGAGAAGCAAAGAATTCTAGGAATTCTCAGAGCCACACTTTCGGACTTGCCCCGTGGCTGGTAAACAGAAAGTCTCCGTTTCCGATTGAAGCGTATCCAATATGTTTACCGGGATCGTTGAAGAAACAGGCGTGGTTGAGAATGTTCGGACCACCGAAATGGGAATTCAAATCGTGGTGCGCACGCAGCTCCGCGGGCCTGGGTTGAAGCGCGGAGCGAGCCTCGCCATCAATGGCTGCTGCCTAACTATCGTGAAAGCGATCCCCCGTTCTGGAAATCGGAGGCTCCTTCAATTCGATTTATTGCAGGAGACCTGGAAACGGACGAACCTGCAATTTGCGCGAGCTGGTTCGCTGGTTAATCTGGAACGGCCCTTGCGGGCAGATGGCTTTCTGGGTGGACATTTTGTCACGGGTCACATCGATGGAATTGGAAAGATCATTCGTTGCGAACAGGCGGGGGCAGACCGAGTGCTGGAGGTAGCCGCCCCGACCGGAATCATGCGTGGCCTGGTTGTTAAAGGCTCGATCGCGGTGGATGGAATCAGTCTCACGGTAGCAGGGGTTAGCAAGAAAAGTTTTCGGATCTGGATTATTCCCCACACCTCTACGGTTACGGCCTTGCGGGAACGCAAAGTGGGCGATGCCGTCAATGTGGAGACGGACATTTTAGGCAAATACGTGGAGCGGCTTTTGCCTACCTCGAAGGTTTGAACATGGGATCTTCCACGGGCTTATGCGACTCCGGCTCGATCTGTTTCACAACCCCTGCCGGCAAAGCCATCGGTTTGCCCAGCCCATCTTTGAAAACGAAGGCGTCGCCCCGTTTGTTTAGCTTTGGTTTGGTCGTGGTGCTGATGATGTGGTTGTTGTTCAAAGTGATTCTGTACCGCCGGGCGCAGCCCGTGAGAATCAGCAGGCTGAGGAGAACGGGGACAAATAACTTTCCGGCGCGGAAGAGCAGAGCCAGCCTGCCTCTAATCAACGGGCGGCGGGCTCGAAAATATGCGAATTGAGTGCTCAAATTTTTTGGTGCGCTTAGCAGGACTTGAACCTGCACGGGTTTCCCCACTACCACCTCAAAGTAGCGTGTCTGCCAATTCCACCATAAGCGCACTCTGGCTTCTAATGAAGCAGTCCGCGACAGTCTGTGCAAGCGTATTTTCATCTCGTCTCGTTCCGCCCGTGCGGTTATGATATCGCTAAACGTTATATGGAAGATTTAAAGCAGCCTGAACGTAAAACGCTGGACGACCGCCAGAAAATGACCGACCTGCAGCGCGTCCGCCATTCCTGCGCGCACGTGCTGGCCACGGCCATTCTTCGTCACTGGCCCGAAGCCCAGTTTGCCGCAGGGCCGCCGGTCGAAAATGGCTTTTATTACGATGTCGATTTGCCTCACCGCATTAGTCCCGACGATTTCCCTAAGATCGAGGAGGAGATGAAAAGGGAAATCAAAGCCAACCACGTCTTCGAGAAGCTTGCCGTGGCTCGTGAACAGGCGATGAAGGACGCGCAAAGTGGCCGCTTGGGGGCGCTCAGTGAGCGGCCCGCGCCGAGCAAGTTCAAGCTTGGCAACCTCGATGACATTCCTGAAGGCGAGCAAATAACCTACTACCGGAATGGCGATTTTCTCGATCTCTGCGCCGGTCCGCACGTCATGCGCACTGGGAATATCGGCGCCTTCAAGCTCACGCACGTCGCCAGCGCCTACTACAAAGGCGACGAGCGCAATCCCCAACTCCAGCGCATCTACGGCACCGCCTTCAAGAACAAGACCGAGATGGAGGCCTACTTCAAAATGTTGGAAGAGGCAAAGCGGCGAGACCATCGCAAAATCGGAGCCGAGATGGGATTGTTCGCGCTCGATCCGGATTATACTGGCCCTGGGCTGCCGCTTTGGCTCCCAAAGGGCGGCGCGATGCTCGAGGAACTGGAGAAGCTTGCGAAAGACACTGAGTTTGCTGCCGGCTATGTGCGGGTGAAGACGCCCCACATAGCGAGAGAGAAGATGTATCTAACCAGTGGGCACCTGCCGCGTTTGTACGCACAGTCAATGTTTCCTCCGATGAGCCTCAGGCTGGAACCTGGCGAAGTAAGGAACTTGGAACAGGAGAAAGCCTTGACGGTTGAAAAAAGGGAAAGGGTCGTCAAGGAAGGATTAGATCTAGTGAGCGAAGTACCGAGGCTTCACAAGGAAGGCGTACCCGAGGAGGAGATAAAAAATTTACTTTTTGCCAAGAAGGAGCAGGCGGTGGAAGCAGTTGAACGCGAAATGGAAGTTAGGAGCACCGAGCAAGTGGCCCGTTACTACTTAAGAGCCATGAACTGTCCGCATCATCACCGCATCTACGCGGCGGAACCGCGCAGTTATCGCGACTTGCCCTTACGTCTGGCAGAATACGGCACCTGCTATCGCTACGAACAATCGGGGGAACTCTTCGGCATCATGCGGGTGCGCAGTTTGAACATGAACGACGCGCACATTTACTGTCAGCCGGAGAAGTTTGCCGAGGAGTTCAATGCGGTAAACGAGATGTACCTGAAGTATTTCAAGATTTTTGGAATCGAAAAATACGTGATGCGCTTTAGCACCCATGATCCGGCGCGTTTAACTGGCGACAATGCCAAGTTTGTGAACGAACCCGATCTCTGGAAACAGACCGAAGACATGGTCCGGGAAACTCTCCAGAAGTCAGGCATTAACTACGTGGAGGTTCCCAATGAAGCGGCCTTTTACGGACCGAAAATTGACGTGCAGGTCTGGAGCGTCATTGGCCGGGAATTCACCTTGGCGACCAACCAAGTCGATTTCGCCGTGCCCAAGCGATTCGGACTGGTTTATCGCGACAAGGACAACACGGATAAGACACCACTCTGCATTCACCGCGCTCCGCTAGGCACACACGAACGGTTCATTGGCTTTCTCATCGAACATTACGCGGGCAATTTTCCGCTCTGGCTTGCGCCGGATCAAGTTCGGGTGCTGCCCGTTACCGATCAACAACTCGATTACGCCAAAAGCATCGTGAACGAACTTCGCGGCCAAATGGTTCGCGCCGAGCTGGAGTTCAGCAACGATAAGCTCCAGGGACGCATCCTCCGCGCCGAAGAAGCTCGCGTCCACACCATGCTAATCATTGGCCAGAAAGAGCAAGACGCCCATGCCGTCTCCGTGCGAATCCACGGCAAGGGCAATGTCGGCGTCAAACCGCGAGCTGAGGTCATTATGGACATTATGCAGTCAATCAAGGAACGCAAAGCGTGAGGCGGGCGGCAAATTTCCATCCTTCACAGAGAACAGCTACCCAATCCTCCGGAGACATGGGTTCAAAGCTGAAGGTGGGGGGGCCGCGCCCCGGGGGGCGCGCCCCCCCCTGCCACAGGCCCACCGCCGGGGGGGGGGGGGCCCCCCCCCAGGCGCGGGGGGGGGGGGCCGCGGGGGGGGCGGGGGGGGGGGGGGGGGCCG
>JBBRPK010000042.1:0-38778 GCA_038228235.1 Verrucomicrobiota bacterium
GGCTCTGTAAGTCGCGACGGCTTTGCCGTGACTATGAGGTTCGACTGGATCATAGTGAGGCCATGATTCGGATTTGCATGATTCGTCTCATGGTTCGGCGCCTGGCTAACACGCCGTGAAATCATTTTCAAAACACGCTCTTAGTGGTCTGAGGCGTTCCAATCGCCCGTTAAGCCACTCCAGCGCCGACGCTTCCTAACACACCCGACAAATCTTCCACTGTCCAGTTGGGGCGGGCGGCCAAAAGTGCATCGGCGGCGGTGCCATGCTGCCAGACGGCGTAGCAGATGGTTTTGAGGGGATCAGTTTGCAGGCTGGGCTGGGCCAGCAATCCCCCAAGGTAGCCCGTCAGCAAGTCGCCGCTGCCGCCTTGCGCCAGAAAAGAGTTGCCCGAGGAATTGATAAAGCAATTCCCCTCGTCTCGTCCGATGAGGGTTTGATTTCCTTTTAAAACAACAACGCAATTGCCGAAGCGGCGGGAGAGTTTGCCAACGGCGGCGCGCCGATTTGCCTGCACTTCTGCGGCACTCGATTGAATCAAGCGCGCTGCTTCCCCTGGATGAGGCGTGATGACCCGCACGGCACGCTGAGGGACTGCGCCCGCTGGCAACCACTCCAGCGCGCTGGCATCAACGATGATCGGCAGCGCGGATTCTCTCCAAAGAAGGCGTGTCTGCTCTCTAACAGCTTCCGGCAAATCGCAAGAGGCCAGTCCAGGGCCGATGGCGACAGCGGTGCAGGAATCAGGCAATTCCATTTCTGCGGCCCAGGGCCGGACCATGACGGATTGCAATTGTCCGGCCACCGGATGATAAACATTCTCAGCCGTCAACAGAGTGATCAATCCGGGTTGCGCCCGTTGCGCTCCGCGAGCCGCCAGCACGGATGCGCCATGGTAACCGAGACTACCCGCTATGAGGACGAGATGTCCGAAGGTTCCCTTATGTCCGGTGGCTGGGCGGGGCGGGGGATAGCGCAAAAAATCCTGCGCCATGCTCCAATTGAGGCCAGTCTTGAAAGGGCAAGGGACCAGCCCGATATCTGTTGCTACTTCGAGTCGCCCGATGAAAGTTGACGCGCTTGTCTTAAGCATACCCTCTTTGACAGCCCCGAACGTGATGGTGTGAGTGGCGTGAATGGCATCATCCAATGGCTCGCCCGTTTGCGCATTTAGCCCCGAAGGAACATCCACAGCCAGGATGGGGGAGGCTGTCTGGTTGATTTCTCGAATGAGCTTGATCCAGGGTGCCGAGAGCGGCCGGTTCAGGCCAATCCCAAACAAACCGTCGATAATCAGAGCCGGCTGCTTCTGAAGCAACGGAGCGATCTCAGCCATCGCCGCTTCTGGGTCCCGAACCCGAACCAAATGCGCATCCCGTCGAGCGAGCAATTCGGATTCGGCGGCGAATCTGGCATCATCGCCATTATGGCCATACCCCGCCAGCACCAGCACGCAGTCGCCCGGCCCTGTTAGTTTCGCGGCTGCGCGAGCGACGGCGAGTCCCGCCAGCCGCATCACCGCCTCTTCCGTTTGCCCGGAACCCCATGTGGCATGTTCCCACTCGCGCATCTGAACGACACTAATGACCGGAATTGGCATAGTCGTTCAGGTACGCATCTGGGCAACAGTGAAGGTCCTTCCGTTCGGAAGGGGCGGATGTCTGTTGAAACATCCGCACCAGTCCATAACCCCCCCGCACTGCCAACTCCGTCACAACGGCAGACGAAAGCAGGTAAGACAGAAAGCTAGAGTGAGGTTCTCCCGGCGGCTTTTGCCCTGGCCCACCTGGCTTTGGCTGCGGCTGAGAGGCGGGCATGGCGGGTCGCGCTCACTCTCCCGCGAGCTTTCCGGGCTGGTGAAAGCGCAAAACCTGGGGCTGCTTGCGTGGCCCAGCGCGCGCTCTGGGAGGAGGCAGCTCGGGCCTTGGACGCGGCGCTCCATTTTCTTCGGCCTCTTTTGGGAGTCCCATCTTCCGGCAACGAAAGTCCGGATGAAGAACCAAATATCTGATCCAGCTCGTTTTCCAATGTTTCCACGCGCTCTTTAATTGCGAGCGCCCGTCTTAGTTGTGTTGCAGTTATGTTTGATAGTGCATTTGCCATATAGGAGGCAGTAAGGCTCAAAGGGTGTAAATGTCAAGTTGGTTAATAAGATATTTGAGTCTTCGTCCCAGCCTGCCGATTGATAATTGTGAGTACGCTGACGGTCGAGACTTCCGGAATGCGCAAACAAAAGTTTGCGCAACGATTGTTTCTGCGAGTTGTTAATTGGATTAAAGAGGAATACCGCTTCACCAGCCAGGCCCATATCCGAGCCAAAGCAGAGAAGGGTGACGCGAGCGCGCAGTACGTTCTAGGTCTTATGTGTGAATCTGGCCGAGAGGCCTTTCAACATAGCGCAGAGGCAGTCAAATGGTATCAGAAGGCCGCTTTCCAGGGAGATGCCCGCGCCCAACTTGCCCTCGGACACAAATATATGAACGGGCACGGAGTCACGCAGTGCGACAGCGAAGCGTTATTATGGTTGCGCAAAGCTGCTGAGCAAGGTGAAGCCGAAGCTCAATTCCAGCTTGGGCATCTCTACCGCGATGGACGCGGCACAATTAGAGACTATGTGCAAGCTATCAAATGGTACCGCAAAGCGGCCGAACAAGGTCACCGGGAAGCGGAAAACAATTTCAAAGAACTCAATTCGGCGGGCTAAGAGCCTGTTTTAAAAATCGCCCGGTCAGGGGACCGGGCCTACAAAGGAGCCGATTTCCTGCCGTTTCGTGTAGGCCGCGTGCCCTCACGCGGCGCGTTCGTGGGTTTTTAAAACACGCTCTAAGAGTCTATTTTGAAACTCCCTGAGGTCCTGCGGCAAAGGGTTTTGGCTGTGGGTAAGGCTGCGAGGCCGGAGCATCCCCATCCCGACGCGTCGAGATGATCGCTGAGTCATGCTAGGCCGCGATGCTCTGAAAGAGGAGCGCAAGTTCCCCCAAACATTCGTTTCTATCCCATCCGTTTGGGTCTGTGGTAATCTGCGGTAGAAAAAATGTTGCGGCTCCAACCTCAAGAATCGTTAATGTTTGCAATGCCGTTTGTCTTCACGGCAGGGCTAACCCTGTTAGTGGCCCACTGCGTACTTTTCATGAGTATAAAGATCGTCAGCCATTTGGAAGAGAGAGATAGCGTCCTGCTTCAATTCTAGATCCAGGGAGTCCGGGGCGGAAATGCGCCGCATGGATTCAGCCTTGGGATTTCCATGATAATATTCCACGGTTTTATTGATTCCTAAAACGATCAAATGATCCTGCCGGAACAAGCCGATGTCTCGATTATGGTTAAGCAGAACCCTCCCCTCCTGGCCAGGAGAGTTCATCAAATCTCGACCGAAGAAAAGACTCTCGTACGGGCGGCCCATAAGGCCTAACACGGTCGGGGCCACATCCAGCGAACAGCCCAGATAGGGCACTTGGCGGGGAGCCTTCACCACTGCGGGTCCAATGATTAGGAGCGGAATCTCATACGAGTGAATGGGGATGCTTTGGCTGCCATAAACCCGCGCTCCATGATCGGCCACCACGACGAAAATCGTGTTGGTATAAAAAGGCTCTTTCCTGGCCGCTCGAAAAAACTGACCTAATGCATAATCGGAGTATTTCACGGCGTAGTTGCGTTGCCGTTTGGACGGGTCTTCCGGGATTCGACCCGGGGGATAGGTATAAGGTTTGTGATTTGAAACCGAGAGGATGGTGCCGAAGAACGGTCTGCCAGTGTCAGACAAGGCTCGAAATTCCTCGAGAGATCGCTGGAAGATGTCTTCATCGCACACCCCCCAAATCGTTTTGAACGTAGGATGTGCGAAGTGCTGTTGCTCCACGAACCGATCGTAGCCATTGTTCAGCGCAAAGGAGCGCATACCGTCAAACATCCCTCGTCCTCCATACAAAAAAATTGTCTGGTAACCATCGCGCTGCAAGACCCGCGCGATTGTTTCGACATTTTGCGAACGATCGCGTTTGACAATCGAATCTCCGGGGAGTGGAGGAAATGACGAGAGCACCCCCTCAAACCCGCGCACCGTGCGGTTCCCGGAAGCATAAAGGTTGGTGAACAGCAGACCTTCTGCGCCCGCCAGACGGTCCATTTCCGGCGTCAACGAGTTGCTTCTGCCCAAACAGCCCCAGAATTCTGAACCCAAACTTTCCTCCAAAAAGATGACTACGTTGAGTCTTGGCAGCGCCAGGTCTCCGGCGATGGATCTTTGGAGCGAAGCCTGAGGAGAAGTGAATCGCGCCCTGGGCTCGGTTAACAAACGGTGCGCCCGCTCGAAAGCTTCCGCCCCGGGCATGGTCTGGTAAAAAGCTCCATAGTCCAGGTGGCGCGTCAGGAAGGCGCTGAGAAAGGCCCGCTGTCCATTGTTGGCGATTTCATTCATGACCCGTTCCTGGCTGAACCGGGCTTCGTTCGGACGAATCGTAAAGCCCAGCAAGACCATCAGGATCAACACCCTGAGGACGTGCGTCCACCGCGACTTTCTTGAGAGGGGCGTTTCCCAATCGTGGCGTAGCAGTTTCTGTGAGAGCGCCAACAAAGAGGCGGCGGCCACAGAACACGCAAGGAGGACCCAACCCAGGGGATAAGTATCTCGAATGTTTACAAAAACCTCGCTCGGGTAAAGCAGATAGTCCACCGCTACCGTATTGAAACGTGATTTGAACTCTTCAAAAAAATAAAATTCGGCGAAGATCACGAAAACCTGGACCATCCAAAACAAGAAAAAAATGGTCTGAAACAGAAGGCGGTGCCAGGCTGCGCCCAACCACGTGTCCGGAACCAGCGCCAGCCAGATCGAGAAAGGCAAAGCCAAGCCCAGCGCCGCGAAAAGATCGAGGTGAAATCCGACTAGAAAGGCTTTCACAATTTCCAGCCCGGACATGGGGGGTTCCGGCTTGAACTGAAAAAACAGCACCACCCGCAAAGCAAAAAAACAAATGAGCAGTGTGAGGACGGTGAAAGTCGTCAGACCTAAACGAGACCGCGAACGCTTCATCTGCTGGGGGACACTGCTGATTTCAAGTGGCCTATCGATGAACGTCTTTCTGTGCAGCCCTACAGCTCTCCCAGGAGGGGATTCTCGATAAAGGCGTAGCAAAGCATATGGCAAATGGCCATTTGCGCATCTTCGACCCGGCCATAATGAGTGGAGTCGATGACGATAACCTGCTCGGCAATGGTTGCAAGCTTGCCTCGTTTGGCCCCGACCAACGCGATGGTGGACAATCCATTCCCTTTGGCCCATTCCGTCGCCCGCACAACGTTGGGGGAGCTGCCGCTAACGCTCAGAGCCAAAACCAGATCGCCCGTTCGGCCGTAGTTCATCAACTGGCGCAGGTAGATGTCCTGATACGAATAGTCGTTTCCCAGCGCTGTCATCCAACTCACATTATCATTGAGCGAAAGGCAGCGAAATCGTTTCACTAATTTGTCTGAGGCTCCTTTGCCCAGGTCGGTGATGAAATGGGAGGCGTTGGCCGCGCTGCCACCATTGCCAAAAACAAAAATCTGAAGATCTTCCGCGAGCGCCTTCTTGAATTTGCCAATCAATTCCTCCACCGCCTGGACAGGAATTGAATCCAGCGCCGCTTTTTGCCCTTGCAGATAATTGTTTATCCAATTCTTCATGGTCGAATTATCCGGGAGCCCGAGGCCAAATGACAGCCGGAAATTGATTTTTTGCCGAGCGCAGGACAGGATCCTTCGGCGATTGAACCCAAACGACTTAAACCGCAAAGAACGCAGAGAGAGCGGAAAAGAGGAACGTGGCCATGCTCCCGCGGGTCGCCGCGTCTTGCGACCAGGCAAATTTACGCAGCTCACAGGTTTTCTTTGCGTTCTCTGCGTGCTTTGCGGTTCATTTTCCGGCCGCTTGAGGATTATGCACCCGCATGCAAACAATCATGCGTTTGGCCCCGCATGCCGGAAAGAACCATGCTCAACTGGCGATTGGCTCCGCCAATTGTTGCGCCGCGATCAAACACCCTGCTGGCACCGCATCTTCGCCCAGGCCAGCCAAACGGACTTGGGGGCCTCCGGCGAAGGCTTCCATCGTGAATTGGGGCAAGGCCTGCGCCACGGCCAACCGCAGAGGCTCACCAACCAAGGACAATCCACCGCCCAGGACAATCAGTTCCGGATGAAACAAGTGCGTGACGTGGGAAAGTCCAAAAGCCAAATCTTCCGCCGTCTCTTTAAGAATGAGATGGGCTGATGAGTCTTTTTCCTCCAAGGCGCGGGCTAAGTGCCTGGCTTCCCCGCCCTCTGCGCCGCGGGTGAGCTGGCTGAGCAGACTGGTCGAGCCGCTGGTCTTAAGTTTTCTAATTTTTGCATCGACGGCCCAACCGGAACAGCGCGACTCCAAAGTGCTTCCCCTCCTGTCCAGCCGCAAGTGCCCGATCTCCGCTTCGCCCGGCTTGGCCCCATGATAAATTTTGCCCTCCACCACTAACCCTCCCCCGACACCGCTGCCGAGAGTCACGTAAAAGACCGGGTCGAATCCGATGCCTGCGCCGCGCGTCGCCTCGCCCAGGGCGCCCATGTTAGCATCGTTATCCACTCGCACCGGAACCCCGGTTAGAGTCCACAGCCATTGGCCTAACTCGAACTCCGACCACCCCTCAACTTGATGCGAGCAGCAGATGCGGCCCGTTCGCCAATCCACCGGCCCGCCAAAACCCACCCCCACAGCGAGCGGCGGCGAAGCTGAAAATAACGGGCGGATGGCTCCCTCGATCTGGCCCCGGATGCCCGCGCCCCCACCCAGTCGCTCCACCTCAAACCGATGACGTGTCTGGACTTTGCGCGCATCCCCGACGACGATTTGCAATTTGGTCCCACCAATCTCGATGCCCAGAAAATTCGCTGCCATAGGGGGAATTTGCGGCGGCTTCATGGGAATTGTCCAGCCGTGACTGTGGTCAACCAGGCTCTTACTCATGCACTCGGATGAAGGTCTTTACCGCCCGGTTTCCATTTGCCATCGAGCGGAATAACTCCGGCAGTTGGCTGAGGGCGCATTCGCCATCGACAAAGTCATCGGCGCAAATGATTCCGCTCTCGATTAATTCCAGGGCCCGCCGAATGCCGCGCGGGGTGTGGTGGAAACTGGCCACCAGCGTTAGGCTTGAATAGTGCATCTGCGAAGCATCGAGCGAAATCTTTGTCCCTGCCTGACAACCACCAAAGAAATTCACTGCGCCGCCCTTTCGTACCGATGCGAGCGCTGCTTCCCAAGTCTCGGGCTTTCCCACCGCTTCGATTACCACATCGGGGGCGGCGCCGATTTGAGAATCCGCCCCGCTCAAAAGTTCCCGCCCGGTCACATCAATGATTTGGCTGGCGCCAAGGTGTCGAGCGGTTTTGAGCCGGCCCTCGCCGCGCCCGGCGACCAAAACCTCGCACCCTAAATTTTTGGCCACCGCAACAAAAAGCAGGCCGATTGGACCGGTGCCAATGACCAGAACCCGTTGTTTTTGGCGCAGCCGCGCATCCTCCACGCCTTGAATGACGCACGCCAACGGCTCGACTAGGGCGGCGGCCCGGAACGAAGTTGCCGGCTTCAAGCGCAAGAGATTCTTTTCGACCAGACGCGCCGGGACCGCGATGGATTCCGCGTAAGCGCCGTTCAGAAAAGTCAGATCGTCACAAAGATTCTCCTGGCCCTGCGCACAGAAATAGCACCGGCCACAAGGCGCGGAGTTCGCGACCACTACGCGCTCACCGATTCGCCAGGGACTTTGCCCATCCGAGGTTGGACTTTGGACTTCTGAAATGACCCCTGCCAACTCATGCCCAAAAACGGCGGGAGGCACAATCATTTTCGCATGATAGCCCCGCTTGAAAACTTTCAGGTCCGTGCCGCAAGTCAGCGCCGCTTCGATGCCGATCCGCACCTCGCCGGGTTGGAGTGGGAGCGGGTTAACCTCTTCCACTCGCACATCTTCTTTGCCGTAAAGGATTGCAGCTTTCATGGTTAACACACCACATTAACGCTTTGAACATGACGCAAGCATCGGACAATTGAAAAGAAAAACTGCCCAGGTAACAGCATGATTACACGGTTAAGCAGAAAAATGAGGGGGGCAAAAAGATGAAAAAGAAATCATTTTTCTGCCCCTCCATATTTCTGCCACACTTCCCCTCCGATGCCGTTCTCTAAATCCGTGTTCATTCGTGTCTATGATTGGATTCTGATGCCGCTGTATCGACAGCAGACCAAATCCAGACCAAATTGAGACCGCATGAAGACCTGCACTGTCAGCCAAGCCAAGAGCAAACTCGGCCATCTGGCCGACGCGGCCATCAAAGGACAGCCCACCGTTATCGTCCGAGGCGGCAAACTCCTTATTCTTCAAGCCTATGCGCTGCCCGAGCACCCCGACGAGTTTGACGCATGCATCCAGGCGGGAAAAGGAAGTCCGCATCGGGCGCTAACCCCAAAAGTCCTGGACCAAATCTGGAAACGTGGCCGTGCTTTCGTCAAGATCAAGGGATGAAGGCTCGGATAAGCCAGCGGGCCGAAGAAGACCTGTCACACATCTATGCCCTCATCGCCGCCCGAAATCCCGCCGCGGCCGAGCGCTTCAAAACCGAGTCGGGAAAAGCGCTGGCTCCGCTCGCCGAATACCCTCAATTGGGCCCCTATCCGGGTTGGGAAACCCGCCATGCCCGGTTGCGATTCTGGGTCGTCAGCCATTTCCACAACTACCTGATCTTCTCTGAAACGCTCGACGATGAGGTCTCCATAGAACGCGTGCTCGGTAGTCGTCGGGATGTCCGCCGCATCGTCGAACAAGCCGGGTTAGAGTGGAGACAACTTTGCCTCTTCCACTCGTCCATCTTGTTTGCCGTAAAGGATTGCAGCTTTCATGGGTATCAGACCACACTGTCGCTCTGAACGCGGTGCAAACCTTGGCCAATTGGAAAGCAAAACCGGGTAGGAAAGCATGATTACAGAACTCATTTCAAGTTGGGCCATCCGCTGCCTGGAAGTGGCTGGCTACGCCGGAGCCGGCGCGTTGATGGCCATGGAGAGTATGATCCTGCCCGTCCCCAGCGAGGCTGTCATGCCCTTCGTTGGCTTTCTGGTCGCCGATGGCAAATGGAGCCTTGCCGGCGCGATTCTAGTGACCAGCCTGGGCTCGATTCTGGGCTCCTCTCTCTCATATCTGATGGGGTATTACGGGGGCAGGCCGTTCGTGTTGCGGGTCGGGAAATACCTCCTCTTGAATGTCCACGACCTGGAACGGACCGAGCGTTTTTTTCAGCGTCGCAGCGGGGTGGTGACCCTCTTCATCAGCCGGTTTATTCCGGTGGTCCGGCACTTTGTGTCCATTCCCGCCGGCATTGGCCGAATGCCGCTCTGGCCATTCTTGCTTGCCACTCTCGTCGGCGCGACTCTTTGGAACACGTTTCTCCTTTTTTGCGGGATGCAACTGCGAGACCATTGGTCAATCGTGCAGAAGTATTCACATCAAGTGGATTATGCTGTGGCGGCTTTCATCCTGGCCGGGATCGCCTGGTTTATTAAAAATCGTCTGGCCCGGAGGAGGAACCAGAATAAACTCGAACGGAATTCTTCATGAAAGCTGCGTACATCAATCGCACAGGTCCGCCGGAAACCATTGTCTTCGGAGATTTGCCCACACCGACGACGGCGCCTTCCCAATGCCTCGTGAAAGTGGCGGCGGTATCCGTCAACCCAATCGACACTTACATTCGCGGCGGTCTCATTCCTGCGCAACTGCCGCTTCCTTTTATCCTCGGCTGTGACTTGGCGGGAACGGTCGCGGAAATGGGACCTCAAGCGAGACACTTCAAATCGGGTGACCGGGTGTGGGGCAGTAACCAAGGCTTGCTTGGCCGCCAGGGCACTTTCGCTGAATTCGCCGCCGTGGATGAGGATTGGCTCTATCCCATACCCAGCGGCGTGACTGACGAAGAAGCCGCCGCCCTTGCTTTGGTGAGCATCACTGCGCATCTGGGTTTGGTTGGACGGGCAAAATTGCAACGCAATGAATTCCTTTTTGTCAGCGGTGGCTCAGGCGGAGTTGGGTCCGCAGTCGTGCAGATGGCGAAAGCTCTGGGCGCCCGTGTGATCGCCACCGCCGGGAGTGATCAAAAAGTGGCGCGTGTCCGCCAACTCGGCGCCGACCTCGCCATCAATTATAAAACGGAAAATGTGGACGCCGCCATCAAGTCTTTGGCTCCCCAGGGAGTGAACGTTTGGTGGGAAACAGTGCGCGAGCCAGATCTCGACCGCGCCGTTTCTCATTTGGCGCCGCGCGGTCGAATGATTTTGATGGCCGGCCGGGAAGCCCGTCCGTCGTTTCCAGTAGGGCCTTTCTATTTAAAGGGCTGCTCGGTGCACGGCTTCGTCATGTTCAACGCCAGCCCTGACGAACAGCGCGCCGCTGCCGAGGACATCAACCGATGGATGAGGGAAGGAAAACTGAAAGCGAACATCGATCGCGTTCTCCCGCTCTCAGAAATTGTCCTGGCGCACCGCTTGCAGGAAGAAAGCACTATCGGGAAAAGCGGCGCCCTCACCGGCAAAATTGTGCTCAAACCGTAAAAGCCGCCGTCTCGCTCCCAGGTCCGCAAAGCTCCGCTAAGAGCCTGTTTTAAAATTCCGTGGGGTCCTGTTTTCGGGGAAAAAGCCGGATGGCGAGGCGCGACGAGGGGAGCATATCCGCCAGCGATCTGCGACCGAGGAGCAACGAAGCCAGTCGGCGTACGAAACCCCTCCGGGCGGCGGGTCTTTTGTCTGCGGCCTGCGTTGACTCGGCTCACTATTTTCCCCGGAAAGATCAGAGCCGATTCACATCGGCTGCTACGGTTCAGGGGTCTCACGGCCTCGGCAGGGCGAGGCGCCGCCTTTGCCGAAATCGGCTGAGGAATGGGCGTCGGTGCTTACGATGGCCTGGCGCGCGCAAACCACCACCATCATTGCCGTGGCCAGGTTCTTTCATGCCGCCAAGACCGGCCTTACCCCTGGAGCACTGCTTCCAAGGAACCCCCGGGGACCGTTGTGGTGTGCCAGGACACCATCCACCACCCCTTGTGGTTAGCGCCTTACGGAGGACGGGGCCTTTGCTTTTGTGACCCCCCCCAAGGCCGCGTCCCGAGGTAAACCGAGGCTATCCGAGCCTTCCAGGATTTTTCTTTTTTCGCAGAGACCCTCATCTCCACCCTTCAGGAGCGTGAAACGGGTTTATTAAGAGCGTGTTTTAAAAACCCATAAACGCGCCGCGTGAGGGCACACGGCCTACACGAAATGGCTGGAAATCGGCTCCTTTGTAGGCCCGGTCCCCTCACGGGGCTAAGTGAGCAATCGTTATTTACCCAGGCATTAGGGGATTCGAGGGAAGACGGTTATGCGATCAGAAGGCGGTCAGGGATGAAAAATGGTATTGGCATATTTCCTATTTGCGCGCTTTTCCGAAGCGGTAAAGTAACGAGGCCAAATACCCGCGGCTACCCATTTTTAGACGCTTCGCAATCCAGATCAGCGACACGGTCGACTTCGCCTTCACTCCATGCGCCAACCGCACCTTGGACTTGTCTCCTTTCCGGCGAGTCACCAAATCCTTCTCGTTCCATTTCATTCGTTTGAGGTTTTCCTTTACCAGCCGCTCCGCCTGCATCTCCGCCACTTCCTGGGCAAGTTCTCCGTAGTAACTGACCCCCCCCTTGGAGGACACTTGTTCCAACAACTTTTGTCGAAATTCCTCATCCCCCAGGCACCACCCCCGCTCCACCGGCTGGAATTCCTCGTCCAAATCCTCCCCCCGCCGCTTCTCCATCCCTCGCGCAAAAGCTCGCCTTCCCGCCTCGCTGTCCTTGGATATGCCCCACCCTCCCATCAACCGCGCTACCCGCAGCCAGGGTGGCCGCTGCGATGGAGCCGCCAAATACAGCGGATAACTGCTCCAGCTAAATTTCTTGAGCGGCTGCCGTGAATTCAGCAGCTTCGCCCGCACCGGGCCTAGATGAACATAATCGCACACCGTTTTGAGGTAGCCGCCCCCGCTGCCATCGACGACCAGTGATTTGTAGCGGCCGCTGAACAAATGCCCGAACTCCTTGTGGCGCCGATTGAACCGACCGGTATAAGTGCCCAGGAGCCATTTCATTCCCTCCACAAGATTGGCCTGAGGGGTTTGGATTACGAGATGAAAGTGGTTGGTCATCAGGCAATAAGCCAGCACTTGCCAACCAGTCTTCTCGCAACATGCGGTGAGCGTGGCCAGAAAAAGTCTTCGATCCTGATCATCCACGAAAATGGCTTGTCGTCGATCCCCGCGATTCATCACATGGTAAATTGCGCCGGGATATTGGATTCTCAGTTTGCGAGCCATGCCCAATCAGTAGCCAAAACCCTGAATATGTCAAATACCATTGACCGACCCGGAGACGGCGGGCGGAAGGCTGAGAGCCTCTTTTAAAATTCCGTGTGGTTCTGTTTTCGTGGAAAAGGCTGGATGGCGAAGCGCGACGAGCGAGCATACCTGCAGGGGTCTGTGACCGAGGAGCAACAAAACCAGCCGGCGTACGAAAACCCTCCGGGCGGCGGGTCTTTTGTCTGCGGCCTGCGTTGACTCGGCCCTCACAGCCCGCTGCGGGGATGCTCCGGCCTCGCCGCCTTGGGCACAGCCAAAATCCCTCGCCGCAGGACCCCACGCAATTTTAAAACAGGCTCTGAAGACGGGAAGCTGCGCGTCGCAGACCCGCGCTCCATCGAATTCAATTCGGTAACGTTTCAGGAAAGCCGGAACTCAATCTTGGAAGGAAATCTTTCGATGATGATCTTCCTGGCCCTTGGGAGTTCGATTCAACCCTTTCAGTACGTTGAGGAGGCTGGCCAGACTTTCTGGCTGCCGCAGAAAAACTTGCGGTGACCTGCGTGCCGGGTTAAGTAATCTTTCGGCTGTTGCGGAAAACCAGCCGGAGTGCGTT
The DNA here is from genome assembly GCA_038228235.1 of Verrucomicrobiota bacterium. Taxonomy (GTDB): domain Bacteria; phylum Verrucomicrobiota; class Verrucomicrobiia; order Limisphaerales; family JBBRPK01; genus JBBRPK01. The sequence goes on from JBBRPK010000042.1 coordinate 13,000, forward strand.
TCGGCGCGCACACTAAAACCGCATATGACCAGGTTCACATTTTCAGATTATACAAGGCGTCTGCGCGAATTCATTCAGCGCTCAGCGCCGAAGACCGCTCCTTCACGAGGAGGTTCATCTACCATCGCGGATTCGATTTTCGATGAATTAGCGGTGGAATTATTTGGGCTTCAATTCGCTTTTAATGAGCCCTACCGCCATTTTTGTGAGCGGCGCGGAGTCTTGCCTGCGAAGGTGGCCCTTTGGACGCAAATTCCCGCTATCCCAACCTCCGCCTTTAAGGAATTGACGTTGACCAGTTTGGCACCGGCAGAGCGAACAAGCATTTTTCACTCCAGCGGCACAACCGACCAGAACCCAAGCTGCAACTATCATGACGCTGAATCAACGGCGCTGTATGAAACTTCGCTCTTACCCTGGTTCGAGGCTCATTTGTTGTCCGACCGCCCATGGTCGCGGCGTGAGATGCGGATGATATTTCTGACGCCGAATGCTTCTTTGGCGCCGCGTTCCTCGCTCGTCCACATGTTTGAAACTGTGCGACGAGATTTGGCAGCGCCAACATCGCTGTTTACCGGGCAACTTGATTCTAATGGGGCGTGGGTATTGAATGCCAGGCAGGCGCAAATTGAGCTGGCTAACGCTGTCGGAGCGAACCGGCCAGTTACGGTGCTTGGCACGGCTTTCAATTTCGTGCATCTATTGGATCATCTGGCCGAGTGCAATGTTCGCTTTGCCCTACCGCCCGGTTCGCGGGCTCTCGAAACGGGTGGCTACAAAGGGCGCTCTCGCTTTTTGATCAAACGAGAACTCCATTCGCTGATCACAGAATATCTGGGAATCCCTGCGGAGAACATTGTCTGCGAATACGGGATGTGTGAATTAAGCTCGCAAGCGTATGATAAGGAAGTCACGGAGGCAGAGGTGAAAGTTCAAAATGGAGAACGCGTCTTCCGATTCCCACCCTGGGCGCGCGGGCAAGTGGTCTCGCCGGAAACAGGGCGGGAAATGAGCGAAGGTGAAACCGGTTTGATTCGAGTCGTGGATTTGGCCAATGTCCGTTCCGTCCTGGCTGTCCAGACGGAGGATTTAGGAACCCGGCGCGGCGCAGGATTTGAATTGCTGGGACGCGCCGAGTTGGCGGAACCTCGCGGATGCTCGCGCATGGTGGGTTAATTCCTGGTTCTGCCCCGGCAAGCCGGCGTCGGGCGCATAATAATGATAAATAACTTGAAGCGAATCCTGTGGGTAATAGCGACATGAAAGAGCCGGTGAATCATAAGGTGCGGACGCTGTGGTTGTGCGGCGCGCTGCACGCCTTCACGCACATCTATCATGTGGCGCTGGCGCCTTTGTTTTTGTTGATTCAGCAGGATTTAAACCTGGCCAGTGTCGGAAAATCAACGCTCCTGGTAACCATCATGATGGCGGCCTATTTTGTGCCGAGTTACCCGATGGGAATGCTGGCGGACCGGGTCAGCCGCAAAAAGTTGCTGGGCTGGGGACTGGCTATCAATGGCCTGGGGTTTTTCGGCCTCTCCTTCGCTCCGGATTATGCGACGGCCGTGGCTTGCGTAATCGTGGCAGGATTTGGGGGCAGCTTTTTTCATCCAGCGGCCACCGCGATGGTGGCCCGCCTCTTCCCGGTGGGCACCGGAAAAGCGCTTGGGCTGGTGGCGATTGGAGCCAGCGCGGGATTTTTTCTGGGACCCATTTACACCGGCTGGCGAGCGGAGATGGCGGGCTGGCGAGCGCCGGTCCGGGAATTGGGCTTGTTGGGAGTTTTCGGCGCTATCCTGTTCGCTTGGTTGGCCGAGGAAGATCAGGCCCATCGAACTCAGCTTCCCACCAGTGGGCCGCCTTCCCGGCCTGAAAGGATGTTTCCAACGCCTGCGTTGTGGTTGCTCTTCATTACCGCTAGTTTCGTCTTGAGCATGCGAGACTTTACTGGCGCGAGCATGGGCACGCTCGGATCTCTTTTCCTCCAAAAGGCGCACCATCTCGATCCCAAGGCCACGGGATTGACGTTGAGCGGAATCTTCATAATGTCCGCAGTCAGCAATCCCCTCTTTGGCGGACTGAGCGATCGCGCCCGAATGCGATGGGCCAGCCTGGTGCTGCTCGTGGCGGCGGCGGTGGTGGCCATTATTCCGCGCATACCCAAAGCATGGCTGCTCCCGGCCTTTATGGTTTATGGTTTTTTCTTCATGTCCAGCTACCCGATGGTCGAGGCGGCCTTGATGCAGGCGGTGCCGGATGCAGTGCGTGGGCGAGTGTTCGGATTCTTCATTACGGTGGGCGGCCTGGTGGGCAATCTCTCACACTGGCTGGTCGGGAGATGGGTGAACAAGATGGGTGGCGTCGCGAATTCCCCCGAAGGCTATGATTTTATTTATGGCCTCCTTGGATTGCTGATCCTGGTCTCGTTGCTGGGGTTGCCCTGCCTTCACGCGATTCGAAAACGGGAGCACACCGAAACCGGTCATCCCGTCAACCCTTCGCGCTCTTTGCTTCCCACCCCACAATCCCCGCTCGAATGACCCGGCCCAATTACTTCTTAGCCGACCTCCCGCCCGAAGCGGCTTTGACGCCGACCATGATCGCCGAGGCCTGCCAGACTCTGAAACGAAACCGCGAGCAATACCTGGGCGGCCGCTCGACACAAAATTTGGTCAATATCCTGAGCGAACTCGCGGAGAATTGGCTGCAACCGGATTTCCCCTTTCGCCGCATGGCCCTGGAGGAAGGTCCGGCGGCGACGGGTTTTAGCGGGCCTACTCTGGCAAATGGGCTCGATTTGTTCTTCAAACAATTGACACGAGAGAATCTGCATACGCTCCTGGTGCAGGAGTTGGGCCATGCCCAAAGACTGGACGCCATGGTGGCCAGCAGCGGCGACGAAAGGATACAACAGGCGGCAATGGCGAACGGACCGGAGTTACTCTTTCATATCACCGCTGGAAACATTCCCAATCCAGTTTTGTTATGCATCGCGCTCGGCTTGTTGACGCGTTCTGCGCAGTTTGTGAAATGTGCCAGCGGCGCTTCATTGTTGCCGCGCCTCTTCGCTCATTCTCTTTACGACGCGGAACCGAAGCTGGCCTCGTGCCTCGAGATTGCCACGTGGCGGGGCGGCCACAGACCCGATTTGGAAGCCGTCCTGTTCAACGAAGCGGATTGTGTTACCGCTGCCGCCAGCGACGAGACTCTGTTAACAATTCAGGGCGCTCTGCCAATCAATACTCGCTTTTTCGGCTATGGACATCGCCTCAGCTTTGGCTATGTCGCGAGCGAAGTGTTGTCGGGATTTAACACCAGGAAGATTGTCGCGCGCGCGGTTGCCGACGTGGTCGCGTGGGACCAACTCGGCTGCCTTTCACCCCATGTCATTTATGTGGAGCATGGCGGGGGCGCGGCGGCGGAACAATTTGCGGAGTGGCTCGCCGAAGAATTGGAGAGCCGGGAGGCAACCGAACCGCGTGGAGGAGTGCCGGTGGAAATTGCGGCGGTCATCTCTTCGAAGCGCGACTTTTATACCGTCAGGGCGGGTCACTCTCCTGGAACACGCCTTTGGTCCAGCAAGGATTCCACCGCCTGGACCGTGATCTACGAGGCGGACGCGCTCTTTCAGATTTCGTGTTTGAACCGCTTCATCTATGTAAAGGGCGTAAGTGATGTGACCGAGGTCATTCAAAAGGCCGACAATGTCCGCGGAAAAGTTTCCACCGTCGGAATTGCCGCGACCGAGGACAAATCTTTGGAATTGGCCACCCAGTTTGCCCGCTGGGGCGTGACGCGGGTTTGTCCTCTCGGGCAGATGCAGAACCCGCCTTTGACATGGCGGCATGATGGCCGTCCCGCCCTGGGCGATCTGGTCACCTGGACGAACTGGGAGCAATGAGAACGAGGCCGCGAGAAAGATTGTAAGTCAGACTGTTTAAGTTGAAGAAAGCCATGAAAATCGAATTGCGAAAAACATTCCAGTTTGAAGCGGCCCATTTGTTGCCGCATTTGCCCACATCGCATAAATGCCGCCGGCTGCATGGGCATAGTTTCAAAGTGGACGTGGCCCTGGCGGGGGAATGCGATCCGAAGCTGGGCTGGCTGATGGACTACGCGGAGATTTCGGAGGCATTCAAACCCATCATGGAGAAGCTTGACCATTACTATCTGAACGAGATTCCCGGCCTGGAGAATCCCACCAGCGAAAATATAGCCGCTTGGATTTGGGACCGTCTGAAGCCAGGACTGCCGCAATTGATTGAAATCGTCTTGGCCGAAACTTGTCTCTCTCGTTGCGTCTATCGGGGGTGAATCCAATTCCCAGGCTCACGATTCAGAGTCCGAAGACGCGCAGGCGATACGTTTAGGATTACCTGACGGCCCGAAGCAACGCGTTCGGATGACAGGGCGTGACTTGGAAAAGATCGGCATCGGCGAACGCAAGCCGAAGTAGTGGCGATGTGGATTCCCCCAAAACTGATGCCAAGCTTAGAGCGTGTTTTAAAAATCGCCCGGTCAGGGGACCGGGCCTACAAAGGAGCCGATTTCCCGCCGTTTCGTGTAGGCCGCGTGCCCTCACGCGGCGCGTTCGTGGGTTTTTAAAATACGCTCTTACAGATGAATCGCCCGGCCATCGACCGCCAAGGCCCCTTCCTTTAGAGCCTCAGCCAGAGTGGGATGGGCATGCGGACAGCGCGCCAGGTCTTCACTGCTCGCGCCGAAAGCGATAGCCGTCGCAGCTTCGGCAATTAAATCCCCAGCCCGCGGCCCGATGATGTGTACCCCAAGAACACGGTCGGTGTCCCGGTGAGCCAGGATTTTGACTTTTCCCTCGACTTGACCGAGTGCGAGCGCGCGGCCATTTGCTCGAAACGGAAAAATCCCCTTCCGAAAGGGAATTTGCGCTTGTTGCAATTCTTCCTCGGTTTTTCCGACGCCGGAAATTTCGGGGTGAGTATAGACGACCCCTGGGATGGCGTTGTAGTTCACATGGCCATAGCCGGTGACAAGATGCTCTACACAGGCGATTCCTTCCTCCTCAGCTTTGTGGGCCAGCATCGGTCCACGAATTACATCCCCGATGGCGTAAATTCCGGTGATGTTAGTGGCGAAATGTTCGTCCACTTGAATGCGCCCCTTTTCGTCCATCTTGACTGAGATCGAGTCCAGTCCGAGGCCATCAGTGTTAGGTTGTCGTCCCACTGCCATTAAAACCCTGTCACAATGAAGCGGCTTTCCGCCTTCGTACTCGACGACGCACTCATCCCCCTCGGTGCGCGCTGCTGTTACTTTGCAGCCGAGATGAAACTCCAACCCTTGTTTTTGGAAAATCTTTTGGGCATCGCCGGCGATTTCGGCATCCATGCCGGGCAGGATTCGATCCAGGAACTCCAAAATGGCCACTTTTGATCCCAGCCGCTGCCAGACTGAGCCCAACTCAAGTCCAATATAGCCAGCCCCAATGACCACGAGATGCCTGGGCACGGCCTCGTAAGCGAGGGCTTCGGTGCTGGTACCGATGCGGCTGCCGTTCAGTGCGATTCCCGGCAGGCTGCTCGGCTTGCTGCCGGTGGCGATGAGGATGTTCCTGGCCTTAATCTCGAGTTGTTCGTTCCCACCGCTCACCAACACCAAACCCGATCCGGCCAAACGCGCGGAACCACTGTAGCGAGTGATTTTGTTCTTTTTGAAGAGCAACTCAACACCTTTAGTCAGGGTGTTCACAACTTGGTCTTTGCGTCGCAGCATAGCCGGCAGATCCAATTCGACCTGAGGCAGCCTGACCCCATGCGCGGAAAACTTCTCGCGGGCTTGAAAAAAAAGCTCGCTGGACTCAAGCAAAGCCTTGCTGGGGATGCATCCGATGCGCAAGCAGGTGCCGCCCAAGGCCCGCTCCTTTTCGATGCAGGCAACGTTTAAACCCAGTTGCGCGGCTCGGATGGCGGCCACGTAACCGCCGGGGCCGGCGCCAATCACGACTAGATCATGCTCCTGCGGTGGCATCATGTTTTCGTTTTTCCCCTGGACCCGTCACAGCCCACGCGAGTCGGCTCATCACTTGCCCAAAAGGAGTTTAGCGCCGGCTCGGGCGAACGGCTGTCGGATTCATACTTCCAGCAATACTCGTGCTGGATTCTCAATCAATTCCTTAACTCTCTTCAGGAAAGTCACCGCCTCCCGCCCATCTACTATTCGATGATCATAAGTCAGCGCCAGATACATCATGGGCCGGATCACCACAGTGCCTTCATGCGCCACCGGCCGCTCCAGAATGGCGTGCATCCCCAGAATGCCGCTTTGGGGCGGGTTCACAAGGGGCGTGGAAAGCATTGAGCCATAGACTCCACCATTGCTGATAGTGAAAGTGCCGCCGCGCAGTTCTTCGAGCTGGAGCTTGCTTTCCTGCGCACGGCGGGCGAAATCGCCGATGGCCTTTTCGATTTCGCCAAAGCCGAGGCGTTCGGCATTGCGCAGGACCGGCACTACCAGGCCCTTGCCGCTGCCGATGGCCACGCCGATGTCATAATAATTGTGATAAACGATGTCCGTTCCCCTCACCTCCGCGTTGACTTGCGGAATAGCCTTCAACGCCTCGATGGAGGCTTTGACGAAAAAGGACATGAACCCGAGCTTCACATCGTATTTTTTTTGAAAAGCTTCTCCGTAGTCTTTTCGCAGGGTTATCACCGCCGACATGTCCACCTCGTTGAATGTGGTCAGCAAAGCCATGCTGTTTTGCGCTTCGACGAGACGCTCCGCCACCGTGCGCCGAAGACGGGTCATCGGAACAACCTCTTCCGGCCGGTCAACCGGAACTTGCGCCAGGCCGGACGCCAACACCTTCTCTTTGGAGGCTGCCACCGATGGCAATTCTGCTTTGGAATCACTAACGCGCGCCTCAACCTGTTTTAAAACATCTTCCTTCAGCAACCGGCCCCCTGGGCCGGTTAGCTGCACCTGTTCCGGCCGCAAACCATGTTCAGCTAAAGCACGTTCCGCCGCCGGCATGACGCGGGGAATTGTCCCCTGCTTTTTTCGCTCGCCCCCTTCCTTGGTTTCGGGAGGCTTTGGCTGGGCACCGTGTTTTTCCAGGAACCCAATGACTTCGCCTATGGTGGCGGTGTCGCCCTTCTTTTTCAGGATTTCCGACAGGGTGCCAGCGACCGGGGAAGGAAGTTCCACGGTTGCTTTCTCGCTCTCGAGCGTCACCACTGGCTCATCCTTTTTGACGGTGTCGCCTTTGGCCTTGAGCCATTCGCCAATTTCCACTTCCGTGATGGATTCGCCCACGGCCGGCACTTTCAGTTCAATTGCCACAGAATCCAGCTTTCAATAATTCAATCCGCAGGGTAAATGCCTTGTTTCCGCTGGCAAGCCCAACCTGCTCAAACTTTAAAGGCCTCCTCGATCAATTGCGCCTGCTCTCGTTTGTGGCTGTTGGCTGAACCTGTGGCGGGACTTGCGGAGGCGGGTCGAAAAACGCCCGAGAACGGAAACCTGGAAAACAGCGTCTCTCCAAATGGCGCGCGCAAATAACGCCAGGCTCCCATGTTCTCGGGCTCTTCCTGCACCCACACCACTGGCGTGCCGGTTTTATACGGGCCGAGCGCCGAAAGGAATTCCTCCCGATGCAATGGATAGAGTTGTTCCAGACGAAGGATCGCGACATCCTGCCGCTTTAAGTCCTGGCGATGCTTTTCGAGGTCGTAATAAATTTTGCCAGTGCAGAGAAGAATCCGCCGCACTGACTCTCCTGGCCGAGCCAGAGCATCCGGAAGAAAGCGCTGGAATTGGCCTTGTGCGCAATCATCCAGCGGCGAAAGCGCTTTCGGATGGCGCAGCAAACTTTTAGGAGTCATCACGACCAATGGCTTGCGCCAGTGACGGACCACCTGCCGGCGCAAACAATGAAAGTACTGGGCCGGGGTGGTGGGATAGACGACCTGAATGTTGTCCTCCGCAGCTAACGCCAGAAAGCGCTCCAGACGCGCGCTGGAGTGCTCGGGCCCCTGTCCCTCAAAGCCGTGAGGCAACAGCAACACCAAGCCGCTGAGGCGCCGCCATTTGTCCTCGGCGCTGGCGATGAATTGATCGACGATTACCTGCGCCGCGTTCAAAAAATCGCCGAATTGCGCCTCCCATATAATTAAGCCGTCCGGATAATCCAGACTGTAACCGTACTCGAAACCTAACACAGCCATTTCAGATAATGGGCTGTTATGAATCCCCACGGGGGCTTGATCCGCCGAGAGGTGCTGGAGAGGAATATAAGTGTGGCCATCCTCGTAATCATGCAGAACGGCATGGCGCTGGCTGAAAGTCCCGCGCCCGGTGTCTTGCCCCGTTAGGCGCACCCGCCAACCTTCGGTCACGATGCTCCCCAGGGCAATCGCTTCCGCCGCCGACCAGTCGAGCATCGCCTCACCGAGGGCCATTTGGCTCCGCGCTTCGAGAAATTTCTTAATCTTTGGATGCGGATGGAAATCTTTCGGCAGTTGCGTCTGGGAACCAAGTAATTCAGCTAGCCGTTTTTTCTCCACCCCCGTCTTTGCTTCTTCTTTGGGTTCCGGTCCGCCTGTAAACCGGGCCCAAATACCGCGCAGGGCCTCATCAGGGTTTTGGTACTGCGCGCTTTGCGATTTGGAAAGTTCCTTTTCCAAGACCTCCTGGCGTCGAGCCGCGATTCCCCCGGCTTCTTCTCGCGTCAATCCTCCAAGCTTCAGCAGATGGTCCAAGTAGCCCTCAGAAACCGGTTTTCGTTTTTGAATGGCCTTGTAAAGCAATGGTTGAGTGAAAGACGGCTCGTCGCCCTCATTGTGGCCGAGTCGCCGATAGCCATACATATCGATGACAACGTCGCGTCTGAAAGCTTGACGAAATTCCATCGACAATTTGACGACTTGCGCCACGGCTTCCGGATCCTCGCCGTTGACGTGAAAAATCGGAATCTGGAGCATCTTCGCTACGTCGGTGGCGTAAGTCGTGGATCGAGCCTCCTCCGGGCTGGTAGTAAATCCGAGTTGGTTGTTTACGATGACATGTAAAGTGCCGCCGATGGTGTAAGCGGAAAGCTGACTCAGGTTCAATATCTCCTGCGCCATGCCTTGCGCGGCAAAGGCGGCATCTCCATGGATGAGCAATGCCAGCCCGCGGGCCCGGCTGGTGTCTCCGGCGCGATCCTGCTTGGCCCGGACGCGTCCCAACACTACCGGGTTGACGTATTCCAGATGGCTGGGATTAAAGCAAAGCGAGAGGTGGATGTTTTTGCCTGAAGCGGCTTTCCAATCGGTGCTATGGCCCAGATGATACTTCACGTCCCCGCGGCCAATGAATAGTTCCGGATCGGGATCGGCAAACTCGCGGAAAATCTGGCTCGGATTTTTTCCCATGATGTTAGCCAATACGTTCAGGCGTCCCCGATGGGCCATACCGAGGACGACTTCGTCGATGCCCTGTTCGCCGGCCTTCTCGATCGCCAAATCCAGGAGTGGAATCAGGCTTTCAGATCCCTCCAGCGAGAAACTTTTTGCGCCCACAAATTTTTTCCGGACGAATTCTTCAAAAGTCACTGCGTCCGTCAACCGGGAAAGAATGCGCACTTGTTCGGGGCGGCTAAGCTGGAGGCGATTTTGGGTCGATTCCATTCGGGCCTGAAGCCAGCTTCGAACCGCCGAATCATCGATGTGCATGTACTCCACGCCAATCGAGCGGCAATAGGTATTCCAGAGCCGATTCAGAATTTCCGACAACGTCAGCGGTCCATCACAGGCCATGGTCTGGCACGAAAAGCGCCGTTCCAGGTCGGCTTCAGTGAAGCCGTAATGCTTGGGGTCGAGTTCAGGCCGTTTGGAGCGCGGAAATCCAAGAGGATTAATCCGCGCAATCGAGTGTCCGCGGAACCGATAGGAACGAATAAGTTGGTCCACCCGGTCCTGCATGCCCGCCATGGTTCGTTCCACCACTGCCTCGCGCTCCGCGCCAAAGCACTGGGCGGCCACATCCAAAGAAGGCTGGGGTCCGCTTTCGACACGCGGACTAAACAGACCTGACGGACGCAACGAGGGTCCCAGCCTTGGCCGGTCCATGGCATGCTCGCCATTTTCCATCACTTCAAAATAGCGGCGCCACTCGGGCGACACTGATAATGGGTCGTGGAGATAATCCTCGTACAATCCCTCCACAAATGGAAGATTCAGGCTGCTGGGTAATCGAACTGGTTGATTCATGCGCCTTCGACCATCAGATCCGTTTCAATAGGCAATCATATCCCATGTCCCCGCCCTGGTAAAGATGAGGATTCAGAGAATTCGTAATTATTCAGGTGGAGCACGGGTGTCTTCACCTAATGTCACAGAGATTTGGCGGGAGAAGGCTTTTAGCCTTAGTGGTCTGAGGCGCAAATACGATGACGTCATCGTATTTACGCCTCAGCCCACTTAGAGCCTGTTTTAAAATTGCGTGGGGTCCTGCGGCGAGGGATTTTGGCTGTGGCCAAGGCGGCGAGGCCGGAGCCTCCCCGCACGGGCTGTGACGGCCGAGTCAACGCAGGCCGCAGACAAAAGACCCGCCGCCCCGAGGGTTTTCGTACGCCGACTGGCTTCGTTGCTCCTCGGTCACAGATCGCTGGCGGATAAGCTCCCTTATGTGGAGTTCCACATAAGGTCCCTCGTCGCGCCTCGCCATCCAGCCCTTTCCGCGAAAACAGGGCCCCGTGGAATTTTAAAACAGGCTCTAAACCGTAAACCCCACCAATCTGACGTGGCAGCGAATCGGCATCACGCTCGGAAGGACAAGTCCCTGATCTCCTGAGTAAAATGGGGACTCGTGGAACTCGTCCTTCCCTTAGCTGCTCCGGGGATGGCCCCTCCCGATTGCGCACTTCGAGGGTCGTTTCGGCTTGGATATTGCTTCCTGTTGGGTCGCATGAACCGGCTGCCCATCGCGATCCCAGTTCAACGCGCATGAAAACTCTATTTCTAGTGGAAGACAATCAGGACAACGCCGATTTGATTCGAGACTTGATCGGCGATGCTTACCATATCATCTGCTTTTCGGACGGGCCTTCCGCACTGGCTGCTCTCGCCAAAGTGGGGGGAATTGTGCCGGACTTGTTGCTCCTGGATATTTCGTTGCCCGGCATGGATGGCACGGCGCTGCTCCATCAGATTCGCCTCCAGGAGCGTTTGAAACACATTCCCGCCCTGGCGCTGACCGCTCATGCCATGAAATCCGATAAGGAGAACCTAATCGCGGCCGGCTTCAACGCCTATTTAAGCAAACCCATAGACGATCGGTTGCTCCTCGAAGCTATCGATGCCCACGCCTCCAATCCGGTCAGAGCTGCGGCATGAGCCAGGAGAAATTCAAGATCAGGACCAGGACCCAAATCCTCTTTGGGCTGATGTTCGCATTGCTGCTGGGAGCGGTCCTGCTTCGATTTAATTTTGAAAATGAGCAAGTCAGGCTTTGGGTGCAAGTGGGACTGATCGTCCTGATGATGGTTTTGGGCCTGCTGGAAATCCATCGCATTAACCGCGGTTTGCAGCGGTTGGCCAAAGTTTCCGAGGCGATTGGCCAGGGAGATTTTACGGCGCGGGCGGCCAGCGGGACCAGAGACGCCCTGGGTTTGCTTGGCAAAGCAATCAATACGATGGCCGGGCAAATCGAGTCTTCAATCCAGGAACGAGAACGATCGCAGGCTGAACTGGTGAGATCCAAGGAAGCGCTGGACCGCCAGAATGAACAGCTCTCGGGGGCTTTCGATCGTCAAACTCGTTTTGGGGAATTTCTGGCGGACCTGGCGTCCATCGACATCAATACCCTGGCGAATAAATCCCTCGCGCATCTCATGGTCGCGGGCCAAGCGCAATTGGGGGCTTTTTACCTCTTTGATGAAACGACGCGACGTTTAGTGTGCCTGAACTCGCAAGGCTTGGATCGTTCAGCGGTCAAGCATATCGCCCAGGAGAACCATCTGGATGGCCTGCCGGGAGAAGTGTTCACGCAACAAAAATGGTTGTTTGTGGAAGCCGGCCCAGGGGCGGCATTGCCGAAATTAGACTTGGGAATAGCGCAGGTTCAAGTCGGGTGTGTCTATGGGATGCCCTTGTTGTTTCGAGGGGCCGCGTTGGGAGTGGTGGTCCTGGCAAGTATTACCAAGCCGGACAAAGCGCAAGTCGAGTTCCTGCGCAACCATGTGGACGCCCTGGCCAACGGCTTAAACAACGCCTTGAGCTATAAAGCCATCAATCATCAGTCGGTATTGTTGGAAAAGGCCAATGAGGAACTGCGAAAATCGGATCAAATGCGCAGTGAGTTTGTCGCCAACATGAGCCACGAATTGCGCACCCCGCTCAACTCGATCATTGGTTTTTCCGGCATCCTGCTCAAAAATAAAGTGGGCGCTTTGGAGGAGGCCGACGTGAAGCGCGCCGAAAAGATTCATCGGAACGGCAAGCACCTCCTTCACTTAATTAACGACATCCTGGATTTGTCGAAGATTGAAGCAGGGCGGATGGAGGTCACTTTCGGACCGTCAAGCCTGACGTCTCTTTTTCATGAAGTGGCGGATCTGTTACAGCCCCAGGCAGACGCCAAAAACATTGCGCTCAAACTGGAACTGCCTGGCACGGATGCAATTATCCAAACGGACGATCAGAAGTTGCGCCAAGTGCTGATTAATCTGGCGGGGAATGCCATCAAATTTACCCGCCAGGGATGCGTGACGCTGAGATTGGCGCCTTTAGATGAAGCCGAAGGAGGGGCGCTCGTGCGCATTGAAGACACCGGGATCGGCATCCCTCAGGAAAAATTGGAGACGATATTCGAAGCCTTTCGCCAGGCGGACAGCAGCACCACGCGTGAATTTGGGGGCACCGGTTTGGGATTGACCATCTCACGCTCCCTCGTGCAGTTACTGGGAGGAACCTTGAGCGTGACGAGCCAAGAGGGCAAGGGAAGCGTGTTTACCATCAAACTGCCGGCCCAGGCCGCAAACTTAGACCCATCCCCGTTGGGCTTATCGACGGCGAGAAATGGAATCGCGCAGCCAAGCACGTCCAATCCCTCCCCTTCACATCCCCGAACTTACCAATCCTTGACCGCCTTTATCCAAAAGGAATCGGGTCCGAAAAAGCGGGTGATGACTGCCAGCCTCGTGGAGGAATATCGCGAGGTGTTAACACGCTCGCTGCCGGTCAAAGCAGGCCAAAAGATCTTGGTGGTGGATGATGACGCGGATGCGCGGGAGTTGATAAGCCAGTTTATCCATGACCTTGGGGCCAAGGCCATCGCTTGCCCCTGTTCGACGGCGGTGTTGCGGATGGCGTCAGAGGAAAAGCCCGACCTGATCACGTTGGACCTGATGATGCCGGAAAAAAGCGGGTGGGAGGTCCTATCAGCGCTCAGGAGAGACCTTTCGTTGAGCCACATTCCAGTGATCATAATCAGCATCGTGGCGGACCGGCGAAAGGCCATTTCTCTGGGGGCAGTGGATGCGCTCACCAAGCCCATCATTCGAACTGATTTCAATGCCTGTGTTGAGCGCAATCTTCGAGCTGGCATTCATGAACTTGGGAAGGTCCTGATCGTTGAGGACGACCCGGATGCCCGCAACTTGATAAGCGCGTGGTTGGAATCCGAAGTGAGTGAACTCAGGACGGCCAGCCATGGCCAGGAGGCGCTGGCCTTGCTGGAGGGCTTTCATCCTGATGTGATCTTCCTGGACCTCCAAATGCCGGTCATGGATGGACTGGCCTTTCTGCAATGCTTGCGGGGTGACGCGCGATTCACGGAGGTGCCGGTAATCGTGATTACGGCCAAGGCCCTGGAATTGGCCGAGAGAAGAATACTCGAACCGCAAGTCTCCAAAATCCTCTCCAAGGGAGAAGTGTTTGCCCAATGAACGCCACTATAACCACAGCCCATAAATCACAGAAATCCGCCCGGACACGCGCTCTGAACGAGGCGCTAAGAACGCCCATCCTGGTCGTGGACGATGTTCAGGACAATCGAGAACTACTTGAAGAGTTGTTGAGAGAGGAAGGCTATGAAGAAATCATCTCGGCCCCTTCCGGCGCCGAAGCGCTAAAGATTCTCGAATCTCGTCTTGATGTGGGGCTGGTCTTGCTCGACCTCATGATGCCCGTCATGGATGGTTATGAAGTTTGCCAGCGGATCAGCGGAAATAGCACCACGGCTCACATCCCCATCATTGTAATCACGGGAGGCGCGGTGCGGCGGGATGAAGCATTGCTCAAAAGCTTCGAACGTGGAGCGATGGATTTCATCCCCAAGCCCGTCAACGAAGTCGAACTTTATGGCCGCGTCAAATCTGCGTTGCTCCTTTATCACGAACGAATGAGCAATCGGGAGAAGACCCGTGCGTTGTTGGAGAGCAAACAGCGCTACGAGCTGGCGGTCAATGGCGTGAATGATGGGATTTGGGATTTAAACCTCGTCAGCAATGAGATCTATCTTTCTCCGCAATGGAAAAAAAACCTCGGCTACGACGACCAGGAGTTGCCCAATTTGAGGGGAGTCTGGGAAAGTCTTATTCATCCGGATGACCGCAAGGAAGCCCTGGCGGCGATCCACGAGCATTGGCGGGACCAAACCCCATTCTACAGCAGCGAACATCGCCTGAAAACCAAGACCGGCGAATTCAAATGGGTCTTTTCGCGAGGGCGGGCGGCTTGGGACGAGGCTGGAAAGGTGCTGCGAATGACGGGATCGACCACCGATATCTCTCAACGCCGGATGTTGGAAACCCAGCTTCGCCAAGCTCAACAAATGGAAAGCATTGGTCGTCTGGCGGCAGGCATCGCGCATGATTTCAATAATTTGCTGGCTGCCGTGCTGGGACACGCCAGCTTCATGCGATTGCATTTGACCTCGGACTCGGCTTTGCAGCCCAACCTTGACGGCATAGAACAAGCATCCAAACGAGCGGCGGATCTGTGCAAACAAATGCTCGCCTACGCCGGCCAGGGGAGTTATTCGATCGAAGAGTTGGATGCCAATTTGCTGATCAGCGACACAGTCGGCCTGCTCAAAATATCTATCAGCAAAAAAATCGCGTTCAACTTGATCCGCTCCCCTCAGCCCGCGCTTGTCAAAGCGGACGTGGCGCAAATTCAGCAAGTCTTGATGAATCTGGTGTTAAATGCCGCAGAAGCTATCGGCGAGGGGCCGGGTTCGATTGCCATTCGAACGTCCAGGATACGACCGAGTGCCAGCGAATTAGCCGATGCCATTCTACAAACCGGGGAGCCATCAACAGAATACGTTCAGATCGAGGTAATAGACAGCGGTTCCGGGATGAGCAAGGAAACTCAGGAGAAAATTTTCGAGCCATTCTTCAGCACCAAATTCACCGGTCGGGGGCTCGGGTTGTCGGCGGTTTTGGGGATTGTGAAGGCACACCGTGGTGTCCTGAAAATCACCAGCCAACTCGGGGAAGGAACGACATTCAAGATCCTTCTGCCGCTGGCGGAAGGCGCTGCTGTCAGCCCTCGGCCCCAATCCCTGAGTGCCCGTCCCGATGAGCTCTGGCATGGGTCTGGAACCGTTTTGCTGGTGGACGATGAAGCCAGCGTCCGCCAGAGCACAGGCAACTTATTAGCTGAACTAGGGTTCAACGTCCTTCTGGCAGAAAATGGTGAGCAGGGCCTGAATACCTTTACAGCCCACGTCAAAGAAATCGTGGCGGTGATCCTGGACTTGACCATGCCACGGTTAAGCGGCGGCGAGGTGTTCGAGCAGATTCGACAGATTTGTCCGCGATTGCCGGTACTTCTTTCCAGCGGCTACAATGAAGAAAATACCATGGAGCACTTCGCTGGAAAAGGTCTGGCGGGTTTTCTCCACAAGCCATTTTCGATCAATGATTTGTCCGCCAAGCTGCGGGAGTGCCTGAGCACAACCTAACACGAGCGCTTTCGCTGCCCTAATGGCAGTCGCTCCTCAAAGGACGCAGAAGAACGCTGGCTTGGGTTCGGGCGTGGACCTGCTGTTCAAACGCAATTCGCGCAGGGTCAGTCACAAAGCAGCTCCGGCCCGGGATGGACTTTCGATTCGCCGATTCGCCTCATGCATTGAAATGTGCTTGTCAAGTCCTCCCCCGTGGCCCAAGTTGGATCGCAATCGGATTCCAGCTTATGAAAAGCATCCTTAGGGAAGCTAGTTCGACCTTGAACGCTTTTGGGGCCTTCACCTTGATCGAACTGCTTGTGGTGGCCGCCGTCATCGGCGTACTCACAGCCACTATCGTGCCTGCCTTGTCCAAAGCTAAGCAGCGAAGTTTCGAAACAGGCTGCATCGCCAATTTGAAACAGATTGGCATCGCCATGCAGTTGTACGTAAATGACAATGACGACGCATTGCCGGGACCCGTGCTGAGCGGCGTCCGACCCAGCTACGATCGAAACTCGAGCACCGAGTTGATTTGGTTCATTGCGGATTACCTGGATTCACAGAGTCCGCTTACGGTCCCTGTAAATAAGCCGGTAATCGCCGATGTCTTAATCTGCCCTGCTTACCTCCACTCCGTCCCACCTATGGCCTCCCTGGCGAATCGCAAGTGCTACCAGCTCAATGACAATGTGGGCAGCGATTCCAATTCCGGCCGCCGCGTGCCCCCCTTTGGGTCCCCTGCAGTAGGAGATCACCCCTCCCCTCTCATTGCTCCTTTGAGAATGTTCCAACTGGAAAGTTATTCTTCACCCGTCAGCACTTTTGCCATGACCGATTTGGACAAGGTCAACATGATGAATCGGAAAATCAGTTGGTGGGTTGATCTTCCCCATAAGCCCGTCCACGGTTCCGTGCGCAACGAACTTTATTTCGATTGGCACGTGGCGGCCAAGCCAGTCGCTCAATAATTTCAGCACGAATCTTTTTGACGCAGACGCTGTCTTTGAAGAAACTAATCGGAAAATTGGAACTTAATTATGTTAATGAAAAATTTGACCTTGGCCGGTATTGGCGTAAGCCTGAGCCTTTCATTGCTCGCGGCCGCGGCCGCTGACAAGAAAGAAAAGCAGCTTGATCTCAGCAAATTGCCGCCCCCTTCGGCAGCGAAGAATGTTACCTACGACAAGGACATCAAACCTATTTTCCAAAAATCCTGCTTTAAGTGTCACGGCGCGGAAAAACAAAAAGGCAAGCTCCGCATTGATAGTCTCCCAGCAGCGCTGAAAGGGGGCCAGGATGGGAAGGTCATCGAACCCGGCAATAGCGCGACCAGCCTGCTTGTTCACAACATTTCCCACATCGGGGACGAAGACGATTGGATGCCTCCAACCGATAAAGGCGATCCTCTGAGCAAAGAACAAATTGGCCTTATCCGCGCCTGGATTGATCAAGGCGCGAAGTAACGCTCCCAAAACACGGCGGCGGCAGGAAACTCGTTCGAGGGTCGAACTAGTCGCTGATCATTCCTATCGTTTTAATCACTTGCCTGCGGGCTGAGGGAGGTCCCGCCGGTCCATCCGGAAGCTCGCCGCCACGGTGCGGCATAAACGGGAGAAGGTTTCCTCAGCCAGATTCCAACGCCGTCCGGCCAAACTGACAAGAGCCCATTGCCTGCGCAGGGGCTTCGCCCCCAGCGGACGCATACAGAGAGTGCCTCGTGCGACCTCTTTCTGAACAGTCCACGGGGCCAGGATTGCGACACCCAGATTGAGCTTCACCAGTTCTTTGATGGCTTCGATATTGGCGATTTCCATGATGGTGCTGGGCTCGAGGTCCAGATCGCGGAAATACTGGTCCACCAACTGCGCCGTTAAGCTGGAGCGCTGATAAAGTATGAAGGGTTGTGTGCGCAACTCCTCCCGAGGAAGGGTGTGAGCGGTCGCCCATCGATGCGAAGGAGCGAAGGCAAACAACAATTCGTCCTTGAAAACAGGCCGAATGTCCAGGCCCGCATTGTTCTCTGGGGCCACCCCCAGAGCAAGATCGATTCGGTTCTGCTGAATCAAGGTGACTAGTTGAGGGGTGTCCCCCGACTCGACTTGGAGTTGCACCCCAGGAGAAGCTTTTTTCAACTCGCGGATGATTCCAGGGATAATGTACTGACACGCCGAAGCGGACGCTCCAATTCTTAAACGCGTTTGACCCCATTTTCCCAAGCGCTTCAGCGACTCCTGCGCCGCGTCCAGAGCCGCCAGCGGGGCTTGAATCTGAGCCAAAAGTTGTTCTCCTGCCTGGTTTAAGAGCAGTTTTTTGCCCGTTCGCTCAAAGAGCCGGCATCCGAGTTGAGCCTCCAGGGACTTAAGGCCATGGCTGAGCGCGGAGGCGGTAAGATGCAGCACACGCGAAGCCGCGACGAGACTCCCGACCCGGGCGACCACACAAAACATCCGCAAAAGGCGTGTATCCATATCGTCGCTGGTATCTACAGCATGAGGCTCCGTCGCACAACCGGGAGTTTTTGGAACCAGTGCTCCGTCGCATCTTTCCCATCCCGCCCATTCCTGAACAGAGGTCCCACAACTGCCCAGCAACCCTCCGCTGCTTAGTTCACAACCCGGATGCGGTAGAAGCGTTGTCCGGGGAGACTGCCCATATCTACCATCATCGAAAGGCTGTTCCCACTTGCCGGGAGATCGGCCCCCACGGCAATCCAATTCGCGGTGTCCAAATTGTCATTGTATTCCACCCGATAGGTTAGCCCGGGCGCAGTTTCCCACATCAGGGTCAGTTGCTGGCCTGTTCGGCTGAGTTGGCCGAAGTGCAATGGCCCCAGGACCACCACCGAAATGATCTCCGAATCCCCCAGCGATGGTGTGCCGTTATCGACTACCCGCACCGTTAGAAAATTCGTGCTCGGCGCAGGCGCCGTTCCTGTGGGCCAGGTAAACACACCACTGCTGGAATTGATGCTCGCTTCGGCAGGCGCTCCGTTGTCCAGACTGAACGTTAGTGTCTGCGCAGGAATATCCGAGTCAGTGGCATGGGCGGTAAAGATAAGCGTCTGTCCTTTGTGGACGAATTTATCTCCAAGGGAACCCAGCACCGGTGGAGTATTGGCCGGGCAAGTATTGGGCGCCAGCGGGGTGGGTGTCGGGAAGAAAACGATATTCGCTGCGCCATCGGGGCAACGTCCCTGGCTCACATCGTTTGTTTGCACTCCGAAAGTGACGGCATCGATCTGGGTCCCATCGGCGGTGAACAGGCCGATGGCGTCTCCCTTTTTGCTTAGCTGAAAGTTCACATGCAGATCGGGCCGGGCGCTGCTGTTTTGGTTTGTTTCACTGTCCGCCCAGACCAATAAATAACCCGCCGCCGGAATTGTGTAGCCGTTCGGAATTTGAAATTGCAGTTTGTTGGTTAGCGTACCCGTCAGAAAGTAGCCGCCCAGGCTCACCGTTTTTTGGCCGGGATTGTAAAGCTCAAACCAGTCATCGTATTTGGGAGCGCCGCTGGAAAGGTCCGCCAGCGTCTTGGTGTTGCTAGCCATCCATTCATTGATGATCACCCCCAGCGGGCCTAAACGGCCGTTGTTGGTGGCGCCAGCGGTCACATAGTAAAAGTCCTGGCGATCAAAAGGCTGGCCATCGGGAAACGAACCATAGGAGCGGCCATGGGCCAAGCCATCATAGTTGAGGTAGTCAAGCACCTGGGGTTTGCCATTGTAGGAACGGGAAAGGGCGATAGAACCGCTTCCGCTGCTTAGACCGAAGCTCGTGTGGAGTTCCGAGGCAGTGGCATCATTCGTTTCGCCATCGGCAAAGATTACCTTGAATTCCCCCGGGTTAATAACAATGCCCGTCGGAAAGGACCATTGGAAGAGGTTGCTGTAGTTGTTGGCCAGGAAATACCCATCCAAGAGCAAGGAGTTGGGGCTGGGATTGTACAGTTCCACCCACGGATCATACTGCCCCGCGCTGTCGATGATGCCGTTTAAGTTGTCCGGCTGCACTTCATTGAGCCAAAGTGGCGGATACGAAGGCAAACTGGCCACGACGGAGTTAGTGGCACCCGGCGTAGCCAAGGTCGGGCGCTGATTCACGTTCGCATTAAGCCCGCTGCCGGGATAGACGCGCAAAACGACATTGGTGCTGAAGACTGTGCGGTACCAGAAGCTGATCGTGCAGAGAATGTTGGTATTGAGAGGCGGGAGAGCCTGGCGGATCGAGTTGACGATCGAGCCGCTATTGGTGGCCACCACATGAAGGCTGTAATTTCCCGAGTGCGCGTAGGTGGTGCTTAAAGCGGAGTTTCCCATCGTGGTTGGAACAACCCAGGAGCCGCTCAAGGGGGCCTCGAAATCACCGTCCTGAATGAGGTTGCTCCCGGCATTCGGGCCGGACAACGGCACCAGGGAAATATCATCGATATATGCCTCCCCTGCCGCCTGCATGTAAATCAGAAAATTGGTGCCCACAAGGTTAGAACTTGAGCCGGTGTTTCCAGTGACTGACGCCAGGCGCCATCCCGCGCCATCAGCCCAATTGCTGGGCCGGGCATTATCCTGAGTGGCATCGATAAGTTGGAGGGAGAAGCCAGAGCCGTTGGGACCCGTTGGCCAGGGCGGGACGTTCTCGTAACGCACTTTGTTGATCACAACATCCTGGTCAGGGGTGGGCCCGGGCTGAATCAAAGTTAGAGTTTGGCTATTCGTTTGGAGATTCCCGCTAAAAGCAGCATAGACCGGGGTGGCCGCCCCGAAAGCAGTGCTGAAAGCGGCGGGATCTTTTGCCAACACCAAAAAAGCGCCCGGTGCAAGGAACGCGCCGGCGGGAAAAGTGTAACCCAGCCCCTCGAACCGCCAACCGGAGAGATCGAAGGTAAAACGGGAGGAAGAGTTAAAAAGCTCTACATAGGCCGTGGCGGGCACGAGCGGATTGTACATGATTTCGTTAATCACCACCTTGCCCTGCGGGGCCTCAATTGGTCCTGTGTAATTCACGGTGGCGGTGAGAAGGAAACCCGGCATGGCGTTGCCCGCAAAGTCGAAGCCTTGGATAGTAAAATTGGTGGTCGGGGAATGGATCGGCAGGCGGAATGTCCAACCGCCGATGCTGGTCCAGGTGATCGGCAATTCCGCGCCGTTGATCGTGATGGTTTTGACCTGCACCGGAGCTGTGCCGCTGAGAGTGATTAGATTATTTGTAGTGGTGATGGAGTTGGCGCCGCTGAGGGCAAAGGGTGAGTTTCCTCCAGCATTGGCAATCACCTGTTTGGCATACGCGCCACGGCTGACCATATAAGGAATCACACCAGAGAAATCCTGGCCGGGACAAAAATCACCGTAACGAGTGGCCCAGTAGGTCATGTAACCTGGGTTATAGGTGGAACCAATGATATCCAACACCTGCGCGTAGAAGATCCTCAAGTTGGCAGTCAGGTTCATTATCTTCCCTATGTTTTGGTCGCCCACCAGCGGGTCACTCGTCCCGCGGACAAAGGAAAAGTCCATGTCCCATGGAAACGCCAGCATCTTTTGGTCGGAGGGGCGCAGGTACATGAGCAGATTGTGGTTGTTGCCGAACGTGTAGGTGTCGCCCACGCCACACAACGTCACCAGCGCGAAGGCGCGCGTCCATTCGTCCACGTCCATCACTTGCTTGATCTGCTGCTCAAGTTGGGGGCCGGTCAAACTACAGGTCTTGGCGAAGTTTATAAACGGGCCATAATCATTCACATCCCGATGATCTTTGAGAATAAAATTGTAGCGGTAAATCTCCTTATCATCGCCGAGGTTGGAAATATCGGTGCCGATCACATTGTCTGGCTGCGGATTTTTGTAACCGAATTGGTTGGTGGAGGTCGGATAATAGATCAATTCCAACTCCCACATCGTGCCGTTGCCGCCGTTGGCAAACGCAGTTTCAATGAATTCATCCTCCTGGCGAGGAAAGAAAATCCCGGCTCCAGTGTGAATGCTCATGGGAGCGATGACGCGGCACAGGTCGGAGTAAGTTCCGGGGATGCCTCCGGCGTGCATCAACATGTGTTTGATGACTATCTCCTGTTGCTTATTGGCCGTGGCGTCCCCTGCGCCCGAGCGGTCGATGAGCATGGTGGGATGCACACCCCGAAAAAGCTCATCCGCCCCGAAGGTCAAATGGAAACTGACCCTTGTATCGCTGTAGCGCCCGCGCTCGCTGCCCTTAAGCCGGACACCCATGTCATAGTAGGCTCGCTTTTCGTCATAAATGACCGTGCAGGGAAGATTATCGTTGCTCATGACGTTGGTAAAGGCGTGGAGCAGCGAAATGTTAGCAGGCGTGAGAACGATCCGCACATTGTGCGCGAGAGTCAATTTCGCCTGCCCGTCCGCGACCGCATAAAGAGCGCCGGAATCCGGCCCCGCCGCGGGAAAAGTGGAGGCCGCTCCGAGGCCATCGATGGCCCGGACGTAGAATTGAACAATGGTGCCTGCTGCATAACCAGGAATGACTCCTGCGTAGAGATCCGAGGCTTGGTTCGTCATGGTGGCGTTAGACCAGGCGCCCCCATTTGCTGACCACCACACTTCGCAGGCGCTGACTCCTTGTGGGTCTTGCGCCACGACCGAGACAGTAACCGGCTCGCCGGGCGGCGGAATAACGCGGCGATGCTGAAACTGGCTGAAGGTCGGGCCGATATTGGCGACGGCCTGCGAGTTGGGCCCCCCCGGTGTGCCGTTACGGGAGGGAATCGGCAAAGCAGTGGTATGACTGACCCGATTGAAGTAGAGGCGCGTGTTCAGCAGATTGTTTCCGGCCAGCCATTTCGCGCGAAAAGAGATTTGATATTGCCGGCCTCCCATTACGGAGCGTCCGTTGATGTAAGTCGTCTCGATATGATTGTGCATATGCTCCTGAGGGCCGGTGGCGACCACATGCAGGACATGATTGCCAGGATTGCCGGGGTCCATTTCCAGGCGGCTGTGTCCCTGGTTACCGATCAGCCGCCAGCCAGCCAGGCCATTTTCAAAATCGCCATTGGCGATAAGCTGGATCGGGTTATTGGTTGGGGACTCGACGACGCTCAGATCGTCGATCAGACACTCCCCATTGCTAAGCAAACCAAAGATGAAATCGTTCCAGACCGTGGGTTGTCCGCTTCCCGCCGGGATCGTTGCGACCGCGCGATATGAGTAATTTTGCCACGAAGATTTGGCCGATTCGTCGCTGGCAGCCCACGCTTCTGCTTTGGAATTATCCGCATTGGGATCGCGCAATTCCAGACTCGACCCGCCCCCATTGGCCAAGTCGGGCCAGCGTCCCCCCTTGAAATAGCGCACCTGATCGGCGGGATTCCCGGCTGGGTCAGCCAGAACAATCAGACTGCCCTTGCTGGGGAGGTTGCCACCAAAGTTGCCTGCGATATCGATCGATGGATAAATGGCCCGCAGTGCAGCCGCATCTTTCGCTACCACCAGATAGCCGCCGGGCGGGAGGATCTTGCCCGCGGCAAAATGATAATTGATCGCGCCACTCAATCCCCAGCCGGTCAGATTGACGGCATTAGCGCTTCTATTAAATAATTCGAGCCAGGTTTCAGACGATTGCTGCGGCGGCAGGTTGTTCGTGGAGGCGATGGCGCTGTGGTGATACATGATTTCATTGATCACAATCTCGTTGTGGAACGCGAAACTATTGGACGATCCGGGGGTGGCCATATCCGGAAAAAGCCACGCCCCTGTGCCATCCGGGTACCGGCCTCGTAGAGGACTCTGCACCCAGACCCCATCCAGCACGCTGCTTCGCGTGGGCGAGTATAAATAAAGTTTGTCGCCGAGGACCGGATGGAACCCGAGAACGGTGTTGGTAATGGCCAGGAAAGCGCCGGGCGCCAAGAGCAGATTGCCGGATGGGAAAACATAGTCGTTGGTGATGAGGCCGTCCCGATGAATCACGTAGCCATCCAGGACCACAGCATTGGTGCCGTAGTTCGCCAATTCCAGCCAGAACTCAGGACTGTCGGGGGCAGACAGTTCGTTAAACACCACCGGCAGCGGCAGAGGCGGCAAGGGAGTGGAAAAAAGCTCAGCGCCGTTTAGCACGCCAGCCGCATTGTCGGCGGCCAGGTGCACCTCGACTGCTAACAGGTTAGACCCAGCGACCAGACTGCTCGATGAGATCGAAACCTGCCCTGTGGAAGCCGGCGTGGATACAGCCGAAAGAGCGGGCGTCGAATAGTCGATGGAGCCGTCCGGCATGTTCTGTCTATACACTTCCACCCCATTTAAGTAAAAGACGGCGCCATCCGCCACCAGGGAACTGAGTCGCAATTGGGTGCGGGCCGGGGCTCCACTGAAGATAAAACTCTTGCGAAAATAATACGTGCTCCGGCCTGAGGCCAGGGGCGTATTGGTATTAACTGCCAGACCCGCCCCACTGAGCACCGCGCGAAATCCATGCGGGTTGGGGGAAGTCCCGCCGTTCACCGTACGGAACTCCAGGGTGTTAGTCCCGTCCACAAATCCGGAATTAAGCGCCAGCGGCGGGCTATAGGCCGCAAAACCTGTAGAGGCCAAACCGCTGGGCAGGCCATTAAGAAAGACGTTGGTCAGGGCATCGTCCGCTCCCACGAGCGAATTGAGTTGCACGGTGCCCAGAAGAAATCCCTTCAGAGAGAAGGTCGTTTGGTAGTTATATCCCCCAGCATTGGCGTTGGCAGCCCCAGAACTCACAACTCCAATCCAGCTTGAAGCCGTGTCATTGGCCAGCCACGCCGTGTTATTGACCATGACGATCGCATTCGTGTTCACTGGCCCCTGAGCGGCAGCAGTGATAATATAATGAGGATCGCGGGCCCCGGATGTTAGCACCGCTCCGTTCGTGTTCACGCCGGTGTTGAACAACCCTGGCAAGACGCGGTTCGTCACCGCCGAGCGCGTGCCCCAAGAGGAATCATCGTAGGGAAGGTTACGCCAATCGCCGCCCAGGTCCGTCCCGGAATCCTCGTACTTCCAAGCCGTGTCGATGGACAACAGCTTTGTGGCGGGCGGAACGTTATTGAAAAAGGGAAAGTTTTCCGCGCCCGGAGTGCCCCCAACTTGCTCGCTGCCAGCCCAGTGTTCCGGTGGGCCGCTGGCCGTATCCCGATCGAGCTTGGCCAGAGAAACCCCCGAGCCATCTGGAGTCACGGGCCAGTCGCCATCCACGCCATAAGTGATTTGGTCCACGACCCGCCCGCTGTTATTGAACAGTTGGAGCAGATTGGCTGCATTGTTTGAAAGCGTCCCAGTAAAGGGGCCAGCCACGTTGGTTAAGGCCGTGGCCCCCATCAGCGTATCCGGCGAAGCCGCCACGACCAGGAGGCTGCCGCCGCGAACGATGCTGTTGGAGGGAAAGCTGTATTGAATATTCCCGGCAATCGACCAGCCAGAAATATCCACATCCACCGCCATTTGGTTTTTTAACTCGATCCATTTCATCGCTGCCTCATTGGTGGCAGGATGATACATGATTTCATTGAAAACGATGACGGTGTCCGCCCGCAGCGAAGTGTGAAGACGAAGCGTGAGTAGCACCACCAGCAAAAGCAACTTTTTCATACACAGCCTAATGTTTGGGCTCCGATTGTTGGTCATTGGCATCAGAACGAGTCAAAGACACTGGGTCCTGGCCGTCTCGGAGGTGCAAACAGGATACAGAAGTCGGAGAAAAAGGCCAGAACTTAATTGCCGTCAATTGCAAAGGCGCGTTGACTCAAATTAAAAGACACCGGGGGAGGGAATTTGAGGGGAGGCAAAAGGGGTCGTTGACTCATGGGAAAAAGACACCGGCAATCGGTGGAAATGAACATGAGCCAAGAGCTAAAAGAAAAGTTGTTGTCCAA
>JBBRPK010000043.1:0-38239 GCA_038228235.1 Verrucomicrobiota bacterium
AGAGCCTGTTTTAAAATTCCGTGGAGTCCTGTTTTCGGGGAAAAGGCCGGATGGCGAGGCGCGACGAGGGGAGCATATCCGCCAGCGATCTGCGACCGAGGAGCAACGAAGCCAGTCGGCCTTTTCCCCGAAAACCCTCCGGGCGTCGGGTCTTTTGTCTGCGGCCTGCGTTAACTCGGCCGTCACAGCCCGCTGCGGGGATGCTCCGGCCTCGCCGCCTTGGCCACAGCCAAAATCCCTCGCCGCAGGACCTCACGCAATTTTAAAACAGGCTCTTAGGCTCATCTTGAACGCGAATTGGAATCACTCGCTCATCAGCCGCGGCGGCCTAACTCGGTCCGAACTGAGCCAGCAAATCCTCCTTGGACAAAACCGCCAGCAAGACGCACCCCTGCTCTGACCAGTTCACACTGTGTCGTGAGCCTGCCTCGGCATGATGGAAATCCCCGGCGCGAATCACTTCCTCGCCCACATGCAGATCCCCGCTCAGCATGTAGATGTCTTCGGCATGGAGGTGGGTGTGCGCCGGATAACGCGAGCCCGGCTCCAATTTACCCAGGACCACGCCGTAGCCGCTGTCATCGTCGAAGGACAGGAGCTTCACCGAGGCTCCCGCGACTGGCAGCGGCATCCAGCCTGACTGGCAGGCTTCTCTCAAGAACGCAAATCCCGCGCGCGACGGCGGCGTGAGTTCCCTCAAGGTGGTTTCCAACTTGGAGCGCGCCTTTTTCTGCTCTGCCTGCCGGAGAATTCGTTGCTTCAACCCTGGCGAAGGCAGCGGCGAGGCTGGGAGGGAGTGCGCGAGAGCGGCCGCTACACGCCAGAAAGCGGCCGCCTCCTTCCGTGCCTCTGGTTCCTTCAACAGCAGATGCGCGAAGGTTTGCGCTTCCTCACCGTCGAGCGTTCCGATGGCGTGCAGCGCTGCCTGTTCCCTGAGTTTGTCGCTAAGGTCTTTCACGTTGTTGCTCCGTCAGTCTGGGTTTTGCTAATTTATCGCCGTTCCTTAATCGCGGTTCCAATTCCTCACGCAGCTTCAGCATGCCCCGGCGTATGCGTGCCTTTACGGTGCCGAGGGGTTGGTGGAGGGTGGCAGCGATCTCCGTTTGCGTGAGGCCCCCGAAAAACGCCATTTCGATTGCCTGCCGCTGTTCGTCCTCTAATCTTGCCAGCGCATCACGCACCAGGCCTGCCTCGTCGCCGGTCAACAGGGCGTTTTGGGCCGTGGCTTCAGGGGCCTCATAGCCCTCGGCCAATTCAGGCGCGGCCTCTTCCATCAGCCGGGCTCGCCGTTGCGCGGAGCGCAGTCGATCAATTGCTTTATTGCGCGTCGAAGTGGTCACCCAGGCGAGCGGTCGTCCTTGTCGTGGGTCCAATGTCGCCGCTTTCTCCCAGACCTGTAAGAAGACCTCTTGCACCACGTCCTCGGCTTCCTTGTGGTCGTTGAGAATGCGGAAAGCGAGTGCGAAAAGTCTTCTCCCATGTCCGTCGTAAAATTGCCCTAGCGCCGCCGTGTCGCTTTTGGCGATGCGGCGAAACACTTCCACGTCCACGTTCGGTATGGGTTCCATCGCTGCTTCAACTATTGCTTCGCTTCAACTCAGGAGGCCGCTCAACAGGCCATTTCCGCTTGCCCATGCGTGAAGAGCCATAGCTCAGGGCCGCCTCAACGGCAAGTCCGCATGTTCAAACAATTAACGTTTCGGCAAGCTTCCCGGATGCCAGAAATCATCCTCCATGTTTAAGCCAACCCCCTTTGTAGGAGCCGTCGTAAGAAGCCTTCCCCTGTGACTATTACTGCCCGGATGTCACTTCACAAGGCGGTACCAATTATCACGCTGACGAGGCTCATAGCCAAGGTCCTGAATGAGGCGCTGCATGTCTGCCACGCCCATGCGAAAAGTGGCGCCGGCCTGACTGACTACATTCTCCTCGATCATAATACTGCCCAAATCATTGGCCCCATATTTGAGGGCGATCTGCCCTATTTCCTGACCTTGCGTGACCCATGAACTTTGAATATTCGGAATATTGTCCAGATAAATGCGGGAAAGAGCCTGGGTGCGCAGATACTCGTGCGGACCCACCGTCGGAGCGTTGAGCTTGGTATGCTCGGCTTGAAACGTCCAGGCGATGAAGGCAGTGAAACCTTTTGACTTATCCTGCTGCACTCGGACGCGCTCCAAGTGTTCGATCCGTTCCTCGACGCTTTCAACGTGTCCGAACATCATCGTGGCGGTGGACTTTAATCCAAGGCGGTGCGCCACATCCATAACATCCAGCCAATCGTCGCTCATCGCCTTAAGGGGCGAAATCCGTTTCCGCACACGATCCACCAGAATCTCTCCGCCGCCTCCGGGGATGGAGCCGAGGCCAGCCTCGACGAATTGTGAAATAATCTCGTCCAGGGGAAGATTGAAAACCTCGCGGAAATGGATGAACTCGCTCGGGCTAAAGCCGTGGATGTTGATTTGAGGAAATTTGCTTTTGATATGAGCGAGCAGGTCGAGGTACCATTGTATCGTTAGCTTGGGATGGTGGCCGCCCTGCATCAGAATCTGCGTGCCACCCTGGGCGAGGGTCTCCTCGATTTTGAGGTCCATTTCCTCATGCGTGATCACGTAGGCATCGCTGTCGCGTTCGACTCGGTAAAAGGCGCAAAATTTGCAATAAACGTTGCAGACGTTCGTGTAATTAACGTTCCGGTCAACGATGTAAGTGACGATTTCGTTGCCGCGCCCCTCGTACGCGCTCGCCTTGGCCAGGTGACGGTGCCGGTCCGCCAGTGCGCCCAGTTCCTCCAAGGGCAAGCGGTAGAGTCTCAATGCCTCAGCCTGATCGATGCGTTGGCCATCCCAAACCGCTTGCAAGAGTTGGTCCAGTGAAGCGTCGTAAACCACGCGCCCAATTTAAGGGAAGACACCTCTGACACAAGCTTGGAGTGTGGGGCTTTCCGTCAGCAGTTCTCATTTTGCCAGGTGATTGGCACAAGTCTCGGAAGGACGAGTTCCACGAGTCCCGGATCTCTTAAGCAAGTAGGTACTCGTGGAACTACGTGGGACTCGTCCCTCCGGCCCCGCAAGTTTCCATATTGCCATCAGGAGAATTGCTGGCTTTCCGTTTACGGTATTTGACTTTTTCCACCGCTCCTGGACAATTGCCCCGCTATGTCCATTCCAATAGAATTTCGTGGCGTCACGGCCGTGACCAAAGCCAACCTCTACTTTGACGGCCGGGTCGCCAGCCACAGTTTGCTTTTTCCGGACGGCACAAAGAAGACGCTGGGATTGATTTATCCGGGCAAGTTTCATTTCTCCACGGACAAGGCAGAGCGGATGGAAATCGTCGCCGGTCAATGCCGCGTGACGCTCCATGGTCAGACCGCCCCTCACACCTACACCGCCGATCAAGTTTTCGAGGTCCCCGCCAAATCAGCTTTTGACATCGAAGTGGAAAAAGGCATCTGCGAATACGTTTGCTCTTTCCTGCCCTAGGCCCGGCCAAAGGCCAGCAAAGAAGAATTCTGGATCAGCTTCCGCTGCGAGGAGCGCGGAATTCATTCCGCTTGCTAGGGTCGCCTATGCCATCATGGTCCGGGGGAGGTGGACTTCTGGGATCTCAGGATACTCGGCCTGTCCCCTTTAAAGCAACTCATGCCGCCCCGCTGGGGCTTAGAGTTTGTTGCGTACCTCGCATGCTATAAACATGTCGCCGCCTCTGGCGCTTTCGGGGCTGGGCTCAGACTGCGGTTTTTTCGCTGTCAAAGAGCGGATACAAAATGGGCAGAATGAACAGAGTCAGCACCGTGGCGGTGACAAGACCCCCAATGATGACGACGGCGAAGGGCCGGGAGGTTTCCGCACCGACAGCGTGGGAAAGGCCGGCCGGAAGCAATCCCAAAGCGGCCATGGCCGCGGTCATCACAACGGGGCGAACTCGGGAGACGGCTCCTTCCATAATCGCCTCGGCCATCCGCTGGCCCGCGCGGCGCAGCTCTCGGATGCGTTCGACTAACAGAACACCGTTTTGGACTGAAACTCCGAACAGGGCAATGAACCCCACCAACGCGGAAACCGAGAGGGTTAAGCCTGCCAGCGGCAAGGCCACGATACCTCCCACCGCCGCGAAGGGCACATTCAGCAGAATGAGAAAGGCCAGTTTGCCTGAGTCAAAGGCCGTGAAGAGCAGGAAATAAATAGCAATCAGCGTAAGAGGCACGACCAGGGCGAGCCGTTTCATGGCACGCTGCTGGTTTTCAAAGGCTCCGGTCCATTCCAACCTATAGCCCTTGGGCAAAGGAATGGCGGCAACCTTCTTCTGCGCCTCCGATACTAACGATCCAAGATCGCGACCGCGCACGGAAAGCTTGACTGCGATACGGCGCGCGTTTTCTTCACGGTAAATGCGCGCAAAGCCTGGCCGCACATCTACGGCCGTCAAAGCCGCCAGGGTCAACCGTTCCCCATTTGGACCAAAGATGGGAATGGCACGAATGGAATCGAGGTCGGAAACAGAGCCCGGGGTCAACTTAACCACGAGATCGAAAGTGCGCTCTCCCTCAAGGACCTGGGTAGCGACGGGCCCGCCCAGGGCAGTTTCAACCACCGATTGCACATCGGCCACGCTCAAGCCGATGCGAGCGATGGCGGCGCGGTCGATCACGATTTGAACTTGAGGTTGTCCCATCAACTGGTCGGTGCTCACATCCGCCGCACCGGGGACACGCTTGAGGACATTCGCGATTTGGTCGGCTAAAGATTGAAGTTCCTTTGGGTTTTCGCCAAAGATTTTGATGCTCAGTTCACTCTTAATCCCTGAAACAGCCTCATTGACATTGTCCTCGATCATTTGGCTGAATTGGAATTCCAAACCGGGAATCTGGGAGAGCTTTGCTTTCATGGCTTCCGAAAGGGCCTCGCGGGTGGAAGCAGTTTTCCACTCTGAGCGCGGTGCCAGCTCCACTCCGATTTCTGCAACGTCGAATCCATTGACATCCGTCCCGTCATCGGGCCGGCCCAGTTGGCTCACCACAGTCTTGACTTCTGGAAATGAAACCAACATCCCCCTGACTTTCTGCACCAGAGCCGCCGAGTCCGTGGGCGATATGGTTTGCGGCAGAAACGCGCGCACCCACAGGGAGCCTTCATCCAGCTTGGGAAGGAATTCCGAGCCAATGAAATACAAGCACAGGCCCGCCGCGACGAGGCTAAGCACGCCTGCGCCCACAACCAGAACCCGCGCCTTAAGAGCCCGCTCCAACATCGGGCGATAGAGCTTAAGCAGAAACCGCACAACCCACGACTCATGCTCGGCAATTTTATTCTTTACAGCGAAGCTGACCAACGTAGGCACTAGGGTAAGCGCGAGAATAGTTCCCACAATAAGAGCGAAGGTCAAGGTCAAAGCCATTGGCCGGAAAATCTTTCCCTCGACCCGCTGCATGGTGTAGAGCGGGATGAAGGCGGTGAGCAGGATGGCTTTGGAAAACAGAATGGGCCGGCCCATTTGCCTCACGGCCTCGACAATCGTTGCGGGGAGTGAGCGGATTTTGTTCTTTTTTTCCTCGAGGAGACGGAGGAGATTTTCCACAATGACCACCGCTGAATCGACGATGATGCCAAAATCGATGGCGCCCATCGAAATGAGGTTGGCCGGGATGCCGCGGAGGTCAAGCAACAGGAAGGCGCCCAGCAACGAGAGAGGCACAATGGCGGCCACGACCAAAGCCGAGCGATAGTTCCCCAAGCCCAAAAACAGGATGAGGACCAATAAAACCAGCGCGATTCCTTCCAGCATGTTTTTGCGGACGTTATGGAGAGTGCGATCAATCAAGTCAGTGCGGTCATAATGCGGCACGATGGAAACTCCGGAGGGCAGGTCGTGCTCATTGATTTCCTGCACCTTGGCGCGAACGTGCTTCAAAACCTCAAGGGCGTTTTCGCCCTTGCGCAATAGAACGATTCCCTGCACCACGTCGTCGTTGTCCGCAACATTAGGCATGACCTTGCCCACACGGCCAAGGCGAACCCGCTGTCCGATGGTGACCGTGCCGACCTCTCCGATCCGAATGGGAGTGCCGCTGCGGGTGACGACCGCAATGGCGCTGATGTCTTCGATGCTTTGGACAAAGCCCAGACCTCGCACCACATACATTTCCGGCCCGTGTTCGATGTAAGAGCCGCCGGCGTTCTGATTGCCGCTGGCCAGGGCGTCAAAAATTTGTTTCAGAGTTAGCCCGTAGGACTTTAGCTTCAAGGGATCCACCAGAACCTGATACTGCTTGGTCGGCCCGCCAAAACCCACCACATCCACTACTCCCGGCACGGTGCGCAATTTGCGTTCCACCACCCAGTCCTCAATGGCCTTCAACTCGGTGGCCGGAAGGTTGCTCGTGGCCGCTAACGTGTAGCGATAAATCTCCCCCACCGGGGTGGCATCGGGCGATAGGCTGCTTTGGGCGCCCGTCGGGAGGTTGACGGCAGCGAGGTGTTGGAAAGCCTGATTGCGGACATAGTCACGATGGGCGTCATCCTCAAAAATAATGGTCACCACGGAAAGGCCAAAGAGGGAGATCGAGCGCATCGAGACTCGTTGTGGAATGCCATTCATCTCGTTTTCCACGGGGATGGTGATGAGCCGTTCGACTTCTTCCGCGGCATGACCCGGAAAGAGAGTGATGATCTGGATTTGGACGTTGGTCACGTCCGGATAGGCTTCAACGGGCAATCGCTGGTAGGCGGAAACGCCGCCAAAAATAAAAATAACCAACAACGCCAAAACGATGGCACGGTGGCGCAGGGAATAGGCCGTGAGAGTTGCGATCATATTAGCGTCCAGGCCATGCAGGGGGGAACACCTCTCTTGGAGCAATGAAATAACCAGGCCAGCCGTTCACGAGCCGCCA
The DNA here is from genome assembly GCA_038228235.1 of Verrucomicrobiota bacterium. Classification (GTDB taxonomy): domain Bacteria; phylum Verrucomicrobiota; class Verrucomicrobiia; order Limisphaerales; family JBBRPK01; genus JBBRPK01. The sequence continues at coordinate 6,902 of JBBRPK010000043.1, forward strand.
CTGGCTTGGATCATTCGATCCAAGAGCAGGCAACCTTCGGACACCACGCGCTGTCCTGGTTCGATTCCGTCAATGACAAGTATCTTGCCATCGTGCTCGACACCAATCTTAATCTCCCGCCGCGCATACTGACCCCGTCCCTCTTCGAGAAAGACGTAATGTTTTTCCCCCTTCAGGAAAACGGCTTTCGGCGAAACATCAAATCCGGCTTGCTGGCCAGCCGGCAACTCCACATTGACAAACATCTCTCCTCTCAGTAACCGCTTGGAGTTATCGACGGACCCGCGAACCTTTATCGTCCGGGTGGCTGGATCGAGAAAATCGGAAATAACCTCAATTTTGCCGGTGAAGACCTGGCGGGGCTGGGCCCGCGAATGGATAATGATTGGCTGGCCGGGCTTGAGCAAGGGCGCATCCTGTTCAGTCGCGTCCAACTGCACCCAGAGCCTGGAAGGATCGGTAATGACGAAGAGGGGAGAAAAAAGTTGCGGCGCATTGGCCAGCATTTGATCAGCGCGGACTTCTTGTCCGGGGTTGATTGTCTTATCCACCACTATGCCCTGCAAGGGACTGAGAAGCTGATAAACATCGCCAATCGTCGCCGCATTCCCGCCATAAAAGGCCATTCGAGCGGTGGTCCGCTGCTTTTCGGATTGAGCGCGCTCAAAATCGGCCTGGGCAAACTGGACATCTTTCTGCGCAGCCGCCCCGTGCGCAAATAACTCCTGGACACGATTTAAGGAGCGTTCGGCCAAAATAAAATCAGTCGCCGCCTTGCGAGCCTCTGCCTGCGCCTGGCCATAATCAGGGGAGGCGATAGCTGCCAGAGGCTGGCCCCGCGTTACTGTCTGTCCGACTTCAGTGAGGATTTTAGTCACATGTCCGCCAAAAGGGGTGAAGACCTTCACCGTCACGCCATCATCCCAGAGCAGTCGGCCATTGAGCCGCATGGCCGAGCCTTTACAGGCCTCCACCGGTTCGATTACGAGTGAAGACATCTGGAGACTGTCCTTGGGGAACACCACTTTTTCGCCTTGCACCTGTGCCGCGGGGGCATCGTCCATCTTGCTCTCGTGGGAGTTGCAGCCAACCAGGCAAACTGCCGCCATCGAAACAAGGCCGCAGGCCGAACGACTCAGCGAAAAAAAGTTCATTTTCATTTTGGAGAGGGCAGAGGATTCTTTGGTTCAGGCAAGTTTAAGGCCGCCTTTAAGGCAGCCGCAGCAGTCGCCGTATCAGCGGCGGCCTGGGTGGTGGCCAGGCGCACTTCGTTGTCATTGCGTTCGGCCAGGAGCAAATCCAGAAGGGACGCCCCCCCTTTTTCATAAGCAAACGCGATGGTTTGCCGGATCTCCGCCGATTTGGGTTGGATTAAATCGCGCTGACGCCGCCAACGCGCGGTGGCGTCGGTGTATGCCAATTCCGCGGTGGCGATATCGGCGGCGATCAGCGCTTTAACTTTTTCCACCTGGAACGAGGCCTGCCTGAAGCTGGCCGAGGCGGCTTGGATGCCGCCTTTGTTTCGATTCCAAAGCGGGAGAGGAAAGGAAATGCCGAACCCGAGGGTATTGGGTTGCTCCGGGGGTTCGTGCTCGTATTGAACCAACAAAGTGGGGTCGGGAATGCGCAAGGCCTTCTGCAATTTGAGGTCCGCCTCCGCTTTTTGGCGGGCGGCTTCCGCAGCCAGCAAGTCCGGCCGAAGCGCGCCGGGGAGTCTCTCGCTGGCCAAGAAAGGTTCGAGTGCCAGGTTCTCGAGAGAATCGCCCGGCGCCCAATCAGCGGACGGTTGCGGGACGCCCAAAAACACCTCGACTCCAATCCTCGCCGTCGCCGCGGAGGTTTGAGCAGTGCTGGCATCGAGCTCCAGCCGGTCGGCCGTAATCTCGATTTGGTTTTTGTCCGTGCGCGAAATGTCCCCCGCCTTCATGCGGGTGTCAGCAATCTGGGCCTCCTTGCGCAAAGATTCAGCCGATTGCTGAAGAATGTGTACATTGGTCTCGGCCAGCAGCGCTCCGACGTAAGCCTTGGTCACCCCGAAATCCAAGACGCGCCGGGCGTCTCTCAGCCGGGCTTCGGCCGCTTTGAATCCCGCCGCCGCCGAGGCTTTCCGGTTGGAGCGCTTCCCTCCCACCTCAAACAATTGGTTGATGGCGGTGACGGTATCGTAATTGCGGCTCCATGCGTCATTTCGTCCACCAGTGCTGGCGCGGTGGTTGTCCACATCAATTTTAGTCGAGGAAACGGAAAGAGTGGGATTGGGAAATTCTCGAGCGACGATTTTCTGAGCCAAGGCAATATCGACATCGCTCCGGGCCGCCAGTAAGTCCCAATTATTCTCGAAACTCAGCCGCTTGGCCTCCGCCAGGCTGAGCGTGCGTTTGGCCGGGGCGGGAAGAGGTGCGTTGGCTCCTTCCGCCCTCACCCACCCTCGAGCAAATAGATTGGAACAAAGCAGCAACAAGAAAACACGAGCTGCCGTCGAGGACGGCTCGAAATTGATTGGATTTCCCATAGGTGGGATGGAGATCAAGGCTTCGTCCAGTTCAGGCGTGGGCCAATAGCACGGTCGGTTCATGGGTGGCAATGCGCTGCAAGCGTTTTTCGAGGGATTCTTCCATGAGCCGTTTCATGGCTTGGACCAGCAATGAAAGGTCAAGGGGTTTTTCCATAATGGCCGAAGCTCCGGCGACCAGGGCCAAATCGCGCTGATTCAGCCGCGCCGTGATCAGGATGATGGCCAGATAGGGATTGAGCGAGGTGAGCCGCTCAAAAGTATCCCATCCGTTCTTCACCGGCATGTTGAGATCGAGCAGCACCAAATCGACATACCCCTCAAAATATTTGTCCAACGCCTCCTGCCCATTACTGGCGGTCACGACCCGAAAGTTTTCCGATTCCAGAGCCAGCGCCAGGGATTCGCGGACGGACCGATCATCATCCACCAACAGGACTTTCGGCCTCCAAGTCGCTTGGAGTGGAGTTCCTGGCTTGGCAGAAAAGGCGCTTGGGTTCATGATTTTTGATGACTCTGCGTTCTAAGTAATTTATAGGTTCAATGGCGGTATGGTTTATGCCACGCACCGCTTGAGTATTTAAGCGGCTCATATGCCAGCCCGTGAAATATTGTTAAGTTTTTCTTTATCAACGAGTTACGAAGTTTATTTCTTTTCCGCAATCACGAGTTGTGGTAAGCTCAGAACCGTTAGTGGTAAATCTTCAACCAGCGCCGGGGAATGAATTCAGCGATTAAAACGCGCATCACCAGCTTCGCGCTCGCCATCGGCCTGCTCGCAGCGCTGATTGCATGGGCCACTTACACCACTTGGCAGGAGGTCGCCCTTTTGCAAGCTTTCGATTCCTCCAAAATCGCCAGCTACGAAATTGCCGACCATCTCCAAACGACAATTCTGCGGCTCAATAACATCATGGACGATTATGCCTTGAACGCGAACCCACGCACCCTGGCCGCCTTCTGGCGGGAGGGCGATGCCTTGAACGCCTGGATCGACACGCAAAAAGCGCCCGGCCGCGCTTCGGTCGCAGAGAGGAATCTCCTGAGCAAGATTGATTCGGGTTATGATGGCTACCTCGACACCGCCACAAATCTGGTCAAGCAACTCCAGCAAAATCCCAATTCAACCAATGGGCTGGCCGCCATCCAAAAAATCAACAATGCCTCTGCCGCCATGTTCGAACTGGGACGCCAATTGGAGGATGCCCATCGAGGCGAGTTGGAACGATCCTTGCCCGGCTCGCGAAAATCGGTGGCCCTCCTCCAAGCCCTCCTCTTCGGTTCTTTAGTGCTCCTTCTCGCTTTGGGAACCGGCCTCTTCATCATTGTCTATCGCGACATGATCGCGCCTCTGCGGATCAAGCTGGTCCAAAGCAGCGTCATCATCGAACGCCAGGAAAAATTGGCTTCCCTCGGCATGCTCGCGGCCGGAGTGGCGCACGAAATCCGCAACCCCCTTACGGCCATCAAAGCCCGCTTGTTTATGCAGGGAAAACAGTTAAAGCCGGGAACGCCCGAGCACGCGGATGCAGAGGTGATTGGGCGCGAAATAAACCGCCTGGAGCGAATCGTCCGGGACTTCCTGCTCTTCGCGCGACCTTCGGAACCCGAATGGGCAACCATCCGGGCAGAAAAGCCTTTGCGCGAAGCCCAGGAGCTGCTCGAGTCGCAATTGCAAAAGGCCGATATCAGGATTCAACTGGAAAGCTCTCCTGAGACCTGGATTCGGATTGACCCGCAACAGATCAAACAGGTCATCATCAACCTCGTGCAAAATGCCGCCGACAGCATTGGCCAGCACGGCGCCATTACCCTGCGGGTCCGCCGCGACACGCGCATTCTGCAAGGCCAGCACATGCCCGTGGTCATTCTTGAAATCAACGATAGCGGCAAAGGCATGTCCGCCGAAGTCGAGAAGCGGCTGTTTGATCCGTTTTTTACCACCAAAGAAAGCGGCACTGGCTTGGGACTGCCCATCGCCGCCCGCATTGTGGAAAAGCATGGAGGCGTCCTGCAATATCAGACTCAGATGAACCATGGAACTACGTTCGGCATTATCCTGCCCCTCGCCCAAACTGATGAAAAAGCCGCCTAAAATCCTGCTCATCGAGGACGATGTGGCCATCGTTTCCTCCTTGCAGGAAATCCTCATTGCCGATGGATACGCCGTCACGCTCGCCCAGCGCGGCGATGAGGGATTGGCCCTCGCACAGAACAATTCCTTCGATGTGGTGATAACTGATCTGAAATTGCCCGGCTTGAACGGATTGGAGCTAATCCGGCAACTCCATGCTAACAAGCCCCGCCTGCCCCTCATCCTGATGACGGCTCACGGCACGACCGAGACCGCCATCGAAGCCACCAAATTTGGCGCTTACGATTATCTCTTAAAGCCCTTTGAAATGAACGAACTGTTGGAACTGGTCGATACGGCCGTGACCAGCAGCCGGCTCATGACCGAACCCGTGGAATTCGGCGCCACCGGCGCGGCGCGGGATGCCATCGTCGGCCAGAGCCGCAGCATGCAGTCCATTTATAAGGAGGTCGGCCGAGTCGCAGGCAAGCCAGTAACGGTGTTGATCCGCGGTGAAACCGGCACGGGCAAGGAATTGATTGCCCGCGCCCTCTATCAGCATAGCGAACGGGCCAATGAACCTTTTGTGGCAGTCAATTGCGCCGCCATTCCCGAGACCCTGCTGGAAAGCGAACTCTTCGGACACGAACGGGGTGCCTTTACGGGAGCGGAGTCGCGGCGGGTCGGCCGATTCGAACAGGCGAACCACGGCACGCTTTTTCTGGATGAAATCGGCGACTTAAACGCCGGCACTCAAGCCAAACTTCTGCGCGTCTTACAGGAGCAAAGTTTCCACCGCCTCGGCGGCAAAGAAACCATCCAGGTGGACGTGCGCATCATCGCCGCCACCCACTGCGACCTCGAACGGGCCATTCAGGAAAAGAAATTTCGCGATGATCTCTTTTACCGGCTCACCGTGGTGGTGATCAGCCTGCCGCCGTTGCGTGAGCGCAAAGAAGACATTCCGGAGTTAGTCAGATATTTTCTGCAAAAATACGGCAGTGAGCTGGGCAACGAACAATCTTCGATTCCGCCCGAAGCCTTGCAATTCCTCCAGGCGCAACACTGGCCGGGCAATGTGCGCGAACTCGAGAACGCCGTGCGCAAATCGCTGCTGCTGGCGCGGGGCTATGGCATCGGGCTCGAACAAGTGCGCGCGGCGCTGGCCGGGACCAATCCCTCCTCCCGGAGCCCCGGCCAATCCCTGCGCGAATACGCGGGCGAGTTGCTGGCCGGGGCTCAACGCGGGGAACTGGCCGATGCCCACGCCCAAATCCTGGCGGCCGCCGAAAAAGCCATTCTCGGGCAAGCCATTGAGCTGGCGCATGGCAACCAGGCCAAAGCCGCCCGCTGGCTAGGAATCTCACGCCTCACCCTGAGGGAAAAGCTAACCCAACTCGGCCTCCACCCCAATCAGAACATCGAGTGAGGAAGAGTCTCAACCAGGCGGCAATCGCAGCGCTCGCCAAAGGGCTTGGCTTGGCGGATGAGCGGATGCGTTTCCATGATCTCGACACCCTCGCCGGCACATGGCGGGAGGATCCCGACTTCAATCCTGCCATTGCCGCTCAAGATCAAATTCAGACTTTCCATCCTCAATCCGCCATCCGCCCTCTACACTCTCCAATCTGCATTCTGCATTTGGATTCTGAGTGTCCCGCTCGTAACGCGCCTGCAAATGCGGGCTAAAAACGGCGCCAAATTGCGCAAATAATTGTTCAAGCGTTGTGAATTTTTGCCCTGCCTGATCTTCGTTCTTCTTCTATTGGGCTCTTGCAAAAAGACCTTGCGTGCCAATGCGCGGCGCTCATACTTCGAGCGTCCAAGCACATGAGAACTCTTTCATTTTAACCTAAAACCGCAGAATGCCCAATCAAGAATCACAAGTCGAACACGCAATATCCAATGGCGTTACGTTGGATGAGTTGCTCGCCAGAGCGGTAGCGGATGAGTTGGAGCGAGATCGGGGATTGTTGCGCATTCCGCTGGAGAATATCGGTCGATGGCTTCAACAGGGCCTGATCTCATCGCCGGGCTGGCTGGAGCGGTGGCGCGAGTTGCTCGAAAAGGCGCGCGGGGATGAGGATGCCTTCCGTCGGATATTGGAAATCCTCCGCTCAGACGCCGAAGAGGCCCGACGCTGGCGGGACTTTTCCCCCTTTGCTGGGGTTTTAAGCGCTGAGCAGCGTCGGGCCACAATTCGTCAATGCAATTACAGTCATTAAAGCTTCTGTTGACGGTGGTGCAGGCAATGGCTACGCCGGAGCCGATTTATCTCTTCGGCTCCGCTTTCTTGCTGCCCTTTCATCCGCAATTGGGTGAGCCGGGACAGCCGTTGGACCTGACGCAGGACGCGGACATTCTGGTTCAGCCAATCGATGATGCTTTGGCGAGCGCATTGTTGGAGGCGGTGGGAAAGGAGGCATCGTTCATGCAACGATTTGAATTTTGCACGGAATGATTCTCCTCGCCCTGGCTTCCAAACAAATATGGCCGCACATGCGAAGAAGTACATTAGCCATGCGCTCCATCATCATTCTTACCGTCAGTACCGGCACTGCCGGCCAAGCATTCCCACGTCGTGCTCATCTCCCTCGCCTCCAAACTAATCTGGCCGGGGCGCAGAGCGGGGCCGGAGGGGAGTTGGAAATCGCCAATGGTCAATCACCACTTTTATATTTTGAATTTAAAATTTAGAAAATCGAATGGCACTGGATATTTACCATGAGTTGCGCAGCCTTTTGCGCGTCCTGCAACGCGAGGAGCTGGCTTATGCCTTGTGCGGCGGGCTGGCGGTGGCGGTTTATGGCATCGTCCGCGCGACCGAGGACATTGATTTGCTGGTGGAAAAGGCCAGCTTGGGCAGGGTGCGCGCGGTGGCTGAAGGGTTGGGATTTCGCTTCCAACGAAAGCCGCTGGTGTTTAAGGGTGGCCGGATTACAATCTATCGCATGTTCAAGATTGCGGGAGAGGACTTCCTGAAGCTGGACCTTTTGCTGGTCACCCCCTCCACCCGGCTGGCCTGGAAGAGCCGCCGGACAATGACAACCGAGCTCGGACCTGTGCAGGTCGTCTCGCCCGCCGGTTTGATCCATCTCAAGTCTCTGCGCCTCAGCGGCCAGGACGAGGACGACATTCGCAAACTCAAAGAACTGCCCGATGAAAATTGATATGTCACCTCGGGCCGTTACTCGTCGCCTGCGGCGGGTGAGCAAATTAGTGCGCCTTTGCCGGGCCTTGGCGGGGCCGCGGCTCAGACGGCGGTTGCCAGCCGAGTATGGACGTTTCGGGAGCGTCACCGGCAACTGAAGCGCCTCGGCCAACGGCTTTGGCCGGAGTCCCGGCAGCGGTCCACGTATGCCTCCTCCCTTCGGATTGGCGCAGGCGTGGAGGAGTCTTGGGGCGATGCGCCTGCGACAGGAGCGAAACCCGCGCTGAAAGTGGGGCGCCGTCTTGCGTGTTCCCAGTCTTTACGGTAGAACCTTCGTCCGCTTTCGTTTTTTTGTGCCTCCTCGTGCCTTTTCGCGGTCATCCCCGACCCCCTCTTCAAGAAGGTCGAAGCCAATGCAGCGATGGACAGGAACGCCAAGGCCCGCCGGGACTTCTGGACTGATGCCTATCCGGCCGCCTTTGCCAAAAGCGCCGAAATGCGGATAGTAACGTTCGATGCGGGCTTCTCGCGGTTCAAAGACCTCGATGTTCTGGTTTTGAACCCTAACAACCCTCAACCCGCCCGCTAGCAGGCCTGTTCCGGCCCATTCGAGAAAATTTGAGCAATTCGTGTCTTTTCGCTCCGATCTGAAATCTCAAATCTCCAATCTGCATTCTGCATTCTGCATTTGGTTTGGTGAGGGCTGTTTCGGGTTCGTGGTGAGGTGTCGATTCCCACATTCGGTACCTTCACTCTGCACTCTGCATTCCGTGAAGGTCCCCCTCGTCACGCGCCTGCAAGTACGGGCCAAAAACGGCGCCAAATCGCACAAGTGATCGTTTCAACCCTGCAATGTCTGCCTCGCCCCCGAGACTACTGAGCGGGGCGCCCGAGTTCCACCAAAACGCCGCGGCGAATCAGCTCCTGAAAGTGTTCGTGGATTGCAGAGACTGCCGCGGTTTCCCGAATCACAACGCCAAGCTCCATATTCCGGTTGAAAGCATCGTCGGTCAGATTCGAGCTGCCGATGAGCGCTACAGCGTCAATAATGGCGCACTTGACGTGCAGTTTGCCAGGGCGACCGGCTTGGTTGCGCTCCCTTTTTCCAGCGGGCCAGTTGTAAATATGAGTGCGTGTGGCTGGTACGTGCTGGAAGGCTACAATGGCGTCTATCGTCAGTTGTCCTTCTGACTCGCCCTCGCTTTCCACAATCAGGGTGAGTTCGACTCCACGCTGGACGGCCTCGGTCAGGTGGTCGCAAAGGTGACGTACTCGATGCGCGGCAAAGGTCACGAGCACGATTCTTTGTTTAGCAGTGGAAATAAGATCGTAGAGGACTTGATCGACGCGCCGCACGGGAAAGCGGCCGTTTGCGGGACCTGTCCAAATAAGTTCCGTTGCCGAAGTAGCACTGCCGATCAGGTAATCTACCGCAACCATGGCTGCCGCGATCTCACTGCACTCGGCTTTCGTGCTGGTTTCGAACGCCTCGGAGAGAATCCAGGCTGCGTCCCGGTTCAAGAGATCGGCGGTAGCCTGTCGTATTGAGGACGGGCTGAGCGGAATGCCAGACTCGCCGAGCCTGGTGGCGAGTTGCTGCCACACCTGTCGTGGCATCCGCCGGCGGGCTTCGGCTAATGCAGCAACGTGTTCTGGTGAAACCATCGGGCCTAAGTAATGTTGAAGAACTCGGCTGCTTTGCCGGCAAACGTTCCCACCAAAGTCGTGCGGTCGAGGAAACGATTACCTCGCTCACAAGAAGTTTCTGGCGCAAAAAGACAAGCGTGGCAGCACGCGCCATGTACGCCTCGCCCATCCCCCTCGGGTGAATGTTCGGCACAGAGCGGGTCCGAGCCGCAGATGCGCATCGACTCCAACGCGTGCTGCATGTGGCGGCCCAACGTAACGGACTGGCCGAGTTGGACCAAACCGCCCAGCGTCCCTTCGCTGTCCGAAGCCGCCGTGTAAATCAGAATGCCCGCCATCGGCCCATGCTCCTGCGCGACCGCACGGCAATAGAGACGCTCCCGAACGCTCGCAGCCGTATAACCGCATTCGAGAGCAATCTGGCGCATGAGGGCGTGTGAGACCGAATGCAGCAACACAAAGCGGATGCCGGGAAATCCGCCTTCCAGCGGGTTTTGCTTTCGTAATCGCCGCCAACTCTTGTGTGCCTGAAGGAATTCCTGCTCCAGCTTTCTGACGTCCGGCTGCTGCTCCCACGATTGGAGAGCATGTTCTTTAAGGCGTAAGAAAACTCCTTCACCTCGAACTTCCGAGGTCGGCAGCCAGACTGGGCTGTGGCGGCTCAGAGGAGTTTCCCGGCCATCGTCGACATAAGCGGCATCGGCAAAGTCACCTTTCGATTCGATGCGCGTAAACCCCAATAAGGCGCGGACTTCTCGCAGCCGTTCCAACAAAACAGTTTCTTCAAAGAATTCGCTGAACCCCCTCGGTGCGGGCCCTCGCGTCACCCGGAAGTCCCTGGTCGGAGCAGGCGGCGGGTTTTGGGTAAGCACTTTCCATTCGTCGATTTTCAAGTCGCTTTCTTCTGTGTCGCCCTCAGCACCGCTTTGTTTCCGCGCCTGAATAGCCCTCCAGATTTGCTCCGCCGTGAACTCGACCAGGGCCGGCATTCGGGATGGAGCTGTGACATAACGCGCCACTTCCAGCGAGGGAATGTCTTTCAATGCGCTCCATTGCTCCTCAACGCGAAGCGCCAGCTTGTCCTCCGAACCGGTGGGAATCGAGAGGGCGGACATCACCAACGGAAACCAGCTATTCGAAGCTCCAAGCAAAATGGTGCACGCCTCTTCCTCGCATCCACCAGACTGAATCTTACGCAAGTGCGGGTGATGGCCGCTGCATTGAATTTGAAAACTGTCCCGGTCAAAAGCATCCGTCATGCGCCTTTCCTCATTGCATTCGAGGCATTTGATGATGATGTCGGAGGCATCCCCCGCCGCCCCGAATTGGCGCATGGTGAGCCTGCTCGGCTTGCACGGCATGTTCTGTTTGTGGACGTATTCGACCCATGGGAAATCGGTCAAGTGTCCCTCGCGACAGGCCAGAAGGAAGCGCACCGGCAGAGATGTGGGAGCGTTGCTTTTGGCTTTACCACAACTCTCATGGACGTAGCCCGTGCGATCGGGCCGCCAGGGATCTTGAACCAGTTTGAAAATGCCGGATTCAATCGTGGCCAGGGCATCGCACAAGGGGCAACGCAACCAGCGTGGAAATGGGGCAACCGGCACGCCAATCGCCGGAGCCGTCGGATCGCGCCCGTCGTCAAACGAAAGCGGTGGCAGGTAGAGCTTTTTGACCTGTTGCCCGAGGCGCCGCTGGATCGCGCCCAGCAACCTATCTTCGGCTATCTCTGTGCAATAATTTGTATCCCAGTCGTCAAGGCCGAGGATCAGCACTGAAGTGTTGGGCAGGTCGATCAATGCGCCAACACCGAACGTGTAAATGAGCTGGCTGGGTCGCAGTTCGCCGAGTTCGTTCATGTCGCTTCCCTTCTCACGGATTCACCCGCAACCCGGATGGCTTCTTATCGAGGACGAGGGCAACACCCCCTTCAACGTCACGGAGGCTGTTGAGGCACGTAAACAGGTCCCAATCTGCTGGTCCCGGCTGCCTGAGCAGCCCAACAACTCCATTCGCCGCATCGCGATAGCCGAGCCTGAAGTCAGTTTGGTTGCGCACACGGGCGAGCCACGCATCGCGCCTCTGCATCAGCATCTGGCGAACGAGCGCGCCAACGGCAGGATCACCCAGAGCCTTTTCCGCCCGCGCAATGATACTCTCAATCACGCCCTGCATCTCGGGATCGGTGTCCTGCAATTCACCCGCCTTGATGTTTGCGTTAAGACGGCTGCCCCGCAGCCGCATCAGCGCAACGAGCACGCCGGCGAGTCCACGATCCAGGGCGCGAGCCGAAAAGGGCGTCACCGAAAGCGCCTCGACGTGCTTATAGAACGTCTCGTGGTAGTGCTCGAATGTTTCATAGTGCGACAGATCGCGAGGCCGCGCCCAATTAAACACTGTCACCACGAGTCCCGGCCCGGAAGCGGAGCGCCCCACCCGGCTCGTGGCTTGAATGTACTCCGACGTATTTTTGGGCTGGCCTGCTACAGCCATGAGCCCCAGACGCTCAATATCGACGCCGACTGAAATCATGTTCGTAGCAAGGATTGCATCGAAGGGCCGTGCGGCAGGCTGTTGGCCAGCACGACGGTCGGCCTCGCGCTGGACTTCCTGCGCTTTCTCGAAAACAACCTCCAGCCGTTCGAGGATTTTGGGAATGTCCGTTCCGGATTTGCGCGAGGTCAATTCCTCAACCGCGCCGATCCAGATTCGGCGCTTGGCCAAACCGCGTTGGTCGGCATCACGGACACGGGTGCGGATATCGTCCTCGACCAAACGCCGCGTGCCCGCGAGTTCGCGGATGGAGTTGAAGTAACCGACAAGCGTCATCCATGGGTCCGCCAACTTGTCGTATTTCTCGAACAGCCGTTGGGCGGATGCCATGAGAGCCACATAGACGCGAATCATAGCCACAGGATAGCGGCGGCCAAAAGCGCAGATACCGAGGTAACGGCGGCCAGGATATTGGACGCCCGTGGACCGTTGGAGGGCAAAGAAGCTGTCCTTGATGGATGTGCCCTGCGGAGGGAACACGTCAAGCTTCCTGAGGAACAGCTTTCGCACCTGGTCGGACGCGCGGCGGATGGTGGCCGTGGAGGCGATGACCTTGGGCCGCACGCGCTGGCCGTTTACCGTCCAGTTGCACATCTCATCCACCGCCGTCTCGTAGAGGGCGACCATCGAACCGAGCGGGCCACTGATAAGATGTAACTCGTCCTGGATAATCAGGTCCGGCGGGCGTAGCAGCCCGTGGGGGAGGCGCTGCACTCGCGGCAGGGTGCTCCGCGATGGGTGATTGCCGGAATCATCCTCCTCAATTTCAGGCGACAAGAAACCGTGGCGAAGGCAAAGCCCGTTCACTTGTCCGAACAAGTTTTGTGTTTCCCCTTTCCAGGGCATCTGAGCGAACTTATCGACTGTGGCGATCAACAATGAAGGCGGGCGGCGGTAAATATCTTCATCTACCACCATCACGGGCAGACCTTCTTTGCTCGCTTTGGCTTCGGAAAACTCGCAACTCCCCGTCGCATCGCCACAGTAAGTCACGCATCGCCCAATTTCGCTCGGCGGTTCATAGACTTTGACGTGCTGTGGAAAAATCTGACAGCCACACCACGGGCAGGAAACCAATTGATGCGGCGTGCCGCTGATGCCGGGACGTCCCCCCACATTGCCTTGGCGTAACGATTCGGCAGCCTGTTTGAGTGTGTTCGGCGTCGCTTTGTTGCCGACCCAAAGACCGAGCCGGAAAGGTGTACTGCCCCATTTCGCGGTGTCTGCCTTGCGGATGACCTCGCAGGCGCACAACAAAGCGGCGGCGCGCTGGAATTGTTGCAGCGTGAGCAGGCGCAGTGTGTAGCGCATCAGCACGGCGATGCCATGATCGCCGCAGCGGCCCTCGATCTCTTTTTGCAAGCGGCGCAACGCCAGCACGTAAGCGGTAAGGCCCAGGTAAGCTTCGGTCTTTCCACCGCCGGTGGCGAACCAGAGCAAGTCGGCCACAGCATCCGTTTCGTGGCTGCGGTCAGGATGATCGAACCGGGTGATGCTGGGCAGGTTCAAGAGGATGAAGGCGAGCTGGAACAAACGCCACGTCCGGTTCTCGGCCAGGTCCACGGCATCTACCGGCCCTCCCGCGAGCAATTCCTTTTTCCTGACTTTGCGAGCGTAGATGGAATGCACGCGCTGCTGCCACATCGCATGATTGGCAAAGCGAAAGGCTTCCTCAGCCAGAGCGTCGCTCGCAAGGAGGTCGATGCCTTCGGCAATGCGCGTGTTCGCCCGCTGGCAGCGGTCCAAAGCGCGTTGCGCGGCGGCCTGGTGATCCGCAAGCCGCTCGGAGGGGTTGCTCAGCTTGGCCGCCTCCTTCTGAATCCAACTCGCGTAAGCGGCCTGCCACTGCCGCAAGCTGACGAGCAACTCGGGCTTCGGCATCTGCGCCAGTTCCTTCATGTCCAGAACCACGCCGGTTAAGTTGGCGTCGTCATTGGGTGTAGGCGGGGTTTGCTGTTCGACCTCCGAGCGCGGCACAAATTCCGTTTCCAGCATCTCTGCCCGGCTCGCCTCCGGCTCAGGAAGCGTCGTGTGGACAGACACGCCGTGCCCTACCCCGAACTCCAAGCGGTGCCGGTAGAGCATTTCCATTATTTCGGTCTCCTCGCGCGAGATCGGGTCCATCTTGCTCAGGTCATGCTGCCAATCGCGCCGTTGCACAAAGACCGGTTGTGGTGGGATGGCGGCGTCGAGGACTCGCATCTTTGGCTGGAATGCCCACGCCTTGTCCTTGTTCTTCTCCTTGGGTTCAGGTTCGGGTTCAGTGTTTACAAAAAACACGGTCACGACCCAACCGCGCGGTGTCTGCCGCACCTTGCCCTGAACCACGATTGCGGGGTCGGTGTCGGGACGGGGCTTGAGCGGGCCGAACATTCCGTCCTTCAGCACCAGCCGGAGGGGATCGCCGGTGAACGGCTCGCGCTTCCAGACCAATGGCTCCGCCTCGGTCTTCTTGTTGATCTGCGTCTCGCTCTTCACCCGGCGATAGCGGCCCCATACGGTTTTAATCAGAACGGCCTTGGCCTCCGGCTCGACCACGAAGCTAAGGCCGATGGAATTGGGAAAGAAAGTGGTGGTGGATGGCGCGGACGCCTCGGTCGAGCCGACTTCAACATCCTCCGCCTGATCGGTGTGGAGAGCATCCTGGCCCTCGGCCTCGACCGCCATGGATTTGGGGGCCAGCATCCCGACCAGATACCGACCCGTCACCCGGTCCTCGCGTTGGTCGAGTTCCTCGTCGGGCCCGCCCGCGGGGCCGAGAAGATCTTTGACGACCATCTCAGTCAACTCATCACGGATCGCGTGGGGTGTCGGAACATTGTTCGTCTGAGACATCTGATGACTCCACAGGATAAAGCGGAATCAGGCAAGCCGTAAGCACAGGCTTAGTCGCAGGAGACGAGGCCACGAGCCTCGCAGCCGCACGCCATTCAAACTTTGGACTTCGACCGCCCGCAGCTTACGCCGCCACCACATCCACCCGCGCGGTATAGCCGAGCTGGCCGAGCAACTGTTCGGCATCCTCCCACGTCAAGCCACAGGCCCGCACATCCGCCAGCCCCAGGCGCGACACCACAGCCCTCAAGGTTTCCACTTCGCCCTTAGCAAACTGGCCGTCCATCATCGCATCTTCCGCCCAGTCCACCAACTGCGCCAGCGAGATTTGGTGCCGCAAATAGCCCTCGATCTTTTCCGCCACAGTCTGCTTCGTTATCGTCATGGCTGCATCTTACGCTTTCTGATGACCGAGCCCATATCACCCATCTCGCGGTGAGGTCAGGTGCTCGATTTCCAGTTTTCCTCGACTCTCGCAAATTCCAGCACGCCGTTGTCGTCGCCATTGGTCAGCACGCGCACATCCAGGCGCGTCAACTCCTCGCGGATTTGTTGGCACGCCTTGATCCGCTTCTCACCCGTAGTTGCCTCACGAATCGTGAATAGCATCCCTTCGGGCAACTGGTTTACCTGCCGCAGACGTTCCATGCGTTTAACCCAGGCATCACCGTGGTCGTAAATCTTCGTGGGCTCGTCGCGATCCAGGTCGAGCGGTTTAATCGCCCGCCGCACCACGCCTTGGGCGTTGTGCGCCGCCGAGACGACCGGCAGCAGAACATGAAACTCGTCGTTGCCGACCTTCTGGTTCAAACGGTAGTGCCGCATGAGTTCATTCGCGCGCAGGACCTCTGTCAAACGATGGGCCATCACCGTTTCCTGATATTCGCGAGCCTTGGCAAACTGCCGGTTGACAAAGCGGTCAAATAAATCCGCCAGCTTTTGGCCCGGGTCTTCTGCCAGCACCGTGCCCATTTCGCTGAAACGGAACACCGACTCGCGCGGCCTGACCAATTCGCGGAAAATCGACAGCCGATCCTCGTTGGCCAGCTCGTGGTTATCCGCGCGGAGCAACTGAGTCACACGCCGCAATTCCTGATTAAACGTCTGCCGCCCGGTGCTGAAAAGTTCCCGATCCAACTCCGGAAAGAAATCTGTCACGCGCCGACGACGTTGGGTTTCCAAGGCCACATCGAAAAAGCCCGCCTCACGGCAAAACAACACCACGCCCACATTCACAAACTCACCGGTTTCCCGGTAAGGGAGGAAGCGCACGACTGCGTAATTGCATGTTTGCATTGTTTTCATCTCTGTATGGCCCAAAATTCATCCGGGCTTTCCTTAAACCGTTTCAAACACCGCTGCACCACCGCCAAATCCAGGGTTTCCGACCCGCCCCCATTGCCGTCTGGATGCCGCCATTCCTCCGGCAATTCATTCCAGATGTCAGGCAACTGATCTAACCCTGCCTGCATTTGGTGGTTCATTTCCTGTTTGAACACATCCGGCCAGCTCTCTACATCCCAACTAAACACATGGGACCGCCAAAAGCGAGTCTCATCAAAAGTATCGTCAAAAGCCAGATTCAGGTCAAATACCCGCAACGCTCCAGATCCCGCCGCCCGCAGCAGGTTTGGATTACCGCCGAACTCCGTCAACGTCCGATCTTCATTCCGCACCCACCAATCGAACAGCAGCACCCTTTGCTTCAGTCCCAATTCTATGCCAGCCACATCCGAAAACGTGATTTCCTGCGCGTCTTCCACCAAGTGCGAAGCAAACACGAGACCAGTTCCAAGCTCCCGCGCATCCGCCCGGCTGCTCCCTTCCACCAAGGCTCTCGGCACCTCGGCGACGCAAAAATCAGGAATCGGCAACCCGAAGGCATTTCCCAGTCGGCCCGCCACCCACTCGCAGCAAAGCGCTCGATATCCTGCATATTGTCCTTTGACATAGTAGAGCAAATCATTTTCTCCCCGGCACAAAAACGGGCGCGTCACCCCTTGCTCACTGCGGCTGATGATTTCGGTGATGGTGGTGGAACTTTCGCTCACATTAAGGTTGTTTTCAAATCGTTCACTTTATGCAACCGGCCAACTCCGGCCGGGGATGATGATGACACCGTCTGGCCCGGCCACGATCTCGCCGACGGGTTCAAGAGGCGGTTCTGCTCTGAAATGGGGAAGCTTTTTGGAAAATCCCGCATCAGTTGGAGCGACGTAATCAATGTCGGTCTCTAAGTATCTCTCAATTCTTGGATGAATTCCGATGAGGAAGTCCGCAGCCTCGAAGCGGAAGAGCTTTAAGCCGTGTGGATACTCGACCAACGGTGAACCCTGCATCATTTGACGGACAGGTTCATAGTAGTCGCGGAATAATTCGCCCGGCTCAACTGTGAGCGAATCCCCTTCGTCCGCAGGTTCTGGATCGTGAAATCTTGCCGAGACGGCACCGCCTCGCGACATCGTCCAGCAGACAACGTGGGCCACAACTTTACTGCCATTGATACGCACTACAGCGTTGGCTTGCGTTTTAGCGGAGTTGAGTTTTGGAATGGATGGTCCGTATGATCGGCCCTTTGCCTCCACGGATAGCCACTGTCCGGCCCGCGTCTGCGTAAAGAAATCCGGCCGCCTCTTACCTGCAAGTTTGACAGAAAATCTGTTGCGATAAACGTCAAGAAACCAGAGCCTTGGAGCATCCAAGATGCGCTCACAGAGCAGCTTGGTAGCGATATTCCCAAGAAGGTTGCTGATGGACGCTTTCTCGGATGGATCAAGTTGAAGCCAGGCGCGTGGATGCGAGAGTTTTCCCAAAAGCATAGGGGAAGGTCCCACTGGAAAGTTCACTGCCATCCGGATTGAAGCTATACGCCAGGCGCGGATGCGCCAATCTACTCCCCCGGCGCCGTAACCGGCCAACACCGCTGCACGGATAATATCCGAGGTCGAGAAACACTCGAGAAAAAACCCGTTCATGTCGGGGCTGATGGCTGGCCCGAAGCCGCTCACTTGGACTGGTAGTTCGAAGGGCATCTTAATTCGTGTCGCTCACAGATTTCGGGTTTTCAAGAACGTGCAGCAATTTTGGCGACCTCTCAGAACAGTTCGTCTGCGCCGTGCTTCCGTTCTGCCTTTTCAAGCTCGGTTTGAATTCGGGACCCCAACAATACTCGCGCCGCCCTTCCTTTGATGGGGACGACGCGCTCGGGAAAAAAAGTAATCCCACGCACAT
Source organism: Verrucomicrobiota bacterium (assembly GCA_038228235.1). Lineage (GTDB taxonomy): Bacteria > Verrucomicrobiota > Verrucomicrobiia > Limisphaerales > JBBRPK01 > JBBRPK01. The sequence goes on from JBBRPK010000043.1 coordinate 24,905, forward strand.
TATCAAAAGTGTGTTTGCTCGCGGACGGAGAGACGAAGATAAGGTGCTTGGCTGGATCCGATGCCATCGCTTGTCCTATGATCTCATTCACGTGGGCGTCGCGAAAGCTGTAGCCGATGCAGATGATATATGAGGACCGCATCACTATCTCCGCGCACTGCTGGAAAAGCCAAAGGAACGGCTGTGATGCTTGGAGTTTATTGTCTATCGCAAAGATTATCTCATGATTGATCTCCGGGCTTTCAACCAAGATTTCGTCACTTTGCACCGAATCGTACGCATCGTAAATTACGCGTCGCTCAGGATGACGGACCCAACCGAGGGATCCATGCAATTTGAAAATACGAATTATTCCGGGATTCGCGAGCGCGTCTGGCCTCCAGACACCCTTTTCAAACCCAGTGGTGAACTTGATGTTCGCATCGTTCAGTGATTGTTCAAGGCAGAGATCGTAATTCAATGTGAAAATTACGGGCGCAAATCGCTTTCTCTTGGGGAATGCATTCATCAGCCGGTTAATCTCGCTGAGGTACTTCACTGACTTATTCGGTTGCAGCACTCTTGGTAGGAGAGCCTTGGCTTCCCTGAGAAGCCGACGAAACAATACCCCGTCCCCACCTGGATCAATCGCCGCCAATTCCGCGCACCAGGACACAACGAATTTTGGGAGTGGATTCGCGTTGGATTCCGTCAATGGGTCTGCATTGCGATCCGCCAAGTAGGTGGCCGTGCGAAGCAACAACTCGATATCGACTGGCGGCGATCCGGAGTTAGAAGTGAGCTTGTCGCAGATAAACTGAATCATGCGCAGGAGTTCGGTTTCGGACTCCTTCTCCAATTCTTCGAGCAGGTGTCGTGTAATGCCTGTCGAAACGGGCACGCCCGCTTCGACGCTTGCGCCCGCTCCGAGAAAGACTACCACCGGGAAGCTTGGCTCTAGGTGTACGTGGCGCTTTTTCCTCATCACAAAAACCAAGGTCGTTTTAGTGCTGGAGATTCCGATAGCGCGGGGATGTCAAAACCTTCCGCGGCGAATCGCGCAAGAAGTTCCGCAGCCATCTCAGGGTAGCGAACAGAAACCGGGGCTTCCTGAGCATTGAGTGCCCGCCAATTCATGCCAGCCAGCGCGAGCGTTACAGTCGCGAGATCCGAAAAAGCTGGTGCTCCCTCAGACTGGCGAAGCAACCTGATTTGCCACGGTTCGCCACACCCAATTCGCGCGACGGTCCTGCTATCTTTCACAACGCCGTTCGTTTGAATAATAGCTCTTCGGTCCGAGAGGTGGATGAGAATACCTTTCGGGGGTGTGAACGTTTCCTCGTTATCGCGATCAAAGATCAGAAAATTCTCAGAACTGGTCAGCTTCAAAACCGCATAATCCCGCACCTTCGTGGGTCCGGCGTCGCTTAAACACTTCTGCAACAAAGAGGTTTCATCTCGCCCGATCTCCTTTGTGACATGGAGCACCAGCGAAACGGGCCGCTTACTGATCTTGGCCCAATCGGTGAGGGCATCCTGAATCGACTTCTGGAAGCTCGCCAAATATTCGTTCCATCCGACAGCGGGGGGAAACAGCCGTGTTTCCTTGTACACGCCATCGCGACCAAACACGCTGGCAAAGCCGTAATGCCGTCGAAGTTCTGCCTTTTCGCGCGAGGCGACAGTTGCACGATTGATTCCAACGACAATGCAGTCCTCAGACAGGCCGCTACGGATGATCCACGGCACACCTCCCATTTTGGCGAATAACTGGAGCCCGATATTGCCGACGGACCACTTAAACGTGCTCTCGTTGTCGATGAGATCGGAAGTTACAACCTGAGTCGGTATCCCGGCCGCGAGCAGAGGATACTTTGTGATGAGGTAAGGATTGTGTTCCTGCGTCCGTTCCGAACGAGGATGAATGATGATGGCTATGTCTGGGTTTTGGCCCTTCGCCAAATTCACCAAATGACGTCGAATCGCGTCGTCGTACTTCTGAACGGCTTTGGCGAGCAGGACGTTTGGCGCGCTGAAGGAGCCGACGCGCGACATACGCTCCTTCGACATCTCAAAGCCGAAAAACTTCTGAGTCCCAGTGAACGGGCCAATTCCCTCACGCAGTGCTTTGAAAAGTTTGTTCGCGTGCTCTTTAAGTTCATCGGGGAACACAAACAAGACGGAAGGCTTCTTCGGGCACTGGCCCTGGTCATATGGTCCCTTGAGCCGCAGACCTTCGAAGGACAGATTGAATTCCGCATCGCCGCGGCAGATCACTTTCGGAAGTGTGACTTGTTCAAACGAAGCAATCATTGGTGATCCCTCGGTTGAATCTGGCTAGGCCGCGGTTGAAGCCTCAATACCTGCGTGCCGAACGCCCACTCGATCGGCACGAAACCTTCTTCGGATAGCGCATCAAGCCAAATGCTGACGGCCTCGGCCTGATTTCTCAACCACCGCGGATTCTTCGAGCCACCCATTCCGAGTCGGTCATTAGCAAATTGGCCGGCGAGGATCGCTTTGCGTGCTTCCTGCTGGCGACGGGTGGTTTTACAATAAGCCGTAATGTTCGCGGAATTACCCTGAAGATAGATTTGTTTGAGTGGAAAATCTCTTGTTGTGCGCCCCATCGAGATTGCAGCCTTTCGAGAACCGGGGTCGATTTTCACGAGGTGGCCGTGGTGCGTGTCGGTTTTGTCCTGCACCAGAACATCGCGGTCGGGCGCGAGCTTAGCCATTACCGGGTCGTCTAAGCTGTTTGCGAACGCCACTCGGGACCGCGTCGAAATGAAAAAACCGTAATAGAGGACGCTATTTTGATCCAATAAGTCGGCGCGACATTCGAACCCTCGAAGCACCGTTAAAAAATCGGGCGCCCCTTGGTATTTGCGGTCACGGTGAAAAAAAGCCGTGCTGGTTTTTTCCACGTTCAACTGGTAATCGAGCTTTCGCAATTTTTTCCGCAGTGACGCTTCGAGCGCGAGTCTGATGAGGAATGGGTTTACTTTCATCGGATCCTCATCTCTTTGTGAGTAATCTGACGAGACTGGCTCGCCTTCAAAGAACACCGCGAAACGGTTGGTCTCATCACGAAGTTCTCCACGTAAGCCCCAGTAACGTTCCCCAAATCGAAGTTTTTCCTCTACGGCAAGTGGCCGGGTCCAGAATGGCAGGTTGCCGGGCGGGAAGCTTAATTGAAAGAAGTTGATTTCGATCTTCATGAAAAATCTAAGTCTGAATGCCAGTTTTTGTTGTTTCGCGGAGTCACTGGAAAAATTCGTTCTGGGCCGACGCGATCAACTCGAGCTGGGAGGACATTCCTGCGGATGGCTTCCGTCTGATGTTTTTCCCCTTCTCATGCAGCCCCGCTTTGACTTCTTCTTCGTAACGCTGGTGGTTGAGCGCGATGAGGCGGTCGAGGACGGTGCGGCGGGCGGACTCGCTGAAGGTGTAGCGTTCACCTTGCTTGGTGGCGTGAAACTCGTGGCCCAAGTCCAAATCGCTCCAGCCGGAACAGATCATCCTTAAGTATGGTTCCCCACTCATTCTTTTGATACCCGAGAGAATTTCTTCACCAAACAGGTTAAGGCTACCAGCCAAGCCGACAACGAGTTCGGCTTCCTTGATGTCAGGCGCTTCATTTTCCCTGAGATGACGACCTTGTTCTGAAGCAAAACCCCAAATCTTGGATAGGGCGTTGTCGAGAGGAGCGGGAAGTAATTCGGGGTGTTTCTTGAGCAATTCGCCAAGGGTTGCCTTTGGCTCGCCGGCAACGTCCCTTGCCACACACTCCAAGGCGGCCATCGCGTGCTGGATCGCTCCGGTGATGTCCGGGGTGGGCCTCCGGGACAGGTCTACCAGCGCTTCGTGAATCTCATGACTGGCAATTTGTCTTCCAGAAGCAAGCAACACGTCGTTTGACTGCTTCACGGCCACTTCAAAAGATTCAGGGCCGCGAATCTGAATGCGACGATCCACCAACTGCCAGCCGACCCCCTTTCGACGGAATGCCACATTCAGTTTCTCGGTGAAGCGTTCCAATTGTGGATTCGTGTCTCCAGCCAGAGGGTTGAAGCGAGTTTCGGGATGAAGCAGCGTTTCGGCGATGGTCTCGATAAAATCATAAACCTGAAACCACTCCGCTCCGGCCAACAGTTGACTCACCTCAGCATCGATGTTCGGGAATTCGCTCCAGTTGCTTCTATTTGGTGCCTCGAAAAGCAGCCCGCAAAGTATGCCACGCAAGCCTGAAGGATGCAGCTCGCACTCGTAGGCTAGTCGCACCACGAATTCACGCAGCCAGACAGGGGCCTCATGCCGGATTACAATCTCTGGTCCTGGTGCCGTGTAACCGTGTCTTGCCGAAAAGGACGGAGTTTCTTCCATAACTCACCTAAACAGATCCCTCTGTGGTCCGGGCAGCAACTCGGTTTGCCCAGCGGTAGCAGACCCCTTTTGTTTCTTCACTTCATCCTTCATCCTTCTGGCTTTAGCCTTTTTCTCATGCAGCCCCGCTTTGGCTTCTTCTTCGTAGTGCTGGTGGTTGAGGGCGAGGAGGCGGTCGAGGACGGTGCGGCGGGCGGACTCGCTGAGGGTGTAGCGCTCGCCTTGCTTGGTGGCGTGGAAGCCGTGGCCCAAGTCCAAATCGCTCCAGCCGTAGGCGGCGGCCACGGCCTGATCCATCTCCATGTGCAAGGCCCGCAGCCGCGCGATGTCCTCCGACTGCTCAACTCGGTCGTGGAAGCGGTTGTAAGTTTTCGTCAATCCTTCCTGACGCCTCTGCATGACCTCATTCCGAAATTCATGATACTGTCTTCCAATCTCTTGAAATCCCTTCTGCGAAACTGGAAATGGGAATGTCTCCAGACATGCCGCCGGATAGTAAGTCAGAGTAGAAACTCCCATTGAAGTTGAATACTCGACCACCCACTTTTCGTGAATACTCGATTGGAGAAACGCGAAGCGGGCATGATCCGCTTTGAACAGAATAGTCTTGTTGTTGAAAATCTGCCCCGTCTTCACAAATACGAATGCGTGGATGGGACTAATGATGGCTCTGACGAGAACCCGTTCCCCCGAGGCCGCGGCCAGATAAGAGTTCTTTTGGAGTTCTGCGAAACGCCACCAACGTTCCCGGTAAACCTTCCGGTTCTTGAGATCGCGTTCTGGTTTGACGAGTTCTCGCAAAATATCGAGGCATAGCGGATAGTCTTCCGCGAGCGGGCCGGAATATCCGTCTGGAGCGGTCTCCTTGTTGAGCGGCCAATCCCAAAAACAAATCACCCAGTCCGTCTCCGATTGCGAAACATTTGAGTTTAATTCCTCACCACCGATGAGTGGAAAGAGGACCTTTTTGTATTTTGGGTCTTTGCGGATAAAGCCTGCTGCGGCTTCTGGCGAAACAACAAATCCTTTACCCAAAACGACACTGCCGATAAAACCAATATTTTCCGAGGCGGCAAGATGGTCAGGGTTGTCGTTACTGCCGCTGCCTTCAGTTAGAAGGCTGGTGATTCCGGCCGCCACCTCCTCATTCAAAGCGTAGCCGCCACGCCATTCTATGTGTGAAATCCAGATGATGGAGACGACGACATTTGCCGTTCCTGGCCACTTTTGAGACTTAATAGCTCTAAATATCCTCGCTCCACTCGAACAAATCTGGTCAAGTCCAACCTCCTTTGTTCCACCCTGCGAAATCGTATCGGTCGCGATCAGACAGAATATTCCACTGGGACTCAATAGCTGGTTTGCTCGCAAGAAAAAATATGCGCAGAGGTCGGCCAGGCCGCGAACTCCACCGGCAATTGAGTTTATTACCAACTCCCTATAATCGATAGAGAGTTCACCAGTAATTTTCTTGTTCCCCATGAAAGGGGGATTTCCAACGAACGCATCAAACCCGCCACGAACAAACACTTCAGGAAATTCCACCGGCCAGTGAAACGTTCGGCGTCCGCGCAAACTCTCGCGGGCGGCAGAGGCCAGAGCGGATTGCTGATTTAAGATTGGAGATTTCAGAGCCGCGTCGGCGTCACGCTTCATCAGGAGTTGCACTTTTTCTGCTTCTTCGGCGCGTTGTTCCTCGTAGGCTTCACGGTCGAGGCCACGCAGTTCAAAAGCGATGAGGCAATCGGCCAGCGCCTTGACCTTGGCAGTGGCGGCCTCGGCCTCGGCGTGCAGGCGGTGCTTGGTTTCGATCTGGGTGTGATCGTTTGAGGGCAGTTCTTCCAGCGCGCGGCGTTTGGCGGACGCTTCCTCCACATAGCGGAACAGGTTGGAGGTGGCAAAGGTCACCTGCCGTTCGCCGGGGCGTAGTGAAAAATTCTCGATCTGTTTAACGGAGCTGACGCCGAGCAGGGAATCGCCGCGCTTGAGCGCGTGGTCGAGGAAAGTGAAGGGGCGGTCGCGTTGCAGGGTGATGAGCCAGAGGGAGAGCTTGGCCATCTCGACGGCCATCGGGTTGATGTCCACGCCATAGAGGCAGCGGTCGGCAACTGCACGCCGGGCCACCATGATGCGCTCTGCCGGGTCTTTGGGCAGGAGCAATTCCGCGGGGTCGCCCTTTGATGGGGTTGCGGCGTGCAAGGCTAAAGGCTGAAGGTTAAAGGCTAAAGTGGAGGCACCGGCTGTGCCGGGAGCCGAATTGCTCTGGTGTTTCGTTTCTTCGATTTCCCAGGCTTCGACCAAGCGCTCGCCCAGGTAGCGGCAAACCTGCACGAGAAACGCGCCGGAACCCATCGCCATGTCGCAGACTTTCAGGGCCAGGATTTCCTTGGGCGATTTGAGCTGCCATTGCTCCTTCGGTTTGCCCTCAGCCGGACCCAGATAAACCAGCGGCTCCAGAGTGTGTTGGACAATCGGTTCGGTGAGGCTGCGCGGCGTGTAATGCGTGCCCGTGCTCCGCCGGTCAGTGCCCGAAGTCACATAGACACTTCCTTCGGGAATGACAACAAGCTGGCCAAAGCTATCTTCGCGCAAAAGAGCCGCGAAGGGTTTGATACGTTTGGCCAGCAAAGGATCGTTCCCGCACGCAATGAGCAGCGTGTGGTCAGCCAGCCACCCCGTAGCAGCCGACGTCAGTCGGCTCTGATCTCTCCTCGGCGATTTTGAAATGAGCGGACTCACGTCCGCTGCTACGGAGGGTTGACTCTTCCGCAGTACCTTTTCACTCCGCCCCGTTTCCTCCACCAAAAACTCCACCAGCGCATCCATTCCTTTGGCAGCGAGCTCTTCCAACCTCGTAAGCGGGATTTCGGGTTCCTTGTCCTTGGAGCCAGCCAGCCCGAGGATTGTTTCGCGGGCCCGCTTGGCCGTATGATCAAGCAAACCTTCATAGACATGCCCAATCTGTTCGATGTCGAGCGCGCGGAAGGACAGACGCCTTGCTTCGGCAGGCCCGCCGCCTGGGACTTTCACGCGCAAGACCTGCAACGCTTCGAGCAGATGTAATACGACGCGATTGTTAATGGGCAGCGGTTTGGCCGGTGTGGTTCGCCACTCGGTTCCGGCAGTTCGCCCTTCCAGGAAGGGAAAACGATCCGGGTCAAAAAGCGTTCCCCCGTAGGGCGGCAGCCGCATCGCCTCGTGCTCGACACCGGCATGGACGGCGCGGAAGGTAGCGAGCAATCGGCACCAGGCGTCGTGCTGGCGTTCGAGGACTTCCTCGCCATGCTGACCCGCGACCTCGCGGAGCACTTGGCTCAGGGTGGAGACGGCATAGTGCTGATCGTAAAGGGGATCACCGAGCAGCAGCAGCCCGCGTTCATCCGCCGAGAAAAGAAAAACAAGCCGCATCATCACTGTCAGCGCACTGTCATAAAGCGTCTTCTCGCTAACCTCCGCCAGAAGCGTGCGCTGAGACTCCGCGTCAATGCGGTCAAACGCCTGCACGAGCATTTCGACCGCCTGCCGGACCTGGCAACCGAGCTGGTTGGTGACTTCCTGCTGGTCCTTGCTGCTCTCATGGTAGAGAGCAGCGAGGGTTTCGGGCTCCGCCACCCCGACGAAACGGCGCAGATGCAGCAGACTGTGAAAGGCGCGAAGAGTGATAGGCTCTTGCATCCAAAGGTCGGCATACAACGACGCGAACCCAGTCGTTTCGCCACGCGGCGCATAGACGATCATCCACTGCTCGCCGTTGGTGACGAGGCCAAGCGGCACGTCCGTAGCATGAAGCAGTTCCATCATGCGCGTGCCGGGCGAGGCTTTCCAAATCTTGCCAGCGACCGGTTTCTCCAAGTCCTGATCGGGCGCGTAGTGTTCGATCAGCAGGAGGGGCTTCTTCCCGGCGTCGCGATGCTTCAGGACGAACTCCGGCCTGAGCGTTTCGCCGTAGTTCGACATGACCGCTTCCATGCCGGGCGGAACGGCCTGGCCTTCGACCAGAAATTCAGGCGGGTATTCCAGTATGTCAGTGAGGACATGGCGAACCCAAGCGTGATGCACGGCGGGCTGTTTGGCGCCGCGCTCCAACCAATCTTCGTAAGCTTCGCGGAGGCGCGAGGCTTTGTCGGCGTCGCGTTGGTCCAAGCCCTGCGGGAAGACGCGCAACAGTACGGGCATGGACAAGAACGGGCCGGAGGTCTCGACAAGAGACATCCATTCGGCGTGATGGCGAGCAACTGACATACGTCATTCTTGGCGGCGCATACCAATTTCTTCAATGATCCGCTGTGTCTCTCGTTTGAGCGCCCTTTCTCCTTGTCGGTAAAACAGGTACGCCCCAACCCCCAGCCCAAGCAATCCCCACAGAAGAACGCGAGTAACCTCGTCTTTAGATGCTGGGAAAAACAATTCCGAGAAGAAGCCCAATGCAATGATGCATACTGCAGCTCCCACGAACATGAAACGCACTGGCGCTCTTTCTTTCGACTGTTGTTGTTCAAATTCGAAGGCGCGTCGGTGGGCTTCGTCGATTTCTGTTTGTGTCCAACGTGCAGTGGTAACTACTTTTTTGGACCTGCTCATGAAATCAACCTTTGCCGAAGATGTCATCTGCCTCCCTGTTGCAGCGCGGCCGCGGCCCGCGGCGGAACGAGAAATGTGACTGCGACGGGGAAAAGTCGCGGCTGCGGATCTCGATAACGGGCACGGAGATGTTCGGTTTCGCGCTTGAGTTCGTCGGGAATTTCCGTGAGGCGGGCGCGAAGGCTGCCGATGTCGCGTTCGCGCTGGGATTTTTCTTCCACCGTCCAATCGAACTGCATCTGTTTGTCATCCTTGGCGTCGAGCGTTTCGCGAATGGAGTTTTCCAATTCTTTCATCACCGCGCTGAGATTGGCGACTTCGCGCTCGGAGCGTTCGTCGAGGAATTTTTGCAGATTCTTCGTGCGCTCGGCCATGCGCGCCTCAAGCGACTGCACGAGCGGCGCTTCAATTTTGCTCCAGAGTTCCTTGAGCCGGTCCTCGACGAAGCCGGGCGCGGCGTGAGGCTCGGCGGCGGCGTAGGCGGCCTGGACCTCGCCAACGTTCAATCGACTGAAACGGCCTTCGCGGATGACGCCGCCGGTCATGATAATTTCCTCGTGAACGCGGTGGTTGTCGCCGCCAAGTACGAGCATGCGCCCGTGGATGAGCACCGCAGGCGTTTGCAGAACAGTGTCCGGCACCATGCGCGTCGTGAAACGATTCAGCTTTTTGGTGAGGCCCTGTGACCAGATTTCGGCACGGAGCAGCCGCAGACACATCTGCACGAGCCGGTGGTTGAGATGACAAAGCACCACGCCATCTTGTCCGACTGCGAGCGCATGATCGAAAACGATGGGACGAATTTTGTGCGTGTGGGGATGGGGGAGGCCCTCCCCGCAGAGCGCCCAACTGCCGGTGAGCGCGGGCAAATCGAACGCACCGGGCTTGGCCGCGGGTCGGAGCGCGGGTTGGCCGGCCAGGGCGAGACCGGTTTCGACGACGTTCTGGATGTTAGCCGGTGAGAGGCGCAACTCGCGTTCAGTTTCCTGAAGTTGGTCGGCCAGCTTTTGCAGTTGCTCGCGAAGTTTCCGCTCGAATTTCAAGAGCGCCCGCACTGGTTCGGATTCCCGTTCGGCGCGGGAAGTGTCGAGTGTTCGCCGCCGGCCCAGCATGGCTTCTTCGACCTGTTCGGCGATGACCGGCCCGACTTTGCCCAGGTCTTCGCGAATGGCTTCGACCTTCAGGGCGGCGCGCAGGAGAAATTCAAGGTCGCCTTCCAGGTCGCCCGGCAACTGCCCCGGCTTCGTCGCATCGAATCCTGCGCCGACGAAGTGGAAGATCTGGACTTCGGGATTCTTTTGGCCGTGACGGTCCACGCGGCCATTGCGCTGCTCCATCCGGTTCGGGTTCCAAGGGATTTCGTAGTGAACGAGTTGCCAGCAATGGTTCTGCAGGTTGATGCCTTCGGAGGCGGCGTCGGTCGCGAGCAGAATGCGAACGGCCGATTCGGCGGGGTCAGCCTGAAATGCGGCCTTGATGCTCTCACGGTCACTGTACTGGCCTGAAGCATCCTTGAGTGGCATGCCACCGTAAATGGTTAGCAGGCGATCCTGCCCGGCCAAGCCCTCGGCGGCCAGCAAATCGTGCAGCCATTTCTGCGTGGCACGATATTCGGTGAAGAGGATGACGCGACGATCGGACCATTGGCCATCCGGCTTGAGTGTTTGCTTCAACCATTGGATCAGCGTACGCGCTTTGCTGTCAGCGAGGGCGGCAGCTTGGGTGGCGAACTGGCGCAATTCGGCGAGCAGCGCCTTCTCCTCGGGAGCCAGCGGGGTGACGTGCCGCGAGGCGGTTTCCACGGCTTCGAGAGCCGTGTTCTCGTAGTCTTCGTCGTTGGCGAAATCGTTGTCGGCTTCCTCGATCTGCCGCTGCCAGGCGGTGGCGTTGGACTCGGCCTTGGAAGCCGCTACCGAGCGGGCGTGCTTTTCAAGCGTTGTGGCAAAAGCTGCGGGGGAGGAGAAGAGGCGTTTTTTCAACAGCTTAAGAACGAACTCGGTCGCGAACTTTTCACCTGCGCTGTCGGCGGATTGCGCGCGGAGTTCCGCATACCGGCGCAAAGCCTGATGGGCACGGCGCTCGGCGTCGGTGTACGCGACCTCCAAGTGCTTGACGCAACGTTTCGCGAAGCGGCGGGTGCCATCCCAACGCAGTTCCAACTCGGATTTCATTCGCCGGACCATCACCGCTTCAAGCTGCGTCCGGCTAGGTTTAACTGCGCGGGCGAAGCGCTGGTTATCGAGGAGTTCGAGCAAAGCGGAGAAGCTCTCGCTGTATCCATTGTGCGGAGTGGCGGAGAGGAAGAGCTTGTGCTCGAAGTATGAGGCAAGCGTGCGGATGGCGGTCGTGCGCAGCGAGTCGGTGGCATACTTGCCGCGACCTGAAGGAGCCACGTTGTGCGCCTCATCCACAATCAAAAGATCGTACGGCCGCGGGAAAGCGGGTTGATCGCCTGCGGGGAGTGTCTCGCGGAACAGCCGCATCGGGCGCTCGCGCTTGAGGAAGTCGATGGATGTGATCAGGCGCGGAAAGTGGGCCCAGGGGTTGACGTGAATGCCGCGACGACGACGCAGGTCGGCGAGCAGATCGCTATCAACAATGCGAAACTCCAAACCAAACTTGGCCCGCATCTCTTCCTTCCATTGCACTTGGATCGAAGAAGGACAGACGATCAGCGTACTGCGGGCGCGGTGGCGGAGAATCAATTCCTGCATGACCAACCCAGCCTCGATGGTTTTTCCCAAGCCAACATCGTCGGCGATGAGGAGGTTTACGCGTGGCATCGAGAGAGCGCGGACGACAGGATCAAGCTGGTAATCATCCACTTCCGCACCGCTGCGGAAGGGGGCTTGCAAGGCCTTATCATCGGCCCTGGAAACGGAGCCCCACGCGACGGCGTCTAGGAAGGCATCAAAAACGCGGGGGAGGTCGAAGTTTTTCAGCGCCGGAAGCTGGGCTCGCTCCAAACATGCCACGCCCGGTTCGAGTTCCCAAACGACCTCCAGTTCTTCGCCCAAGCCCTCATCCTCTACGGAGGACAAACTCAACAGATGCTGATGTTCTGCTGTGCTGTGAACAGTCGCTGGCAAAGGCAGGGTGGAACGCTCAATCTTCTCCACGACAAACGGACGTTGCCGGACAATGACGATCTGGCCGTGTTCTGGAATGCCCGAGGCCATGCCTATTGGTTTCGTTTCATTGAGCTTACTCTTCCTTCATATGCCCGATGTTGCGGGAATTTGCAGCAACAAAAGCGAAGTTAATCCGGCGCAAGGCGTTAGGATCAAAGTTATCAAACCACGAAACAGGACAATCAATCAAAACCTTTTGCTAATGCTTCCCCCCTGATCTGTTTCAAGACACTCCTAAAGAAAACAAGGCACCCACGGAGGCAACTACTAATCCGCAGAGCGCATTGAAAGGCGTCGGGCCAGTGGGGTTTGGGCATTGGCATTGGTAATTCTTTGGTCAGCGCCGCATCAGCGGTTGGTCATTTCACATGTTCGTAATTGGACCGGCAATTGCCCAAAGAAGATCGAGGAACCTGAACGTGGGTCAAACCAGACCCGCAGGCTGCCTTAGCTGGATGTAACCGGGCCACCGGGATGCACGCCGCGCGGCGCAGTCGGCTTCGCAATCGAAACCGGCAGAAAGCGAACATCTGTTTTGTTGATGGCCCCTTCACCCTCCCTAGCAATCCCATTCCGAAGGAGGCCCGCCCGCGCCCTCGCTCCCCGCTCCACACGCTCCACGCTCCCCGCTCCACGCGCTCCCCGCTCCACGCGCTCCCCGCTCCACGCGCTCCACGCGCTCCACACGCTCCACGCGCTCCACACGCTCCACACGCTCCCCGCTCCTCCCATCCGTCCTCAGTCATCGGTCCTCCGTCTTCAAGGTCGGAAGAAGCAACCTCTGAACCACCGCCTTGCCCGACGGCGTCTGGCACTGGGTCCTGGCCGATGCTGAGAGATTCGCCAGCCAACAGGTCATTCAGTATCACTGGCGCGGCGGCAAAGGAGGAATCCTGCCGGGTGGCTATGACGCCAATTGTATCGCCGCCGAAGCCGTCCTGGAACTCCTGCAAGGCAAACCCGCCAAAAGGCGGCGGCCCCTTGCTGCGGAGGCCGAGATCCCGGACACCGAAGTCATCGCCCCTCCGAAGCGTCAAAAGGGCCTGGGTCAATTTGCAAAAAGCAAAATTATGGCCAATTATTTTAGGTTGCAAATAACTAGTAATCAATTGGTTATGCGGGTGTCCTAAAAAATCGTCGCGCCCGATGCCTAAATTTCAATTCTCGACTCCATATATAAGTAGAGGGACATCGATCCCTCGGGCCTGGCGCCCCGCCTGTGGGACGCCCGCCAGTTAACCGGTTATGACAACTATGA
>JBBRPK010000044.1:0-38050 GCA_038228235.1 Verrucomicrobiota bacterium
GAAGATCGGCCAAATCCAGCAGATTACCCCCTCCGCTTGGGCCAAGGCCAAAAAATCCGAGGTCCGCAAAAAGAGTCTTTGAATTTTCCCCGCCGGAGTTTTTCCCGCCGATGCGCAATAGGCACTTCACCTGACGCTTACACTCCATCGCCATTTCAAGCTTTTTCTCGTGCTCCAGGAATTCTGCATATTCGTGGAACAACTGACCCAAAATGAGGTTGGTCTCGCCTAGATTCTGGCGCGCGAGGTTAATCGCATCTTCATAAAACCTCTCGGCATCCTGGGACTTTCCCTGCGACTTCAGCGCCCCGGCCAGTCGTTGTACAACCGGCGGCAGCTTGGCACAATCCTGGCCGCGCAGATTGAGAATTATTTCCATCGCCTTGCGTGACGCCTGCTCAGCTTCGGCCTGTTTGCCCTGGGCGTAGAGGCTGGCGACCAGGCTGCCCAGCGTCTCCGCCATCGCCTTGCCTTCAATCCCTGGGACATCCCTGAGAATTTGTTGGACCTCGTCAAATTTGCCCTGCTCTCCAAGCAGCGCCACAAGTCTGTCGAGTGACCGCGCCATATCCGGATGTCCGTCGCCCAAAAGCTTTCTCTGAATAGCCAGTGCCTCGCGAATAGAGGCTTCTGCCTCAGCGAGCTTGCCTTGCCGAGCGAGCACGCTTGACAAATGGTGCAGAGACCAGGCTATCTCTGTATCCCGATCCTGATCAAATTCTGTATAGTCCTTGTCAAGCCCTTTCTTTTCTATCCTGAGCGCCTCGCGAAGAATCTTCTCCACTTCGCTCAAGTTTCCATGAAGCTGGAGCACGTTGCCCAATCTGCTGAGCGATACGCCGGTCTCTGGATGTTCGGGGCCGAGCGCCTTTTGACTTATCGCCACAGCCTCGCCAAGCACGAGCGCTGCCTCGCCGAGCTTCCCCTGATCTGCAAGCACCAAGCCCAGGTTGTTGAGGGAAGCGGCCACTGTTGGATGTTCGTTCCCAAAAAGCCTCCGGTAGATCGCAAGCGCTTGCCGCTCCATCGCCTCCGCCTCGGCTGACTTGCGTTCACGCCGTAGTAATTCGGCGAAGTAATGCAACGTGGCAGCTATTGCTGGGTGTTCGTTGGCGGACAGTTTCTTCGTGACTTCGAGGCTGCGGCGATACATTGACTCGGCTTTGCCAAACTGCCCGAGTTTGAAATAGAGGCTGCCGAGCGTATTGCACATTTCCAATGTCACTTCAGGCTGGTTTGTCAGGTCGTTGCCGACGCGTTCGGCGGTCCTATCCAGAATCTCTCGCAGCATCGTCGTATCGCGGCCCAGCGCGACCGACGGGCCGACGCCTTTGAGCATGTCCTTGAGAAACTGTGCCACTTGTTGACTTTTGGCAGCTTCGGTCTGGGCCTTCTTTTTTTCAGCTTCGGCTTGGACGCGGAGACGCGCCTCGGCTTTCTCGGCCCGGAGAGTCTGGCGATAGGCTCGGCTCTTTTCAATGAACTGCCACGTGGAGATCCCCATTCCGATGACCAGAGCTGCGGCTACAGCGGCCAAGGCGGCGAAGGCCAGCCTGTTGCGACGAACCAGTTTTTGGAAGCGGTAAAGATTGCTCGGCGGCCGAGCCACGACTGGCTCGTTTTTCAAATGGCGCTGGATGTCCGCCGCCAGGCCGTTGGCGGTTTCGTAACGCCGTGCGCGGTCTTTCTCCAGCGATTTCATCACGATCCAGTCCAAGTCGCCTCGGATCGAGCCGCTGAGTTTGGCGGATTCGCATTGCCGTTGCTTGGCCACAGCGCTTAGATCAGCCGCTAACATCGTGCTGAGCCGGGTGGAGGGACGCGCAGGTTCTTGCTCGCGAATCGTGCGGCGCATCGCATCCAGACCCGATCGGAGGAGTTCGTTCGCATCGAAGGGCGTGCGGCCAGTGAGCAGTTCATAGAGCAACACGCCCAGGCTGTAGATGTCGCTCCGCGTATCGATTCCCAACTCGCTCATCTCCGCCTGTTCCGGGCTCATGTAGGCGGGCGTGCCCATGAATTGCTCGAAGGCGGTGAAGAGCGTCTTGTCGGTCAGCGGTTGATCGGTCGTCGCCTTGGCAATCCCAAAATCAATCACCTTGGGCACCGGCACGCCGTCGCGCGACGTTACCAGGATGTTGGATGGCTTGAGGTCGCGGTGGATCACTCCTTTTTGATGGGCATGCTGGACGGCCTGGCAGACCTGGATGAAAAGGTCGAGCCGTTCGCGCGTGGAGAGATTCGCCTGGTCGCAATAGTCGGTGATTTTGATGCCCTTTACCAATTCCATCACGAAGTAGGGCCGGCCAGTGGCGGTCGCACCCGCATCGAGCACCTTGGCGATGTTGGGATGATCCATGAGGGCGAGCGCCTGTCGCTCGGCTTCGAAACGTGCGATCACGCTTTTGGTGTCCATCCCCAGCTTGATGACTTTGAGCGCCACGCGGCGGCGCACCGGCTCCGTCTGCTCGGCCATATAGACGACACCGCAGCCGCCCTCGCCGATTTGCTGAAGCAGTTTGTAGCGGCCTATGCGGTCGCCGAGCTTTTCGGCAGGCCCAGTAACCGTCTCAGGAGGATTTGGTGGGACCATCGCCTGCGCCGGGCGCTTCGCCCCAGACGCGGGCTCCTGGAGGAAAGCGCCTGCTTCCTCGCTGGCTCGAAGGAGTTCCTCAACGCGCTCCCGCAACAAGGCGTCACCGGCGCAAGCTTTTTCGAGATACGCAGTGCGTTCTCGCTCAGGCAAACGTCGGGCCGCACTAAAGGCCGTCAGTTCGCGCTCAGACGGTTCTTTCATAGGTAGTTTGCATCATCTACTACCCAATGCGAAAAACCACAGCAAAAGGCGCAATAAATCTTTCTGTTGAACTGATTGACGACAGTCTCTTGCAATGGAGCAAAGAGGCCAATCTATCCGAACCTTTCCGAGGCAATGAATTTATTTTTGGCAGCGTGCAGAGGTTAGATCATGTGTTAAATAGTGATCTGTGAAATCCGGTTCATTAGTTTTTGATTGGTATTAATTCGTGTCAAAGTCCGGCTCAGCCTGGGTTTGGATTTTGAATAGAAGGCAACGGAGATCACGAAGCCTCACCCTCAGCCCCTCTCCCATAGGAATCGAGAACAGCAGGGATGCTTTTGCGCTTCGCGCACATCCGAGGGAAGGCGGATGGGCGAGGATGGTGGGTTTTGTCTCCACTGCAGCCCGCGGTTTTTTGCCATTTTGACTTCAAACCTTCGGATGGCTGCGGCTACCGCCGCATAATCCATCCTTCCGGCTGCGTCCCCCAATTCTCGCAATGTTAACCCCGGACAACGCCGCGCCACATAGAAGGTCCTGGCCAAACCCGCGGCCGTGCGGGTGCGCGAACGCCTCCCGCTTCTCGCCCCTTCCCTTCTCCACCGCCCCAGCGACCTCTGCCCAACTCCGGTCGCTGTCGCAAGGACCGTTGCATACTGCTTTCACGGCCGAGTATCCCTCGATCATTCCGGAGAGCAAATCCCAAAAATGCTCTCGGTCTCTTTCGTCCAAACAGATCGCCTGCCGGTTGTTGCCGCGATTGGCAACGTGATACCAGCCGTTCTTGAGATCGATGGGCAACGGGCGAGTCATGCGCGCAGATTTCTGCGGCGGGCTCAAAACGAAGGCAAGCCCTAATTGTTATAAGTCAAGATGTGACCCCGAGATAGACAGCCAAGAGTTCGACCGGACCCGCTGTGGTCCGAGAACCATCCTTCTTTGAAACTGAATGAACACGGCACGGAACTGAAAATTTTCTGGACTCGCTTTGCGAGTTGGGCGCCAGGGACCTGCGGCCATTGAGTCGCAGGCCCCCGGGCGGGTGAGAACAATTCATCCACAGGTGAGCGCCATCGGGGAACGGTCCTTGACGAAGCGGGGCCGTGAGAGTATTCGGATGGTGGACAAGAAAAGAGCGGAAAGGGGTGTGGCCGTTGCGCCCGCCCATTTCGGTTCAAAGTGGATGAATTGCTCTGACTCGCCCGCCCGCGCTAGAACCAGATGGGTGACTGAACGGATCGCTTTCTTGAGGAGAGAAGCGGCTCCGGAATCAAACGACTGAAAAAGCAGGTTCGAAAGCAGCCTGAAAAAAGAATCTCGTTGGCGAGTAACCCAACGAAAAAATAAAAAGTTGAGGAGGATAACGTTTTGCCTCTTGACACGCCGCACTAATGGGCGACCCGTTTATTCTTTGGCGGCAATCTACTTCGACAGTCGGTAAAAAATATGGGTGCCGGAGATGTGATTCGTGACTGTCTTTTGCCCGTTGACGACGACGGGTGCGGCTAAATTTGTGCCCCAAACTGCCGCCGGGCCAAGATTCGTGGTTGATTGCAGGCTAAAACCAGTGGCGTTCGTCGGCCACATCAAAACGAAATTGGCCGCGAAGCGAATGCCAGCCAGAACTGGCCCCAACGGAACGCTAAACACCGTGCCATAGCCCGAAATGCCACCCCATTTGGCTGTCCCATAGAGGGTGTTGCCAGATAAAGTCAAACCGGAATACGGATTGGCTCCGTCACTGTTGATACCGGAGGATTCCGCTGTAAAACTGTGCAGGTTCGTAAAACCCTTGCCGTTGGTATTAATGGCGAAAACCGTGCCATTCCCAGCACTGCCGCCAAAATAGGTTGTTCCATAAAGCATGTTGCCCGCTAAGACCAAATGCCACCCAGATAGCGGATTAGCTCCGTCGCTGTTAGAATTATTGGAACCAGAGGTCGCCGTGAAATTATGCAAATTCGTAAATCCAGTGCCATTGGCATTGAGGGCGAAAACCGTTCCTCTGCCTGCACTGCCTCCAAAAGCTGCCGTCCCATACAGAATATTGCCCGATAAAATCAATGTGCCAGGTAAAGACCCGTCACTGTTCGCGCTACTGGGAGCACTCGTTTTTAGTAGATTAACAGGAAGAGTCGCTGCTGTGAATTTATGCAGGTTCGTAAAACCCGAACCATTGGTCTTCACGGAAAACACTACGCCACCACCCAAATTGCCACCGATTAAGGCCGTCCCATACAGGGTGTTGCCCGATAAAAACAACGCCTGCGGGATAGCCCCGTCGCTGTTGGTAAGTTTGGGACCAGAGGTTGCCTTAAACGTATGTAGGTTCGTAAAACCGGTGCCGTCGGTGTTCACGGCGAACACCACGCCATTGGAAATCCCACCGTGCTCGGTCGTCCCATACAGGGTGGTGCCTGACAGAACCAATCCAGCCTCCGGATAAGCTCCGTCGCTGCCGCCAGTGAAACTATAAATGTTCGTAAAGCCCGTGCCATCGGTGTTGATGGCGTAAACCGATCCATTGCCGGTCATGCCGCCATAAAACGCCGTTCCATACAGGGTGGTGCCCGATAAAACCAGGGTGCCGTCCGGATTCTCTCCATCGTCGCCCCCGGTAAAACTATAGAGGCTCGTAAAACCACTACCATCGGTGTTGACCTTGAACACCGTGCCATGGCCCGCATCCCCGCCAGAGTCCGCCGCCCCATACAGCGTGTTGCGAGACAGAACCAAACCGGCTTGCAGATGAGATCCGTCGCTGTTATTGAAACTATGCAGGTTTGTAAAGGTCTGCGCCGATACCCGGCCAGCCGGTGTTAAGCCGAGAGCGACTATTAGCGTCGGCAGAAGGAACAGTGTTTTAATGCCAGTTTTCAATGGTTATCTCCTCTGGCTTTCAGCACCGCACTCCCTGAGTGACGCTCGCGGGCATGGGAGAATTGGTTTTGTGTCTCACTCATACGGTGCCGCATTTTGGCAGGAAAGGAGGAGGGTGTCGATGGTCAATTTTCGCCGCAATTTTCGCCGTTTTGAGACCCAGTAAAGGAATCGGCCCGTGAAGCGTGAATAGATTTAGCGCCGGCATTCCTTCTCATCTGATCGTGCCATCATTAATACTACGTTACAGGCCTCGCCCAGTGTCTGCGACCACATTTTGCGGTGCAAATCGGTCGCCCTTGATTGCCGCGGGCCATGACGTGGTAGGCCGCCCCAGCATATTCGATTCGTAATTGTCGAGCCATCGTCGTGCATTGTAGCTCCTTTGGTTCAGGAATGCCAATCTCCAATTCACGCTTCACGGCCCGCCCCTTTATTGTCTCTGTCCCATCTGTGTGTCCGTGTTAATCCGTGGTAGAAAAAATGTTACGGCATCCAGCGGATCGGTACATCACTCCCGCTGCCGCTAACTAATGAGATGGGAGAAGGCCCTTTACGGTTCCTAAAGGCGGGAGATCTTTTCGAGTAATGCAGTGGTGGATTTGTGGGGGACTCCGCCGAGCACGACGACTTTGCCTCCCAGTTGCTCGATTAAACGCCGCTCGGGCTGGTGGATGGTGTCGATGGTGTAATCGCCTCCTTTGGCATAAATGTCTGGCTCGACCAAGGACAGAAGGCGCATCGCATCAGGCTCATGGAAGATACAAACGGCATCGACACTGCCCAGAGCGGCCAAAACCGCGGCTCGATCCGTTTCGGAATTGATGGGCCGGTTCGGGCCTTTCAGGGCGCGCACCGAGTTGTCGCCATTGACCGCAACTAACAGAGCGCCGCCTTCGTTCCTGGCGGCTTCCAGATAGGAAACGTGGCCCAAATGAAGAATATCGAAGCAGCCGTTCGTCACTACGAGCTTCTTGTTTTGCTCTCGCAGGGTCCTTCGCCAAGCGGGCAGGGTCTCCCAGGAAAGGATTTTCTCTCGGAAATTCATCCCCGCCATGATGAGCGCAGACCTTTTGCATTGGCAAATCCCAATTTGAGGAATGAGAGAGAAGGAGTTGAGCGCGCGCGTCCTTTCGGACGATCCCTCCGAAGCGGAATGAATTCCGCGCTCCGGCGGGGCTTTCTTAGAGCCTGTTTTAAAATTCCGCGGGGTCCTGTTTTCGCGGAAAAGGCCGGATGGCGAGGCGCGACGAGGGAACATATCCGCCGCGATCTGCGACCGAGGAGCAACGAAGCCAGTCGGCCTGTTCCGCGAAAACCCTCCGGGCGGCGGATCTTTTGTCTGCGGCCTGCGTTGACTCGGCCGTCACAGCCCGCTGCGGGATGCTCCGGCCTCGCCGCCCTGGCCACAGCCAAAATCCCTCGCCGCAGGACCCCACGGAATTTTAAAACAGGCTCTTACAGCCCAGGGGACTCTAAACGGGGGCTTGTTTTTTCGGCATTGGGCAATACACTATGGCCATGAAGAATGATGTAGTGGCTGTTGAAATCCGGGGCATCCTCCCCGCCAACAGCGGGTGTGCCATCTTCGTGGGCAATGAGGAAAAGGTCTTCGTCATCCAGGTTGAGCACAATATGGGGGCCATTATTGGGATGTTCCTGCGGGACACGCCCAAGGAGCGTCCCCTGACCCACGACCTCATTTCTCACATGCTGAAAGGATTTAACATTACGGTGGAGCGCGCCGTCATCACGGAATTGAAGAACTCCACTTACTTCGCGCGCCTGATTTTACAGCAGCAGAACGAACTGGGCCGCAAACTCGTCGAAATCGATGCCCGCCCCAGCGATTGCCTGGCGCTGGCGACCGCTCAGAAACGCCCCCTTTACGTCGCCGCTTCGCTCTTCAGCCAGGTTGAAGACATGTCAAAATGGCTCGAAGAGATTAACGAGAACGGCGGCGAAACCGAATAGTATCTTCATGGCGCGGGTTTCTGCGACATCCACCGTCCCTCTGGCGCTTATCCACGGCGACGACGAATTTGCCGTCAAAGAGCGAGCTCGGTCCCGCTACCAACAATGGTGCGAAGAATTGGGGGGGATGGACCACGAGATTATTGATGCGCAAGCCAGCAATAGCGGAGAGGCGCTGAAGGCGCTGGCCCGGCTGCGGGAAGCTTTGCAGACCCTCCCCTTTTTCGGAACCGGAAAGGCAGTGTGGCTGCGAAATTGTAATTTCCTCGGAGAAGAGCGGACGGCCAGCGCGCAAGCCGTGACGGAATCCTTAGCAGATCTGGCCCAGGAGTTGAAAGGTTTCACCTGGGGAAACGTCCGATTACTCATCAGCGCCGGCAAGGTCGATAAGCGCAAGACCTTTTACAAAACGCTGGAAAAACTTGGCAGCGTGGAGGGCTTCACCGGTTTGTCAGTGGATGACAAGGATTGGGGCTCGGCCGCTGAGGCTTGGGCCCTGGGCGCGCTCCGGTTGCGAAAAAAGGAAATTTCCGACGAGGCCTTAGGCGAGTTAGTCAACATTGTCGGCCCTAACCACCGCCAGATGGAGAGCGAAGTTGAAAAACTGAGTTTATTCATTGGCGAGCGCGCCGAGATTAATGTGGCGGACGTGAAAGCCGTTGTGACGCGCAACAAACATGCGCGGTCCTTCGCGATGGGGGATGCGTTGGGAGAGCGGGATTTGATCAGGCTCCTGGGCACCCTGGACGAGGAGCTTTGGGAGCTAAAGTCTGACTCCAAGAAAACAGAAATCGGTTTGCTCTATGGTTTGATCAGCAAGGTGCGGGTAATGATTTTTCTCAAAGAGATGCTCCGGGAAGGGTGGGTGAAACCTGAAAAGGACTACACCCGTTTTAAAGCCCAACTGGAGAGGATTCCGGCGGGCCAGTTGCCCGAGGATAAACGCTTCAATCCGCTCGCCATGAACGCATATGTCCTCTTTAAAGCCCTGCCCCAGGTCCACCGATATTCTACGGAAGAACTGGTGCAGGCCATGGGTCTTTTGCTGGAATGCAACCAACGGCTGATTTTCAGCAATTTGGACGAGGCGCTTGTGTTACAGCAGACTTTGGTGCAAATTGTCCGTGGCGATAACCAGCCCCTACCCGCCCCCCCAAGGTAACAGCCTTGTTTGGGCGGTCTGGCCTGTGTTTCGCCTGCGAATTGATGACTATGAAAACAGTCGTTCCCAATCTATTAGTTTGGGTGGGAGATAAAACTGCCTGCATCAAGATTTCGGGCCGGGCTAGCTTCAGCTCCAGCGTGGATTTCAAAACGCTGGTTAACACCCTCTACCAGAAGGGGTTCTCGCGCTTCGTGTTGGATCTGACCGATTGCCTGCTCATGGACAGCACTTTCCTCGGTGTCCTCTCGGGCCTGGGCCTAAAATTTGGCGCGGCGCGGAACGGCGATACCTTCCCCTGCCTTGATTTGCTTAATCCCAACGCTCGCATCCTGGATTTATTGGAGAATCTGGGCGCGTCACACTTGTTCAAAGTGCTGAATTGCTCCGACCTCGACACCGAGAAAATGGCTGCGCTCACCCCCACCTGCGCGAACGCGGACCGGAAAGAAATCTCGCGCACCTGTCTTGAAGCCCATCAAATATTGATGGAGATCAACCCGGCCAACATCTCCAAGTTCAAAGATGTGGCCCAGTTCCTGGCGGAAGATTTGAAAAAGATGGAAGGTGGCGAACCAGGGAAAAGGCAGCTTTAAGATTTCTGCGTTTATGCCTATTTACGAATTTGCCTGTCCGGATTGCCGCGTCATATTTAATTTCCTGTCCAAACGCGTGAACCCGGAGCGTTCCCCAAGCTGTCCCAAATGCGGCAAGAAGCGGTTGATCAAACAAATGAGCGGCTTTGCGACGTTGCGCGGGGCAAAGGAGCCAACCAGCCCTGGCCCGGATGAGGGAGGGGGAGCTTCACCCGACCTTGACGATCCGCGCATGATGCGGGCCATGGGCGAACTGGAACGGGACATGGAGCATATGGACGAGAACAATCCGCGGCACATGGCTCATATGATGAAGAAAATGAAAGACATCATGCCCGCCGGGAGCGTGCCCAAGGAATTGGATGTGGCCATTAAGCGGCTGGAAGCTGGTGAGGATCCCGAGAAGATTGAGGAGGACATGGGCGACGTGTTGGGAGATTTCATGGGCGCCGAGGATGAGGAGAGCGGGGCAGGGGGACACGCCGGCGGAGGCTATGCAAAAGATAGTGGGTTGTATGATTATTGAGGCGGTGTATTTCACACGTTGGCGCCCGTGCCAAAGCCTCGCCAGGAGCATGGGTATAATAATGGATGGCGTATCCCAGGACGGTTCAAGCTCCCTCGGAGCGGCATCTCGATCGGCGCCGCTCGCCCCTGCTTTACATGCCGCTCCTACGCAGCTTGGATTTCCTACGTCAGAATTTGTTTTCTATAAGCATGTCGCTCCTACTGGAGCCTTCTTGACCTTGGTTCGAAAGCCCAGGCCTTAACTTTTGGAACAAGCGGTCTAACCTTATTCCGCGTTTCTCACTCCATGATGCCCTATGCCCCATATCCATGAAAAAATCGATTTCACGGTCGCGATATTCGTCGTGGATGATGGCAAAATCCTGCTCATCCACCATCGTCAGCTAGACAAATGGCTGCCGCTGGGCGGGCACATCGAATTGGACGAAGACCCGGAAGCCGCTGCGCTCCGCGAGGCCCGCGAGGAAAGTGGATTGGAAGTGGAACTGCTGGGCGAACGTCCGCCCACCACCGAACCCGGCACCCGCGCATTGATTGCTCCGCGCTTTCTGGACATTCATCGGATTACAGAAACTCATGAGCACATCGGGCTGATTTATTGGGCGCGTCCCAAAAAGGGAGACGTTACCCTTGCGCCCGCCGAGCATCATCACATTCGCTGGTGTTCAGCGGAGGATTTGGAGACTTTGCACCCCGCCATGTCCGAAGCTGTGAAATGGTATTGTCGCAAAGCCATCGAGGAGATTGGCGCAAAAACTAAAACTTCTTCCCCTCAAGCTGGCGGAGCCACTATCACTTCGATATCGCGACCGCGCAACGCTTCCACCAATTCGCCGGGCGCCGCATGGTCGGTCACGATTGCATCAACGCAGTCCAGACCGCACAGGGGCAGGACGGATTGACGGCCGAATTTTGTGTGGTCGAAACAAAAAATTACTTTCTGAGCCGCTTGAATCATGGCCCGCTGAATGTCGATGAGCAAACCATGGGAATTCGTAATGCCCTCGAGCGAGATGCCTCCCGCGCTCATGATGGCGACATCGGCATGAAGTTTTGAGAATGCCTCCACGGCCAAAGGCCCCACCAGCACACCCAACCGTGGATAAATCACCCCCCCCGAAACCAAGACCTCGAGGAGATTCGCCGACGCAAAGAGATTTGCGACCGGCAGGGAGTTCGTGACAATTTGTGGGCGCTTGTTTTCTAAATGGCGGGCAACATGAAAGGGAGTGGTTCCGGCATCGATGATGATGCTCTGATTGGGCTGAATTAACTCGGCGCAAGCGCGGCCAATCGCTTCCTTTTCGGCCAGTTGATGAGTATCTCGAGCAGAAAACGCAAACTCGTCTGAGCGAGGATTGACCAGGCGAGCGCCACCATGAGTGCGTTGCACATTCCCACTGGTTTCCAGCAGGGTCAGGTCACGCCGCACCGTAGAAGGGGAAGCCTCGACATGGGTGGCCAACTCTTCTAATGAAGCAAATTCCACCTTTTGTAGGTAGGTTTCAATCTTTTGTTGGCGCACTTGAGCCTGCATCTAGTAGCAATTTGGAACAATTTGAACTAATTTGCAACATTTTTGTTGACTATTTTTCAAAATCAGTCAAAAGTAGCCAAGTTATGGTTGCTACGCGCCCAGTTCCGCATCGAGCAGTGGTCGAACATTTAGTTCGGCAGGCCGTATATCAGAGGCTCGGCAGACCGTTGCCTCGAATTGCTTCGGCGCCCAATCCCCTCGTGGTTAATGTCAGCGCCCGTCATTGCCATCTCACGCAGGAGGCAGTCGAAATCCTGTTTGGCAAAGGCTATCAATTGCGTCCGTGGAAAGCGCTTTACCAAGCTGGCCAATTCGCCGCGCATGAAGCCGTCACGCTTATTGGACCGCGCAGCCGTGTCATTTCCAATCTTCGCATCCTTGGGCCTTGCCGGACAATCAACCAGGTGGAACTGGCCTACACTGACGCCATCGCTCTGGGATTTGAAATCCCACTGCGTCCGTCCGGAAACATTGAGGGGACGCCGGGGGGGATGTTGATGGGGCCGTCCGGTTTTTTTGAGATGTCCAAAGGAGTCATCCGTGCCTTGCGCCACGTCCATATGCATCCGGAAGACGCTGAATTTTATGGAGTGAAGGCTGGGCAGGACATGAAACTAAGAATTGGGGGAACGTGCGGTTTGAGCCTGGAGAAATTGCTGGTGCGCGTGGATAACAGTTTCAAACTGGAGGTCCATATCGACACCGACGAGGGAAATGCCTGCAACCTTCAACCCGAAACGCCGTGTGAACTCCAAAAGTAGCGAGCTAAGAATGAACCCGAAATTAGCAACGAACGAACAGCAATAAATCAAAATTATGAGTGAAGCATTAGGAATGATAGAAACCAGAGGATATGTGGGCAGCATCGAGGCCAGCGATGCGATGGTCAAAGCCGCCAACGTGAACCTCGTCAAAACAATCTCCATCGGCGGAGGATTGATCACAGTGATGGCGCGCGGTGATGTCGGCAGCGTGAAAGCCGCCGTGGATGCGGGTTCCAAGGCGGCCGCCAAAGTCGGCGAGCTGGTGAGCTCGCATATTCTGGCCCGTCCGCATGATGATTTGCTGAAAATGTTTTTGGGCGAACCGAACAAAGCCGCCAAATAGCCTCTTAATCAACCATCAACACTGAAATTTTTATGGCACAACAAGCAATTGGAATGATCGAAACCAAAGGCCTTACCGCTCTGCTCGAAGCGTGCGATGCGGCGCTCAAGGCGGCCAATGTCACCTTGACCGGCTGGGAAAAGGTGGGCAGCGGATATGTGACCGCCTTTTTTCGTGGCGACGTCGCAGCCGTGAAAGCCGCCACCGATGCCGGCGCGGCGGCGGCGGCGCAGGTGGGGCAAGTCATCAGCGTGCAAGTGATTCCGCGCCCTCACGACGGCCTGGCCGGGCTGGGCAAGTGGCTGCAGCAATAAATACTAGATCGAAAGCGATTAAATTATGGCGAACCAAGTTGTGCTGGACAGCGAAGGCAATCGCATCGCGCTGCATTCGGATTGAACGCGTCAAATTGCGTGAAAATCCTCATCGCCAACCTTGGTTCGACCTCGCTCAAATGGAGGCTGTTCGACTGTTCGGACGGCCAGGAGCGGTTGTTGCACAAGGGGGGCTTCGAGCGGGTGACTGACTATGCGAAGGCGGTGGAGGATTGCCTTGCTGAGTTGAAGAACAACGGCGTCATCCAACACGAAAGCGAGCTGGCGGCGGTGGGGTTCAAAACCATTATGGCGCGCCGGGTGAACGGATGCGTTCGTCTGGACGAAGGGGTAGTTAAGGCCATGGAGGCGTACAACAGCATTGCGCCGGCGCACAACCCGCCTTACATCACCGGCATTCGGATTTTTGCCAAGCGGATACCCGCGACGCCGCTCATTGGGCTTTTTGAAACGGCTTTTTATCAATGGGCGCCGGAAGCGGCGATGCGTTATGCGGTGCCGCAGGCCTGGCACGACTTGGGCGTGCGGCGCTGGGGCTTTCATGGCGCGAGCCATAAATTTATCGCTGAACGATCCGCCGAACTGCTGGGGCGCAAAGACGTGGCACAGCGGGCGCGCCAGCTTTATGTCGATGGCGGAAAGAGTCCCGTCTCCAAGCCCGACTTCCGCGTCATCTCCTGCCATCTGGGCGGAAGTTCCTCGATTACGGGTATTTTAAACGGGGTCGCTTTGGGGAACAGCTTGGGCATGAGCCCTCAATCCGGGCTGCCGCAGAACAATCGCGTCGGAGACTTGGATTCCTTCGCGCTGCCCTTTCTGATGCGCTCGGCGGGACTGACCCTGGACGACGCGGAACGGCTGATGTGCAAGGAATCGGGGTTGAAGGCATTGTCCGGCGGCTCCAATGACATCCGCGACATCCAGGGGCAGGCTGAGCAGGGGAGACCAGAGGCGCAATTGGCTTTGGATGTTTTGGCGCATCAAACCCGCCATTGGATCGGCGCATTTTTCCTGGAATTGAACGGCGCTGATGCGCTTGTCTTCACTGCTGGCATTGGTGAAAACCGACCCCACCTCCGCCAGGCCATTTGCCAAAACCTCGATCAGCTTGGTCTCGTCCTGGACACGGAGGCCAACTCCCAGACGAAAGCCAAAGAAGCTGTCATCAGCACCCCCGGCTCTCGTGTCAAAATAATGATCATTCCCGCCAATGAAGAATTGGTGGTGGCCCGCGAAGTAAAACGCTTTCTCGAAAAAAACTGAAATTGCAATCCCTGGATCCCTAAAAATCAATATTATGTCCCATCAAGCTATTGGACTTATCGAAACCCGTGGTTTGGTTGCTCTCGTTGAGGGCACCGACGCCATGCTTAAATCGGCCAACGTGGAGCTCGCCGGGCCCATGATTCAAGTCGGCAACGCCCTTGTCACCGCCGTAGTGGTGGGTGATGTGGCGGCGGTCAAGGCTGCCACCGACGCCGGCGCACAGGCAATTAAGGCCATCAAAGGCGAAGTTGTCAGCGTGCATGTCATCGCGCGGCCACATCCGGATGTGGAAGCGGTCCTGCCGAAAAAGCCGGCGGCGGCGGGAAAGTAATCAGTAACCAGTGGTCAGCAGCTCCAGTTCGCCGTTAGACGATCTCGGCGACGCCACACTGATTTGAGACTGAATACAATCTGAAAAACTGAAAACTGACTCATGTTCCTGGCAAAAATCGAAGGCTCGGTAGTCGCGACCAAGAAGGACCCATCCATGGAGGGGCGCAAGCTGCTGTTGTTGCGGCCCCAACTTGTGGACGAAAAGGACCCGACCAAGTTTCGTCCTGGGGTCAACACGATCGTGGCGGTGGACAGCCTGGGTGCCGGCTTGGGCGAGCTGGTTTTATTTTGCCAGGGCAGTTCAGCGCGGTTGGCGCCGAGTCTCAAGGAAGCGCCTGTCGATGCGGTGATTATCGGGATCGTGGACGTGGTTGATGTCCTGGGCAAACAAATCTACAACGCCAAACAATGAGATCAATGATGCCACGCTTAAACACTAAATATCGCGAGTTGGCTTGAACAATTATGAGCGCCGTTAACGAAACTTTCATTCGGGACATCGTGTCAGAGGTATTGGGCCGGCTGGGCGCTGTGCCCGCGCCGAGGTCCGAAACTGGCACTCCCCCCTCCTCCGCATGTGGTTGCACGGCTAATGGGCACGCCAGCGGCGCGCGGTCAAGCCGGGGAAATTATGGAGTCTTCCGAGGGGCCAACGAAGCTTGTGACGCCGCCCGGGAGGCGTACTTGCAACTCCAGGCCAAAGGCGTGGCGGCTCGCGCCAAAGTCGTGGATATCGTGAAGAGAATGTGCGAGGCCAATGCAGTCGAATGGGGACGGCTGGAGCTGGAAGAGACGAAGATAGGGCGGCTCGACCACAAGATTGAGAAGCTGCAAATCATCAAGCTGGTGCCCGGGGTCGAGTGGCTGCATCCCGACGCGCGGAGCGGCGATCATGGCATCACCTTGGAAGAATACACTCCGTTTGGAGTTGTGGGCGCAGTCACGCCCTCCACGCATTCCATCCCCACGCTCAGCGGCAACATTGTCAATATCGTGGCGGCCGGGAACAGCGTCGTTTTCAACGCGCACCCGGCCGCAGCCAAGTGCGCCGCCGTGGCGGTGCGTGCCTATAACGAAGCCATCTATCGAGAAACCGGCATCGAAAATATCGCATGCATCATCGAGCAGCCGAGCTTCGACACTTTCAAACAGATGTGCGCGCACGAAGCCGTGCGCTTACTCCTGGTGACTGGCGGCCCTGGAGTGGTGAAAGCGGCGATGCAAACCGGCAAGCGCGCCATTTGCGCCGGTCCTGGCAACCCGCCGGTGCTGGTGGACGACACGGCTTGCATGAAGCGGGCAGCCCGCTGCGTCATTAGCGGCGCCGCCTACGATAACAATCTGCTCTGCATCGGCGAGAAAGAGGTGTTCGTGCTCGATTTGGTGGCTGACAAGCTCATGACGGAACTGGAAAATGCGGGAGCAGTTCGACTCAACTCGAACCAGCTTGAGAGCCTGGCCAAGCAAGCATTCATTTTCAAAGAAGGTCAAGGAGCGGGTTGCCCCGAGCCGGTGGTGAATCGAGATTTTATCGGCAAGGACGCCTCGGTTCTGGCCAGAGCTGCCGGCGTCAACGTGCCTGAAAAAACTCAACTCCTTTTCGCTGAAACAGACAAGGATCACGTCTTCGTCAAAGAGGAGCAGATGATGCCATTCCTCCCCATAGTGCGAGTGAAGAGCGTGGCCGAAGGGATCGAGGCTGCGAAAATCGCCGAGCACAATTACAAGCACACCGCCATTATTCATTCGCATGATGTCGAGCACATGACGGCCATGGGCCGCGCGCTGGATACCACGTTGTTCGTGAAAAACGGCGCCTGCATGGCGGGCCTCGGACTTGGCGGGGAGGGTTATCTCAGCTACTCGATCGCCACGCCGACCGGTGAAGGCGTGACGAATCCGAAGACCTTCACTCGGGTGCGCCGTTGCGTTATGGTGGACAACCTCCGCATCTATTAAATCAAATGCTCCTGGCCCGCGTCGAAGGCAATGTTGTTTCCACTCGAAAGCATCCAAGCTTCGAGGGTTGGCGGCTGGTTATCTGCCAGCCGATCAATGGTTTGGGCGTGCCGGAAGGATCGCCCCAGGTGGCCATCGATGCTCATGGCGCTGGGATGCATCAACGGGTGATTCTGTCCTCCGATGGAGCGGCCGCGCGCAAGGCGGTCAACGATCCGAAAAGTCCGGCTCGGTGGATGATCATTGGCATCGTGGACGAGAAAGAACCGGGGGTGCCGGTATGAGGCTGGGCACGGTTATCGGGCGGGTCACATTGAGCAAGACCGTGCCAGCGCTGCACGGGGCCCGGTGGCTCCTTGTCAGTCCGTTCACCCGCGAACATTTCCAGCGCGGCTCGGCCACGCCGCCCGGCATGAGCAGCGATCCCAGCCTGGTTGTCTATGACAGCATTGGAGGCGGCGTGGGGGAAACCATAGGGTTTGTGGAAGGTCGCGAAGCGGCCCAGCCTTTCGACGGACCGACCCCGATCGATGCCATTAACGCTGCGCTGGTGGATGACATTTTTTACAGCCCCTTTCAGAAATAAGAATCATGAAAACTTTAATTAGCGCCAAAGACATCGAGGAATTGCTGCGCAAGGGAGGCGACCTTAGGAACCTGCCGGGGGATGCCATCCTCACACCCTCGGCGCGCGACCGGCTTCGTGATTTCGAGAGTGCTGGCCATTATAATGGTTCCAATTCCGGGGCTGCTTCTTCCTCAGCCAAGTCTATCTCTTCCAAAAGCTCCAAGGCCGAAATTGAATCGTTTTTCAGAAGTCCAGAAATTCAGGCCTTGAAGGAGCAACTTTGCGAGGTGGGCCGCCGGCTCTGGCAGCGCGCTTACGTCGATGGCAACGGCGGCAACATCGCGATTCGGGTTGGGGAAGACATAGCGCTCTGCACTCCTACTCTCGTGTCCAAAGGTTTCATGAAACCTGCTGACATGTGCCTGGTGGATTTGGAGGGGAATCAACTTCTGGGCCTAAAAAAGCGCACCAGCGAAATTCTCATGCACCTCCAAATTATGAAGCGGCAGCCGAAAGCCGCCGCCACGGTGCATTGCCACCCCCCCCATGCCACGGCCTTTGCGGTTGCCGGCGTCGAGCCTCCCACCTGCATGATTCCGGAGATCGAGGTCTTCATCGGGAAAGTGCCGATTGCGCCCTATCGCACGCCCGGCACCCCGGAGATGGGCGCGCTGGTTGCGGACCTGGCGGACAAGCATAACACCATCCTCATGGCGAATCACGGAGTGGTCGCCTGGAGCCACGTCAACGTCGAGGATGCCTATTTCAAAATGGAAATCATTGAGGCCTATTGTCGCACGGTCGTAGTGGCGGGGCAGCTGGGGACGCCGTTGAAAACTTTTTCGCAAACCCATCTTCAGGACTTATTGAAAATCAAGCAAACCCTGGGCATTCCAGATCCGCGTATTGGTCTGAAAGAATGCGAATTGTGTGATAACAACGAATGGCGGCCAGGGGTGACTTGTGCTGTCCCCCAGAATGGCGCCAGCGGCAATGGAGCGCCGGCGCACGATGCGGAGGCAGAGGCTTTGGTCCGATCCATCACCGAGCAAATTATGGCGACATCGAAATGAAGTCCCTGGATTCAAAGCTCGCTGAAATCAAGGCCAATCCCGCCACGCGCGCTTTCATCATCGCGGACGCGAAGGACGCCGACATGGCCTTCGGGGTGCGGGCGCCTGGGCCGCGCACCTACCTCTCCGCCCGTGGCGAGCGATCGGCGCGATTTTCTCCTGAAGTTTGGTCGCGAGAGGAGTTCGGCTATCGGAACCTGCCGGAGTTCCTCGACATCATTCGGGAGATTGTCCACCAGGGCATCACCGACATCATGCTCATGTCGGCGTACGTCAATGAGCAGTTAAGCATCCAGGAAGGTTTGTTCCGCAATTCTCGCGTCACCCCGGCGGTGCGCGCGAACGACACGACCGATGTCTGGGCGGTGCGCCATGGCTGCTATGCGGCGGAGCCGGCCCAACCCTTCCGAACGGCCAGCATCGACCATATTCAGTGCGGCCAGATTGAATGCGACCTGGACGGAGACGGAGTTCCGGGGGCCAATCTCGGGCTTTATTCAGTTACTTTTGTCAATGAGTTGGAGCAAGATCGGGAGACCTTGCTTCGTTTTAAGGAATTTCGCGACGAAGCGGAGCGCAAAAAATTCCGGTATTTCCTGGAGGTCTTTGATCCGAATGTGGCGAACGGCATCCCGAAGGAAAAACTGGGCGAATTCATCAATGACATGATTTTGCGCAGCCTCGCTGGCGTCACCGAATCGAGCCGCCCGCTGTTTCTTAAAATTGTTTATCACGGCCCGCGCGCGATGGAAGAGCTGGCGCAGTACGATCCGAACCTGGTGGTCGGCATCCTGGGTGGAAGCGCAGGGACCACTTACGACGCTTTCAAACTGATTCATGATGCGCAAAAGCACGGGGCACGCGTGGCTCTTTTTGGCCGCAAGATCAATAATGCCGAGCACCAATTGGCCTTCATCGAAATGCTCCGCCTCATCACGGATGGCAAAATCTCGCCCGAAGAAGCCGTGCGGGCCTACCACGGCGTGCTTGAAGCGAGGAAGATCAAACCCCGGTTGCCCCTCGAAAAAGACTTGGAACTGACGGATCAAGCAATGAGTTACGATACCGCAGGCAACAACCGATCCGTAGTCAGGATTCAGAATAATCCTCTGCGCCGGGAGGCCGCCGTTACGTCGAACAGCGGAAGCTATCCAAGGGTGCGCCCGGAAACCCAAACGCCGGGTGGGGAATCGTGGCCCGTCCAGCCCGATGGTGGCCCGGATTTTGGTCCGATGACTTCGGCGCAACGCCGTGCCTATGACCAGCACCGTCTGAAGCAGAAATTTGGGTAAGAAGCCGGAACACTCACCGGCTGTTTAAGAGACTGTTTGAAAATTCCGTAGAGTCGTGTTGTTGTCCGCCGGATCGCAAGGCACGCCGGGGGAGCATATCCGCCAGCGATCTGCAGCCGAGAAGAACAAAGCCAGGCGGGACGCATGGGATGAAATTCGAGCCTGTTGAACTGCGGAGGTTGCTGCGGCTCACAGAGCCGCGCTCCGGTTGTCGCGCCTTGCTGGCGGCCTCTTTTTGCTCGAACGGCAGCACTCATGATTTTTTAACGGGCTGCTCGGCGGGAGGCAAAATCCCTCGTTGCAGGGCCTCACGCAATCTTCAAACAGACTCTAAGAGCCTGTTTTAAAATTCCGTGTGGTTCTGTTTTCGCGGAAAAGGCTGGATGGCGAGGAGCGACGAGCGAGCATACCCGCCAGGGGTCTGTGACCGAGGAGCAACAAAGCCAGCGGGCCTTTTCCGCGAAAACCCTCCGGGCGGCGGGTCTCTTGTCTGCGGCCGGCGTTGACTCGGCCATCACAGCCCGCTGCGGGGATGCTCCGGCCTCGCCGCCTTGGCCACAGCCAAAATCCCTCGCCGCAGGACCTCAAGCAATTTTAAAACAGGCTCTAAGAAAGAGTAACGGACTTTCAGGCCACTGCGTCGGGTATAAATGTCCTTGTTGCGGAGGGCAAACCGGTTAAGTTCATTCCGGCGAGCTGCTGGAAATGCTCCGGTGTCTTGCTTACCTGTTCACGTTGTATGGATATTCAAGTCGCCGTTTTGTGTGATGCCGCTACGGATTACAATCTCAAATTAAACATCTTGGGCACCTTTGACACGATTTATACCACACAGTTGCCCGCCGTTCATCCGCAATGCTCGATTGCGCTGCGGATGACCTTTAATAAGGTGGAGGAGGGCGCGCACAAGGTGAAGCTTAACTTTGTCGATGAGGATGGCAAACTGGTCATGCCCAGCATCGATATTCCGCTGGAGGTGGCGGTGCCCGACGAGACCATCTTCATTTCGCGCAATTTCATCGTTAACATCCAGCAGCTCAAGTTCGAGCGGCCTGGGCTCTACGCGATTGACATTGCCATGGATGGCCGGCAGGAAGGAACGATTCCGCTGTTGGTCAAACAGATGCCGCCCCAGCCAGAGCGACCTCAAACGGCTGGCACATAAGATTCATTTCCAATTCGCAATGAGGGCCTGAGACATGGCGTTTAAAGATTTTCCCGAGCAGCAGGATGTCGTTCAGCTTCTGCAACGCAGTTTGGAACGGGGCCGGTTGGGGCACGCTTATCTATTCACCGGCAGTGATCTATTAGAATTGGAGGCAGTGGCCCGCACCCTGGCGAAAACGGTGAATTGTGAAAAACCCCCGCGGCGCACCGCCGCGGGGTTGCCACTGGAGAGCTGCGACACCTGTTCAAGTTGCCGGAAAATTGATTCGGCAAATCACCCGGATGTGCGCTGGATACGGCCAGAGTCCAAGTTGCGAGTCATTCTTATCGACCAAATGCGCGAGCTGATGCAAACGGTGCATTTGAAGCCCACGCAAGCGCTCTTCAAGGTGGCGATAATCGTAGCGGCGGATCGACTGAACGTTCAGGCGGCCAACGCGTTTTTAAAGACTCTGGAGGAGCCGCCGGCAAATTCCATTTTGATCCTGCTCTCGACGGAGCCGCAACGAATGATTGAAACCATTTTGTCCCGGTGTTTGCGCCTGAATTTCGCCGGCGAATCCGGAAGGCTGCGCGATCCATCGCTCCTGGCCTGGCTAAAAGCTCTGAGCGAAATCGCCGCAGCCGAGCAACGCAGCTTCCTGGCCCGTTACCGGTTGCTTTCCGTGTTGCTGAACAAATTGAACGAGTGCAAGGCGGCCATCACGGAGGCTTGCACGAAGCGGTCTCCGCTGGAGTACCACGATGACGTTGAACCCAAGCTGCGCGAGAAATGGGAAGACGAGTTGTCTGCGGCCATTGAAGCTGAATACCGCCGGCAACGAACCGATTTACTGGTCGGTGTGCAATGGTGGCTGCGGGACATTTGGCTGGAGACCTTGCGGCTGGGCGGGGAAATGGGCGCCTATCCCGAACTGGTTGAATTGGTGCGAACGGTCGCCCGGCGGGTTTCCCCCGAACAGGCAATGGAGAACTTGCGCTCAATGGAGCAAACGCAACGGTTGCTGGCTTCCTCGGTGCAGGAGGCGCTGGTTCTGGAAGTGGGGTTATTGAACCTGAAACTGTGATTCGCGGTCCTGGCCAGCCTGACTCAAGCCCCTGGCAAAAACTCAGCCTCGTTGTAATGGGCCTCTGGCTGGCAGTAGTGTTCGCCAAGTTCGGCACTCCGGTCATTTTTGGAGAACTGATCGATCCACCGCGAACGTTGTTGGAATTCCTTCTTAACCCGTGGCCGATTAATTGGGGATATTTCATGCTTGGGGCGGCAGCCTTTTTCACCCTCCCTGGTTGGAAATGGAAGCCCACCCCGCCCACCTGGATCGTGATTCTGCCCGTGGTCTGGTTCGGCTGGCAACTCCTGAGCGCCCGACGAACCGTTGATGGCCGGTTAACTCAACAAACGCTTTTGGATTTCGCCGCTTGCACCCTCTGCTTTTATGTCGGGGCGTTCTCGCTCAGTCGTTCGCGGAACTGCTCGCCGATTTGGTGGGGCTTGTCGCTGGGCTTGCTATTCTGCCTGTGGGCGGGTCTAAACCAACACTTTGGCGGAATCGAGGAGACGCGCCGCTATCTGCAGACCCTCAATTGGGACCTTTATCCGCCCCAATTCAAAGCGAAAATGTCCTCGCCCGAATTCCAGCAGAAAATCTCCAGCAATCGCATTTGGGGGACGTTTATTTACCCCAATGCGCTCGCCGGCGGAATCATCCTGGCTTTGCCCGCGAGCCTGGTGGTCTTGTGGAATCTGGGGCTGCGGTTTCCGTTTGTTCCTCGAGGTGTCCTTGTCGGAACAGCCGCTTATATCGGGATAGCCTGCCTGGTTTGGTCTGGCTCCAAAGCTGGCTGGTTAATCATGCTCCTGATGATGTTGGTGGTCTTTTTCCATCTGGAGCAGATTAGCAATCGCATGAAATGGACGGCCATTATGCTTCTGATGATCATTGGGTTGGGTGGATTTTATGGCAAGTATTCTGGTTATTTTGCCAGGAAGACTAACAGCGCGACCGCCCGGCTGGACTATTGGCAAGCCGGCTGGGAGATGTTGAAAGAGAAACCTTTTTTTGGCTCTGGGCCGGGGACTTTCATGATTGGGTATCAACGGTTAAAACGACCAGAATCCGAGTCCGCCAAGCTGGCGCACAATGACTATCTCCAGCAAGGTTCGGACTCAGGGATAGTGGGTCTTGGCAGTTACTTTGTTTTGGTGGCCGGCTCCATCGCAGTTCTTCACCGGCGGATGCGCCCCACGGAGGATTGGATGAGATTCGCGGTTTGGCTCGGCGTGGCGGGTCTGGCTGCCCAGGAATTGGTCGAGTTTAGTCTGTACATCCCGGCCCTGGCGTGGCCATTTTTCCTTTTCCTGGGATGGCTCTGGGGGCGTGGGTCGGGTGGAGCAGCAGGATGTCTTCCGCCGCGGCCTAAAATAGAAATCCAATCGACAATCAATCCGAGCAGCCCTAAGCTGCCCAGCCACAATGAAGATTCTATTTCTGAACGGGCCTAATCTGAATCTGCTTGGCCAACGCGAGCCGGAAATCTATGGCAGCGCCACCCTCGCCGACGTTGAAAGCCAAGTCAGAAGCCAGGGGCTTAAAGCTGGAGTCGAGGTCGAATTTCGTCAGTCCAACATGGAAGGCGACCTCGTGACCTGGATTCAACAAGCCAAAGGTAATTTTGAGGTCATTGTGATCAACGCCGCTGCCTATACCCATACCAGCATCGCTCTTCGAGACGCCATTGCGAGCGTTGGTATTCCTACCGTC
Organism: Verrucomicrobiota bacterium; assembly: GCA_038228235.1. Classification (GTDB taxonomy): domain Bacteria; phylum Verrucomicrobiota; class Verrucomicrobiia; order Limisphaerales; family JBBRPK01; genus JBBRPK01. Next base: position 23,340 of record JBBRPK010000044.1, read on the forward strand.
GAGGTCCATTTGACGAATGTTTACGCCCGTGAAGAATTTCGACATCATTCTCTGATAGCGCCGGTATGCCTAGGCCAAATTACTGGTTTCGGTGCGTTTTCTTACATTTTGGCTTTAAACGCCGCGGTTAACGTTAAAGGTAATGCGTAATTCATCCGAATCTATGTTTTTTGGTGAGGAACTGACGCCAAGTGTTAAGGTTTTCCCACTTTTTTTCGTGCTTGACGACATCCTAGCCCCTTACTAGCTTTGGCTCAATTCTAATGCTTAACGCTAGGCAGGGCCGGGGTCATCGGCTGCTGCTTTTTTAACTTAATGAACAGAGCCAACAACCGACCCAGTTTTCCGGGTAAACCCCTTGGGGAGAAGCTGTGGAATTAAAGGACATAAAGGCGATCATTGATCTAATGAAAAAGAACTCGATTTCCGAGTTCGAATTAGAGCGGCAGGATTTCAAGATTAAACTCAAACGCGGCGCCAATTCAGCGGTTACTCAGTTCGATGAATCACTCGCCTTGAATGCTCCCGTCCCTTCTGTTGCAGCTTTGGGGACAACTCCCACTCCGGCAGCCCATGCTCCTACTAATGGTGAGTTGGAAATCACATCACCCATGATTGGGACCTTCTACCGGGCGCCGTCGCCGGAAGCCGGCAATTACGTAGAGATCGGAACAGAGGTTAGCCCCGAAACCGTGGTCTGCATCATTGAGGCCATGAAAGTCATGAATGAAATCAAAGCCGAGGCCAAGGGAGTGGTCACTCAAGTCCTAGTTGATAATGCCAAACCGGTAGAGTTCGGCCAGCCCATGTTCAAAATTCGCCCGAACTGATGTTTGAGAAGATTTTGGTCGCTAATCGCGGTGAAATCGCCGTTCGCATCATCCGCGCCTGCAAGGAATTAAACATCCGGACGGTGGCAGTCTATTCTGATACCGACGCCAATTCGATGCATGTTCAGATGGCTGATGAAGCTATCTGCATCGGAAAAGCACCCAGCAGCGAGAGTTATCTGCGCATTGACCGCATCATCAGTGCCGCCGAAATTACCGATGTCGATGCCATCCATCCCGGCTACGGATTTCTTTCGGAGAATGCTCATTTTGCCGATGTGTGCGAGAGCTGCAACATCCGCTTCATTGGGCCAAACTCCCGGGCCATGACGGCTTTGGAAGATAAAGCGGTGAGCCGCAATCTGGCAAAAAAAGCTGGGGTGCCGACGCCCCCGGGTTCGGACGGCTTGGTGGAAAACGAGCAGGACGCGCTCACCACTTCCAAGAAAATTGGCTATCCGGTGATGATTAAGGCCGTTGCAGGCGGCGGGGGACGGGGGATGAGGGTGGCCCACAATGATATTTCTCTGATTAAGGGCTATCATACCGCTCGGACGGAGGCGGAAAAGGCCTTCGGCAATTCCGGTGTCTATATCGAGAAGTTCATTGAGAATCCTCACCATATAGAATTCCAGATCCTGGCTGATACCCGCGGCAACATCGTCCATCTGGGTGAGCGCGATTGCTCGATCCAACGGCGGAATCAGAAGCTAGTGGAAGAGACGCCCTCCCCGCTTCTGGAAGGCAAATTCAAGGATTTGCGCAAAAAAATGGGCAAAGCCGCTGTGCGCATTGCCGAGGTCGCCCATTACACTAACGCGGGCACGGTTGAATTCCTGGTCGATGCCCATGGCAATTTCTTTTTCCTGGAAGTGAACAAGCGCATCCAGGTCGAGCACCCCATCACGGAGGAAGTCACCGGTCTGGATTTAGTCAAACTGCAAATCATGATCGCCATGGGCGAACCCCTCAGGCTCGCAGAGAAGGACGTGCATTTTCGAGGCCACGCCATCGAATGCCGGATTAACGCCGAAGATCCCTTCGATGATTTCCGTCCCTGTCCCGGACGAATTGATATGTACTACCCCCCCGGCGGACGCGGAGTGCGCCTCGACAGCCATGTCTATGCAGGGTACGTTATTCCCCCGAACTATGACTCGATGATCGGCAAACTAATTACGTTTGGCAAAGACCGTCGCGATGCCATGGACAAAATGAGCCGCGCCCTAAGCGAGTATATGATAACGGGCATCAAAACGACCATCCCTTTCGAGTTGGCGATTCTTCAGGACCCGAATTTCCGGCGTGGAGTTTACTCGACGAATTTTATTGAACAACTCCTGGGCGGCGCCCGCCGCGAATTGATCGAGGAAAAGGCCTAAACCGCCAGCACGGCGGTTGGGTTTCCGGCTGCCGATTTCCGACCGTCCGAGGCAGTGCACTTGGGCGCACGACAAAATTCTGCGCGTGGCTGTCTCTGCGAACCTTTTTTGGGCTGAGTGTATAGTCCTATATATAATTGCCCTCTCTGGCAGTTCTAATTCGCCGCCTTCTCTGCGTTCTTTGTTCTTTGCGGCTGAAGCCCTTTGGGTTCAATCTCGCAAAATCGGCAGTTGGCGATTCGCGCCGCTCATTCAAATCTCCAGCACCTTCTCAAACTTGGTCAAGTTCCGGGGGCCATTGCCGGTGACAAGCGCCACATCTTCAAGCCGCACCCCGCCCAGTTCGGCATAATAAAGGCCGGGCTCGACCGTGACGACTTGACCGATGCGAAGAGTATCTGTCGAGGTGGCGGAAAGGCGGGGCGCTTCATGTATCTCAAGGCCCAAGCCATGGCCCGTGCCGTGGAAGAAGCCTTGCATCCGCCCCTTGATCCGGCCTGTTTTGTAGCCTTCCTGGAGGAAAAACGTCTGGAGCTTTTCATGGACCTCGACCCCGGTTGCTTTATTTCTGATGTGTTCGAAGGCCAATTCCTGCCCGCGCTCAACGGTATCGTATAATTTCCGCAGAGGCTCGCTGGCGCGGCCTCTGACGACCGTGCGTGTGATGTCGCCGAAATAGCCGGTCCTTTGGGATCGCGGGAAAACGTCCAGGATGATCGGCTCATTGGCGCGGAGGACGCCGTGCCCTTCCTCGTGAGGGTTGCAGCCTTGCTTTCCACCCGCCACAATCGTGTGCTTCGAGCAACCTCCGGCTTGCAGAATAGCGGTATCAATGATCGCGCGCAATTTCTCCGAGGTCAGTGGCACATGATGGTAAATCAGCCGGCGTTTTCGGCCAATTTTGGAGTTTTTCAGGGCGTGGATTCCTTCCGCCAACCCGACTTCGGCCATCATCAACGCGGCGCTGATTTTTTTGATTTCCTCGGCGGTTTTACACTCTCGCTCTGGGAAAAAGGCTCCGGGTTTGACTTTCACCTTGATCTTCAGTTTCGCCAATTCCCGCGCCAATCCCAAAGGAAAATTGTGCGGGACGAAAATTTTCTTCACCCGGGCCGACTTGAGAAGCAGACGAATTACCTGAGCTGTGCCAGCCTTCTTCATCCCCTGCTGCAGGAGTTTCTTTCGCCACTGAACCAGCGAGAGCACGCGGCAATGCTTCGCCCGTTCGCGAGCTCGGTCGATTTCCAATTCGTTCAGGACCATATGGCACTTCCCCTGGATGCAAAGGTAGATAAAGGGATCGGGCACACACATGCGCACAGCGTAAAGCATGTTGGCATCGTGCTCCGTGCCGGCGACGATCATTAAGTTCTCGCGGTTCATTGCTCTGAGAGACGGCGGAAGATTAAACCCGAAAATTTTCCGTGCCTAGCCGAATATTCACAAAAAATTTGAGAACTCACAGATTTTGCAAAAACTTCCTTTTGGGGCCTGCTCTCGAAGGGAGGCTTCCGTGCAAGAGAGGAGGGCAACCGTCGCAATTTCGACGATTTCCCGGCTGAGGAGTCAATGGTGCTCCTATCGGCCAGCGAATGGGTGCAGCAGGCCGCCGCCCCCAACAATCAACGTGCGTAGATCGACGGAATAAAATAAAGCTGACCGGCTTTCAACTTGGGGGCCTCCAGGCCAACATCGACTTTGATTTTCGGAGCCTCCGATTTTCCTAGCAGCCGGAAGAGACTGGAAAAGTCAAATATCTGTTGGTACCGCACCAGGTTGGCTTTATCGATTCCGGCCAGTCTCCGAGCGCGCTTGACCGCGGTCTCGAAATCCCCCAATTCGTCCACGAGGCCCAGGCCGTACGCTTCTTTGCCGGACAACACCCGGCCGTCGGCATAGTCAGCCCAATTTCCGTCCAGGGATTGGCCTTTGTCAGTTTTCTCACCCTTATTCTGCCCATTTTTGTCATTGGAGCCCCGTCTGCCATTGGCGACCACGGACTTAAATTTAGCGAACGTTTGATCAATCATATCTTTGACCATCTTCTCCTCGGTGACGAAATCCTCCTGTTCCTGAGCGCTCAGTTTATCCAGATCCTTCTCACCGCTAAGCATGTCCTTGAAGCGCCCGCTTTTATAGACTAAGGGCCGCAACCCGACGATCTTCATCAACCCACGATAATTATAACTATGCATGATGACGCCGATGCTGCCCGTAATGGTCAGTTCATTGGCGACGATCCAACGGCATGGGGCAGAGACATAATACCCGCCCGAAGCGGCCAGGCTGCCCATTGAGACAACGACGGGTTTGCCGGAATCTCTTTGGAATCTGGCGATAGCGTTGCTGATTTCATCCGACGCCAGCACCTCGCCGCCTGGGGAATTGACCTTCAACACTACCGCTTTCACACGATCATCCTGCGCCGCGGTTTTCAATTGGTCCCTGATATAATCCACCATCCCATAATTCCCGCGCTCCAACAGATCGCTGGTGATCACTCCTTCCACGGGCACAATGGCAACCTTGTTGGGGGAATCATTCTCCTCCACAATGGCCTCCTCCAATTTTGGGCCGGCCGTCCGGATTGGAGCAGCGGCCCCTTTCAGCGCCCTTCGCACAAAGTGCAAGGGATTGAACACCAGACTTAGGAGCAGGACACAAGCCAGGAGCACGGCGGTAATCTTCCACCCATGTCCCTGCCGAGGTGGGATCGATGCCGGCAGTCGTGGCGGTGGCGCCAGCAGCGGTGGCGGCGTGGGCGGATTACTCGGATTTGGCGGTGGCATATTGTCCATAGCAGGATAAAGCTACCTTAAAGGCGTCTTGGCCTGCAAGTGTGATTGCGGCCGGCAGTTCTTATTATGGCGCCAAACGGGAATGCCGGGTGAGGGACCCGGCCTGAAAAATAGCGACTTTGTGCCGGTAGGCCGGCTGCCCTCACCCGGCGCCCTTCGATGCCGCGATGATGAATTGCTGCGGCCGGCGGGGCCAATTCATTAAGATTTTTTACACCCCTCCGCGTAAAGAATCTTAACGAATTGCTTCATCTCGGATCCCGTTGAGTTGCGGTTATTTGCAGCGCGCTCGGGGGCGGCGCACATCCTGCCAAAGTGTATTAAGGCAGGACGCGCTGTTTACCAAATGGGACAGTTTGGGCGCCCGAAACCAGGCTTTCTGAAGAAGCTGGAATGTTTCCAGCATGATCCACCCCATTGGCAATCAGCCTGCTATAGAGCGTCTTAGATTTAACCGGCTGGACTCGATCGGGTATGAAGTTTTATTTGAAAAAAAGAAGAAGTTCCAACAAGGAGGGAGGGTTCACCCTGGCCGAACAGATTGTCTCGCTGGCCGTAGCGCTGATTCTTATCTCAGGGATCGTGAGCGGTTTTATTCAGGCGGTTAAACAAGCCGAATGGTCTTCGTATTCGCTGGCTGCGCAATCGCTGGCCAATCAGTGCCTGGAGCAAACCCGCGCCGCCAAATGGGATCCCTCGGGCTATCCGGGCGTGGATCAGTTGCAAGGCACGAATTTTCCAATCAACGTGCAAATTCTGGACATTCCCATGACCAGAAGCAACATCGTCTATGCCACGAATGTCGTGACCATCAGCGACATTTCCTCGAACCCAAGGCTGAGAATGGTACGAGTGGATTGCACCTGGCCCTTCTTCAACCGTGGAAATTTCAGCAATACGGTCGTCAGTTATCGCGCGCCTGACCAATGAAACTTTGCTTCATTAATATAGCAGGGGAGCCCCGAACAGCGCTGGGTCCTGGCCGCCTGCGGCCGCACCGCAAAGGCATTGGGCGTCCAAACGCCTTCACCCTCGTGGAAACCATGGTGACGATGGCGATCTTTCTCTTCGTTATGACGGGAGTTCTCACCAGCTATATGTACGGGTTGCGCATGTTCGAAATCACCAAGCCAAAACTTAGCGCCAGCGACGACGCGCGCGAAGCGATTAGCAAGCTGCTCAACGAAGTGCGTTCCGCGAAATTGGTTCGAATCGGCAGCGGCACGCTGAACAGCTTCACGGCAGTCGGGGTCAATTTGCCGCAAATCGGCAGCGCCATTCAAATTTATGCCAGCAGCGACACCAACTCCTTCGTCCGTTATTATTGGGATGCCGGAGAGGAGAAGCTCAAGCGATTGGAAAGCGGCGCCGTCACTTTTTCCGTGCTGGCCAATGCGGTGACCAACTCCCAGGTGTTCACTTCGGAGGATTGGGCGGGGAATATCCTCACCAACAACCTGAATAATCGCGTCATCGGCCTCAGCCTCCAGTTTAATCAAATCCAATATCCTATTATGCCAGTAGGCCCCGGCAATTATTATGATTTTTATCAATTGCGCACGAAAATCACCCGCCGCGTTTTATTTTGATTTATGAAAATCAGCTCCAATTTGCGGGTCGGGAACACGAAAGGTTATGCGCTTCTCCTGGTGCTAATTATTTCCGTAGCCACTCTCACCATCCTGGCCGCCGCTTTGAGCTGGTGCAGCACTAACACTACCATCAGCCAGAGGAACAACCAATACTTCAAGACCCTGGCGGCCGCAGAAGCAGCGACGGAAAAAGTTATCACCCAATTGGCCAGTGATTACCAGAGTCAGGGAGATTCGCTGGTGGCCGCGAACCTGGATAATTACCGCCATCTGGTGCCCACAGCGGCTGAAAACAGCGTCTGGTCAAACTACGAATTCAAAGACGGCCAGGGCAGCATCAGCCAGACCTATGTCCAATATGTTCCTCCTTCTCAATTTGCGCTTTTAAATTCGCAGTATCGCGGCCTCTATGGTTATGCGAGCACCTATCGCATTATTTCCAACGCCCGCGAGCTCAATAATTCGATCGATATAGTGGGTGCGCTCGAGCAGGATATTCAAGTCGCCACCATCCCGGTCTTCCAATTTGCCATTTTTTATAATGTCGATTTAGAGATCAATCCGGGCGCGGCGATGACCATCACAGGCCCAGTCCATTGCAATGCCACGACGTATCTCCAACCCATGTCTGTCCTGACCTTTAATAGCGATGTGACTTCGGTGGGACCGATCATAACGAATAAAAAGCCCACCGACCCTACCGTCCGCACCCCGGGAACATTGGTATTTCAAGCGGAGCATGATGCTGGCGTAAGCATGTTGAACTTGCCTATTGGGACCAACAACAGCCCCCCGGCCGTGCGCGAAATAGTCGAAATCCCCCCGAGTGGAGAATCCGCCAACTCACCCATGGGCAAACAACGTCTTTATAATATGGCGGACCTGATCATCCTTGTGAGCAACAACGCGGTGGTCGCCAAAAGCGGATTGGTAAACAACTTCGCCACTACCATCCCGGCCAGCCAAGTGAACTCTTTTCTCAGAACCAATGGTTCTTTTTTTAACAAGCGGGAGAATAAGACTATCCAAACGATTGATATCGACGTGGGCAAATTGGCCGCCTGGAATGCCAGCAACTCCCTTTTGCGTTCGGTGCTGGCCGCGGGCGATGTGCGCACCGTCTATGTGGAGGATTTCCGGACTCAGACCGGCACCGTGGAATCAGGTGTTCGGTTGACAAATGGCCAAAACATTTTGCCCAAAGGGTTAACCGTCGCTACTCCTAATCCTGTTTACATTGAAGGAAACTACAATGTCCCGTCTTCCGCCCTTGGCAGCACCAATACCTCCGGGACTTTGCCAGCGGCCATCATGGCCGACGCCATCACCATTCTCTCTCCCAATTGGAATGATGCCAATAGCCACTTGGCTCTGACCAGCCGCGTCGCCAGTGATACGACAGTCAATGCCGCCTTTCTCGCTGGCATCGTAGAAACCACCAGCGGCAGCTATAGTGGGGGAGTGGAAAATTTCCCGAGATTTCTGGAGAATTGGTCGAGCCGCACGTTCACCTATAATGGCTCGATGGTAGTGATGTACGACACGAAATTCGCCACGGGACTTTGGCAAGGCACGGGCACCGTGATTGGGATCTACAATCCGCCTATTCGGAACTGGGCTTTCGATCAAAATTTCCGTGATCCAACAAAGCTGCCACCCTCCACGCCGCAACTGCGCACCATGATCCGCGGGACTTGGAAGGCCATCGCGCCCAACACTGTTCTCGCCGGCAGTTAAGGGCGGATTCGCGTGGCAGCCCTGTTGCGGGGCGCGTTGAGGCGAATTTTAACCACCACAGCTCGGTTTCTGCGGTTTGAATCCTCGCGAAGCGGGGCGCTAGTGAGAGCAACAGAATCACTCAGCAGCGACCCCCTCCAGGAAGACTACGGTTTTTCGGAAAATTGGCGTATGCGCGCTTCTAATGAACCTCGTACCAGCCGATGTCAGTCGGCTCACTCTTCTCGGAAGAAAGATCAGAGCCGATTCACATCGGCTGCTACGGTTACAGGGGTTCAAGGCCCCGATGCGCGTCGAAATTTGGACTTGGCTCCCCGTGAAACTCATTTTGATTTTGCATTTGCTCTGCGGCTGCGGCACTCTGAGCGGAATGTCAAAGACTGCTTTGGGCCGCGGTTTAGGGGCTTTGTTGGGCGGAGTTTCGCCGCTGGCGAAGTCCTCCCCCGTGACGTTCGTACCGGCCCCGTTGGGCGGGGTGACAGCGTCAGCCGATGATCACGAGCGGGTCCAGCGGCTGCCTTTGGAAGGAATCCGCCCGTGCCCTTTTCAACCGCGCAAGGATTTTGCGCCTGAGGCGCTCCAGGAGTTGGCCGATTCCATCAAGGCACAAGGCATTATTCAACCCTTAATTGTGCGCCCGCACGATGGTTTTTTCGAATTGATCGCTGGGGAGCGACGCTGGCGTGCTGCCCAATTGCTCGGACTCAAGGATGTCCCTGCCATTGTGAGGGAGGCGGACGATGCATCGGTCCTGGAATTGGCGCTGATTGAAAACCTGCAGCGGGAAGACCTTAACCCACTCGAAGAAGCCCTGGGTTACTCGCGACTAATCGAGCAGTTTCAATTACGCCAGGAAGACGTTGCCGGTAAAGTCGGGAAAAGCCGCGCGGTGGTGGCCAATTCGCTGCGACTGCTCAAACTGCCGGCTGAGGTCCAGAATCATGTGCGGGATGAACGGCTCTCGGTAGGCCACGCCAAAGTAATCCTGGGACTGTCCACACCCGCCGAACAACTGCTGGCGGCTCAGCGGGTCATCAAAAGTAATTTAAACGTCCGCCAAACTGAAGAGTTGGTTGCCCAGTTGCAAAAGCGGCAGGCCGCAAATCCGTCGGGTCCTGTCACGATCGCCTCTCATCTGCTAAATCGCGATGTTCACATCGTCGATCTGGAAACGCGCCTGCGTGAGCGGTTTGGGGCGAAAGTTCAATTGCGCTATCGGCAAGGCAAAGGCGCCCTGGAAATCCGGTTCTTTAGCGACGCAGAATTGGAACGGATCCTTCAAATTGCAGGTTTAAAACCGGAGGAGACATGATTCACCCCGAAGAATTGCGCGAACATTGCGCCGCCAAACTCCTGACCTTGATCGGGGCGGCCAGCCATCTGCGCGCCTTTGTCGGGCTGGACGGTTTTGTGGATGAAATCGCTCATGCCGTGGATAAACGGGCCAGCGCTGAGGACTTCCAGCGGCTCACCACGATTTCCGCGCTCGGCGAGCGCATTTCCGCCGCCGCCGGCAAAAGCACGAATATTGAGATGGTCAATCAGCGCACCAAGCTTGGAGGCAATGGCCCTATCATGGCTAATGCGCTGGCCCGTTTGGGCGTCAAAGTCACTTATGTGGGAGCCTTGGGCTATCCTACCATGCATCCGGTTTTCAATGATTTCGCCCAACATGCCGATGTTCACAGCATTGCCGAAGCGGGGCACACCGACGCGCTGGAATTCGAGGATGGCAAAATCATGCTGACCAAATCGGTTCAGCTCAAAGAGATCACGTGGTCCAACATTCAATCCCGCTTTGGGCGCGATCGATTCATCGAGATTTATTCCACGGCTGATTTGGTGGGGTTCGTCAACTGGACGATGATTCCCTATATGAGCGATCTCTGGGCATCGTTGCTCGAGGAGTTTTGTCCCGCTTCCAACACGGCCCGGCGAAAAATCTTCTTTGATTTGGCAGACCCGGAGAAGCGGACAGGCAAAGATTTGTTGCGCGCGCTGGCCCTGATTGGCCGTTTTGAAAAGTATTTCGATGTGATCCTGGGGCTGAATGAAAAAGAGGGTTACGAGATTGGCCAGGTCCTCGGGCTTTCCTCCAAAAACCGTTCGCGCGATGACCTTGGGGCACTAAGCGCCCGAATCCAGCGGGAACTGGCCATTCACAGTCTCGTGATCCATCCGGTGGCCTATGCGCTGGCCGTCAGCCAAGGGTCTGTTTCGGTCGTAGAGGGCCCCTATGTGGAAAAGCCCCTGATTACCACTGGCGCTGGCGATCATTTCAACTCCGGCTTTTGTCTGGGCAAGATGTTGGGCTTGGACAACGCCACCAGCGTCTTAATTGGCGTCACCGCCAGCGGGTTTTATGTCCGGACCGCGCAAAGCCCGAGCATTGATGATTTGGCGCGAATGCTTCGGGACTGGCCTTGAGCCATGATTTTGCCGATCGTCAAATATGGCCATCCCGCTTTGCGCCAAAAGGGGATGCGGATCGAGAGGCTCACGGGACCAATGCAAGAGTTGATCGCGAACATGTTCGACACGATGTATGAGGCTGCCGGCATTGGTCTGGCCGCGCAACAGGTGGGCCATTCGCTCCAACTTGCCATCCTCGATGTCCGGGCGGCCAAGGACCGCCCTTCGACTCTGGAGATCGCGGGTGAGGCGGCGGACGTCGCCGCTCTCATGCCGCTGGTGCTCATCAATCCCCAGATTCAGCCGTTTGGCGATCCAGTGGCGGGGCCGGAAGGGTGCCTTAGCTTTCCGGAGATTTTCGCCGACATTACCCGTCCTGCATCCGTGCAGGTTCAAGCCATGAATGCGAAAGGCGAAAAAATCGAGTTCAAGGCTGGGGGCTTGCTTTCACGGGCGATCCAGCACGAGAACGATCATCTGAACGGAATTCTGTTCATCGATAGAATGAGCAGCATGGACAAAAGCGAGTTGAAACTGGACTTGGAAGCGATGCAAATGGCGACCAAGGCCACGCTCAAGAAAACCAACACTGGAAAGGACAGTTGAAGCACGATGAAAATATTCTTCTTTTCGCTGGTGGCGGCACTCAGTGTCACGCTGACTTCGCTGGCCGCGCAGTTTAAGTTCCCGAACCAGACCTTCACCCTACCCGATGGGTTTGAGGTGGAATTGGTCGCCGGCCCACCGCTGGTTTCCCGGCCCATTTCGGCGGACTTTGACGAGCAGGGGCGCCTGTACGTCACCGATTCTTCAGGCACGAATGACAAAGTTCAGAAACAGTTTGAAGATAAACCTCATCGCATCCTTCGACTCGAAGACACCCATGGCGATGGGCGTTTCGATAAGAGCATCGTCTTCGCAGACAAGGTCATGTTTCCCGAGGGGGCAATGTGGCTGGATGGTTCCCTTTATGTAGCCGCGCCACCGAGCATTTGGAAATTCACTGACGCGGACGGAGATGGGGTGGCGGAGAAGCGGGAGGAATGGTTTCAGGGCAAAACACTGACCGGCTGCGCGAACGATCTGCACGGGCCTTATTCGGGACCCGATGGTTGGATTTATTGGTGCAAAGGGGCTTTCGCCGAGCAGACCTACGAACGTCCCGGAAAATCTGCGTTCGTAACTCGGGCTGCACACATCTTCCGCTGCCGTCCCGATGGCAGCGGAATCGAGCCGGTGATGACTGGTGGCATGGATAACCCCGTGGAAGTGGCTTTCTCACCAAGTGGGGAACGATTTTTCACAACCACGTTTCTTCAGCATCCTGGAGGGGGCAAACGCGACGGCATCATTCACGCCATTTACGGCGGGGTCTATGGCAAGGTCCACGACGTCATCGACGGCCATAAACGCACCGGCGAGTTGATGCCCGTGCTGGCGCACCTCGGCCCCGCCGCGGCTTGTGGTCTCACGCGTTATGCCTCGCGGGTATTCGGCGATGATTTTCAAGATAATCTCTTCGCAACCTTGTTTAACCTGCACAAAGTGTCGCGACACGTCCTTGAACCCGATGGCGCCACTTTTCGCACGCGCGACTTGGATTTTCTCGTCTCCGACAACACGGACTTCCATCCGACCGATGTTTTGGAGGACGCGGACGGCAGCCTGCTCGTGGTTGACACGGGAGGCTGGTATAAGATCTGTTGTCCCACCTCCCAACTTTGGAAGCCGGACATGCTGGGCGCCATTTACCGGGTCCGGCGCAAAGGCGCGCCGTTGATGGACGATGCGCGCGGGCTCAAGCTTGGATGGGCCACGATGAAACCGGGTGATTTGGCGGAATTGCTTGGTGACAAAAGGCCAGTGGTTCGTAATCGCGCAATTTCGGAGCTTTCCAAAAAGGGCAACGCATCGGTACCGGCGCTGGCAAAAACGTTAACCACCTCCGCTTCCCCCGAATCGAAGCGCAATTCAATCTGGGCCCTCACGCGCATCGAAAATCCCGCTGCTCGCGCGGCTGTGCGCGCCGGCTTGAAAGATGCAGAGGGAAGCGTCTGTCTGGCCGCGATTCACTCGGCCAGTGTATGGCGTGATGCCGGGGCCTTGCCGGAGTTGCTCGATTTGCTCAGGAGCGCTTCTCCTCCCCTCGAAAGGGCTGCGGCCGAAGCCATCGGCAGGATCGGCGATAAAAGCGCAGTCCCCTTATTGTTGGCGGCGGCATCCACACCACACGATCGGGTGTTGGAGCACTCATTGATTTACGCGCTGATTGAAATTGCGGACCCCGTCGGCGCCAGCGCCGGCTTGACGGACGGCAATTCTCTCGCCAAGCGCGCCGCGCTGATCGCGCTGGATCAAATGGACGGTGGTGAACTGAAGCCTGGACAGGTGACGCCGCTGCTGGCTTCCGCTGATCCGGTCCTGCAAGGAACGGCGTCCTGGCTCATAAGCCATCATCCTCAGTGGGGCAATGCTTTGGTTGGGTTCTTCCGCGAGCGCCTCGCCGCCAACAATCTTGGCGAGGACGACAGAGCGCAACTGGAGCATCAGCTCGCTCAGTTCGCCGGCGATGATTCGATTCAGGAGCTGTTGGCAAAGTCATTGGGCGAAGAGTCGGCTCCAGGGAAGTCTCGGCTAACTGTGCTCCATGCGATGGCCCAGGCTTCGCTGAAAGAAATTCCCCAGGCTTGGACTAATGCGCTGCAAAATGCCCTCGCTGATGGGCAGGAAGCTGTGGTTCGCGCAGCCATCGCCGCGATTCGCTCAGTCCCGGCAGCGAAAACCAATTCCACTCATTTTTCTGAACCACTTCTCGGCCTCGCCCGTGATCCGGCCCGGTCAGCGGACTTGAGATTAGAAGCCCTGGCGGCCTTGCCATCCTCACCCAAGCGGATGGAACCGGACGTTTTTCAATTCTTGTGCGCGAACTTAAATTCCGACAATCCACTGCTGAGACGCGCCACCACCGCGATAGTTTTGAGCAAAGCCAGTTTGGATGAAAGCCAGCTTCTAGCTCTGTGTGAAAATGTCGCCGGAGTTGGCCCCCTCGAATTATCCAAGCTGTTGGATGCGTTCCGGAATAGTGGAAACGAAGCGATAGGGCTAAAGCTGTTGGAAGCGCTGAAACGGTCCAAGGCACTGGCCAGTGTTCCTGCCGATTCGCTCAAGACCCTCCTCGCGAAGTTTCCACCCTCTGTGCAGGCGCAGGGCGCAGAACTCCTGGCCACCCTCAATGTGGACGCGCCCAAACAAAAGGAGCATCTCGACCAACTCCTAAGCGGACTTAAGGACGGGGACATCCGGCGGGGCCAATCGATTTTCAACAGCCAAAAAACCGCCTGCTCCACCTGCCATGCCATCGGATATCTGGGCGGTAACGTGGGGCCGGACCTCACCCGCATTGGCCAGGTGCGCACCGAGCGTGACCTTCTCGAAGCCATTGTTTATCCGAGCGCCAGCTTTGTCCGCAGTTATGAGCCAATGGTGGTGGTGGCCAAATCTGGGGATGTCTCCACTGGAGTGCTGCGCAAAGACAGCGCCGAAGAAGTCGTGCTGGCGACCGGCCCCAACACCGAAGTCCGAATCAATCGCTCGGAAATCTCCGAAATGCGCCCGGGCACCGTATCGGTGATGCCCGCTGGCCTGGACGAACAGTTAAGCCGTCAAGAATTGGCGGATCTGGTGGCGTTTCTGCGGGCCACACGATGGTAAGCTGTTAGTCCGGGCCATTGAGAAAGTAAGGGATCAGCCCCTGAGAGTGAATGGAGCCAGGTTGCTCCCGCTTTCGGTTGCCAGCCATGGCGTTCCATGCCAAATCGAGGTTCCCCGCTGTTTCCAGTGGAATCAGAATTGAGGCAATCTGAGCTTTCCAGCCACGAAGTAGAGCATGGTAATGAGATAGGTCGTCGAACGGTAACCGCGGGCCTTTCGTTTGGTGGCGCCGAAGACACTGTTCAATCC
>JBBRPK010000045.1:0-37816 GCA_038228235.1 Verrucomicrobiota bacterium
CAGGTAACGCTCAAGATCAATGGCGGCTGCGCAGCCAAGCCCTGCCGCCGTGACCGCCTGGCGATAAACGTGGTCCGAGCAATCCCCGGCCACAAAGACTCCCGGCACGTTCGTCATCGTGCCTTTGTTTGGAATAATGTATCCATTCTCGTCCATGTCAATCACCCCCTTGAAGAGTCGCGAACTTCTTGGGGTCACATCTTGACTTATAACAATTAGGGCTTGCCTTCGTGTTGAGCCGCAGAATCCGTGCGCATGGCTCGCCCGTTGCGCATCGATCTCAAGAACGGCTGATATCACGTTGCCAGTCGCGGCAACAACCGGCAGGCAATCTATTTGGACGAACGAGATCGAAAGCATTTTTTGGATTTGCTCTCCGGAATGATCGAGCGATACTGGGTGAAGGTCCATGCCTATGTCTTAATGGGCAGCCATTATCACTTGATAGTCCGCACGCCCGAAGCCAGCCTCAGCGCCGCCGTGCAGTGGCTTAATGTCGCTTACAGCATGTGGTGGAACCGGCGTCACGGACGCAGTGGACATTTGTTCGGGGGGGGGCGCTTCAAGGCCGTGTTGGTGCAAAGGGGGGAGTGGGTGTTGGCCTGCAGCGGCGTTGCACGGGGTTCACATTGCGAGAATTGGGGGACGCAGCCGGAAGGATGGATTATGCGGCGGTAGCCGCAGCCATCCGAAGGTTTGAAGTCAAAATGGCAAAGGACCGCGAGCTGCGCGACCAGAGCCAGGAAGTATTGAGACAAATTGAAAAGTTATAAGTCAAGATGTGACCCCGTGACCCACATACGGCCCTCCCAGCCCGCTTTGGGGATGCTCCGGCCTCGCCGCCTTGGCCGCAGCCAAAATCCCTCGCCGCAGGGCCCCACCGAATTTTAAAACGGGCTCTCAGCCGCTCACAACCTCTTCCAATTTCGTCGCCGCCTTTTCCCATTCGTAAGTGAGACTCTTTAGCCCATCCAGAATCCCAGTCAGCTCCCGATTTACCTCGAGGGCGCGTCCGGGTTGTTGGTAGGTTTCGGGCTTTTCCAGTTCGATGGTCAGTTCGGCCTGGCGGGCTTCCAGGACATGTATCTCCTTCTCCAAACGGTGGACGAGCTGTTGCTGTTCTTTGCGCCCCCGCGAACGCGCCTGGCGTTGTTCAGCTTCGAGACGTTTCTGGTCCCGTGGTTTAACAAGGGGACGCTCCGTTGGGGCGGGCCGTTTTTGTTCCTCCTTTTTGCCCGCGGTCAGCGCAACTCGTGCTGAGGCGGCGTGGGTTTTGTCCAGGTAATACTGGTAGTCTCCTGAATAATGGGTCAATTGTCCGGCATTGACGTGGACGACGTGATTCGCCAGAGCGCGAATAAAATAAACATCATGGCTGATGAACAGGAGGGTGCCCTCAAATTGGCCGAGAGCAGTCAGCAGAGCCTCGATGCTCGGCATGTCCAGGTGCGTGGTCGGTTCGTCCATCAACAGGAGGTTGGGAGGATCCAGCAATAGTTTTACCAGCGCCAGGCGGCTCTTCTCGCCTCCGCTCAGCACATTGACAGTCTTGAAAATATCCTCGCCGCGAAACAGGAATGACCCGAGGACAGTGCGGACAAATTCTTCGGTGATGCGCTGGGGAGTATCGAGGGCTTCCTCAAACACTGTTCGCTGGGCCTGCAACATTTCGACCCGGTATTGGGAGTAATAGCCGGCTTTGACATTGTGTCCGAGTTCGCGAGCGCCGGCTTGCACCGGCAGGACTCCCGCCACGATCTTGAGCAGAGTGGACTTGCCAGCCCCGTTAGGCCCCACCAGGACAATCCGCTGCCCGCGTTCTGCCCGAAAATGCATGTCTCGATAGATGACATTCGATCCATAGGCGTGACGGATTTTATCGAGCGTGATCACTTTCAAACCGCTCCTCTGGGGCTGCGGAAAAGAAAATTTTATTTTGCGCTCCTCGCTGCCGGGCGCTTCGATCTTATCCATGCGCTCGATCTGTTTGAGCTTGCTTTGGGCTTGCGCGGCTTTGGTGTTCTTGGCCCGAAACCGATCGACGAACTCCATCAGATGGGCGATCTCCCGCTGCTGGTTTTTGTAAGCCGCCAACAGTTGGACCTCGTTGGCCTCTCGCTGGACCAGGTAATCCTCATAGTTGCCGCGGTAACGGACCAAATGGCTCTGGCGGATTTCCAGGATGCTATCGACGAGATGGTTCAGAAACTCCCGGTCATGAGAAATCAGCAGGATGGCCCCCGGATAATTTATCAAATAATCCTGGAACCATAGCAACGCTTCCAAATCCAAATGGTTGGTCGGCTCGTCCAGCATCAACAAATCCGGTTCCTGCACCAGCAGACGCGCCAAGTGCGCCCGCATTACCCAGCCGCCGCTCATCTCGCGCGCTGGCCGTTGAAAGTCCGTTTCCCGAAAGCTCAGCCCTGCCAGAATCTTTTTGGCCTTGGCTTCAAGTTGATAGCCGCCCAACTCATCGAACCGGGCATGCACATCCGCAGAAGGGAACTCATGCTTCTCGGGATGAAGGCTGTCCGCGGGATGCCCTGATTCCCATGCCTTAATCTGCTTCTGCAATGATTCTATCTCGGGCGTGATCGCGGTGGCCAGCTCCAGCACCGTTTCATTCCCGGCAGGCGCGCTCTCTTGCGGCAAATAGCCAATCGACACGTTCCGTTCCAGAATTATTTTGCCGCTATCAGGGGACTCCTTGCCGAGGACCATCGCCAGCAGCGTGGATTTCCCCGCGCCGTTGGGTCCGACCAGGCCGACTCGGTCCCCACGGTTCACCTGAACAGAAGCGTCCGCAAACAAGGTGCGTCCGCCATAGGCCTTACTCACTCCAGAAATAGAAAGCATACGAAACCCGCGATTCTGCCAGACATCCCCCTTCTTAGGCAAGATTAACCCGCAAAAATCAGCAGCTCTCATTTGCTACCGCATCCCGTTTGGTGTTCACGCTTTAGCGTGTCGGTGTTCCTTGATGCCGACGCGCAGGGCAGGGGATTGCGTAAGGGCAAGCCATATTCTGGAATGCCGTGCCATAATGTCATCAACACTAAAGGCCCTGAAAGGGCGCTGCGCGCTTGTCGTGGTTTTCGCTTGCGAAACGCTCCCGCCCCCACAATCATTCCATTGCTGAATGATGAAGCGCCGCCCAATGATTTCCATGAAATGGTAGGCAAGCTTCCACCACAAGCCGGCTCTCACCCTTCGCCTCTCTTGTTGCTGCTGCGGGTCAATGCCCTCTCAGGCTGGCGACGGCTCAAGTCGATTCAGGCACAATCGGCCCTTTTGACAGGGGTCATCCTCTTGTTTATTACCAGTTACCTGGTGCTGGCATTCTGGCTCTTTTTCATCGGGCTGCGTTTTATCGGGCAGTTCCTGGTGTTGGGACCTCTGTTGATCGAGCGTCTGCTCTTTTTGCTTTTTGCGTTCCTCTTTGTGTTGCTTCTGCTCAGCAATCTGGTCATCAGCTACAGCAACCTGTTCCGCAACCGCGAGACGGCTTTCTTGCTCAGCCTGCCTGTAACGACCAAGACCATTTTCCAGTGGAAGTTTATTGAATCCACTTTGTTGGCTTCGTGGGCCTTCATTTTTTTAATCGCGCCGCTCTTGGCAGCCTATGGGTTAACACGCGGTGTTCCCTGGCATTTCTATGTGGTCACGCTAGTGCTGATTTTGCTCTTGATTGTTTTGCCCGGCGTGGCGGGGTCGTTTGTGGCAGTAAATGTGGCTCGCTATCTGGATCGGCGCATTTTTCAGGTGTTCACCCTGGTCTTCGTGGCGGGCCTGATTGCGGCCGCCGCTTATTGGTTCCGACCCGAACCGATCTTGCCGCAGAGTGAAGAGACGCGCGTGATGGCCGTGCTCGAGAAAATGCTGGGTAAAACTCATTTTGCGGAATACACCTTCCTCCCCAGCTATTGGCTCTCCCGAGGCATCCTTAATTGGGCAGAAGGGGCATTAATGGCGGCGTCCTTTTTTGTGTTGGTGCTATTGAGCTACTCGCTCTTCTTTGGGATGCTCGCTTTTACTCGCATGGGTCATTTGTTCTATGACGCCGCCTCCGCCGTCCAAAGCCGGGCCAGTGCCTTCGCCCGGTGGGAGTGGTTTCGGGTCCGGCTTCAACGCCGGGAGGTCAGCGCTCATGCCGGAGGAAGGGTCGAGCGCTTGTTCAATCGCCTGCTTTGGCTTCGCCCGGAGGTGCGCGCGCTCCTCATCAAAGACACGCGCATGTTCTGGCGTGACACCACACAGTGGGCGCAATCGCTGGTGCTCTTTGGATTGCTGGGAGTTTATATTTTGAATCTTCGGCACTCGTTTTTTCATGATTTGCCCGACCGCTCCTGGTTGCAACGGGTCTGGTACCTGAACCTGGGTGCCTGCTCTCTTAACCTGGCCACGTTAACGACCCGTTTCGTTTATCCGCAGTTTTCTCTCGAAGGGAAACGCCTCTGGATTATCGGCATGGCCCCCTTGGGCATGGCGCAAATCATCAAGATCAAATATTGGCTCGCGGCCAGCACCTCCCTGGTGGTGACCGTGGGACTCATCCTCCTCTCTTGTTACATGCTTGAAATGCCATTGGCTCAGACGCTTTACTTTGCCACAGCTATCATCATCATGACGCTAACCCTTACGGGATTGGCGGTCGGCCTGGGCGTCCTTTATCCAAACTTTAAAGAGGAAAATCCCACTAAAATCGTGAGTGGTTTCGGCGGAACCTTTTGTCTGGTGCTGAGTTTTCTTTATATTTTGGGCTCGGTCATTTTGTTGGCCAAAGCCTCGCCGCTAGGGAATGCCACCCCTCCGCCGCTTCTGCGGGCCCTGACCTGTTTAGGCGGCTTCGTGGCGCTGTCCCTCGGGCTGGGATGGCTGCCAGTCAAACTCGGGTTGCGCCGGGCCCGCGACTTCGAGTTGTAGAGACGGCAACAGGCGAACGGCGATTTAATCGTTTGGCTGACCTCATGGAAATTTCTACCAGGCATTGAATGAAGCCGATTCCCCTGACCAAACATGCTTTGGGCTACACTGCCTCGCGGGGGTTCACCGTGGCGGAAGTCGAGGAAGCCATCCGCTCTAGTCCGTGGGGCGAGGCAGAGCTGGGGCGGCTGGATTGCCGGAAAGATTATCCCTTCGCTCGGAACTGGAACCGGAATGCTTATGCGACGAAGCAGGTTCGCCCGGTGTTTGTGGATGAGGCGGAAGAAATAGCTGTGATAACGGTCTACACGTATTACTTCGAAGGCAATATGAGAATCAGCTATGACGCCGAGGCGGATGCTTTGAGCATCACGTTCCGCGAAACCACGGTCACGACCAAGCATCTGGCCGAGGGCATCGCGGCAGATTACGACCGTGATGGCCGTCTGGCCGGGCTAGAAATACTCGACACGCAAAAGCGTTTCGGCGGCAGCGCCCCGCTGCGGGAAGTGGTGCTGGAGGGATTGGAATCCGCCACCGCGCCGCTGGCGTTGCGCGACAATCCGGTGAAACACGGGAAGTAATCCAGGCAAAATACATTTTTGAGCCCGTCGAGGAAAAATGCGGCCCTCGGGCGTCAAGCTAATGCTGCAGGACGACCTCACAATCCGTATCTCTCCGTGTCCATCGGTGGTTAAACCTTCTCAGGGAACGCGAATCCCGGTTTTGCCTGGGAATTAGTATTGAGGCAGTGCGCTCCTCTTTCGCGCCGCCAATTCTTCCAATGCCCCAAATAGCTTGCGCGCATCTTCCAGGTGCGTCCATTGGCCCGGCACCGTGACCAAACCAAAGCCACTCCCGTAGGCGCGGCCATTGATAACGGAAGCATTGGTCCGGTTGCTGGTTAGTTGCTTCTCGCCTCGGGCGATGGCATCACTCTGGGTCCCCTCGAGTTCATATTTCCAGCCCGCCAGCCAGGCCTTCGGGAACCAATCGCGGAGTTCGGCGATTATTTTCGGCGTGGCGACTAACTCCGCCAGCAGCGGCCCTTCCCCTGATGAGAGCTTCCCAGCCTGAATTTCTTCCAACTCATCACCGTTCAATCGACGCCAAATTTTCCCGAACGCGAAATCGCTGACGGCGGCCGCATGAAAAACCGCTTCCACGGGTTTTGAGGCCAATATTTGCAACCGAGCCCTCAAATCCGCCGTCGTGCCAAAGCTGACGACCTGTTGTGCGTGAACCTCACCGCGCCAGGTCGCCTGCTGTCCCAATAAAAGAGTGACGCTATGGCCGCGCGCGACGAGGTAATTCCCCAACTCTGAGCCCAATTGGCCCGTCGAAAAATTGATCAATCGGCGGACTTCATCCAACGGTTCATAGGTAGGCCCCGCGGTGACGATAAAGTTCATGCGAGTCAGGATAGTGGGAAGCGAAAAAAATCCAAAGCGCCAAAAGCAGAAGCCCTGGTTCACTCGCTGGAGCAATCCAGTTTTTGCTTTTGCCCGCGAACTCTGCAGATGCGCATCCGTTCCTGAAGAACTTCATCAACGATGTGGATTTGCTCGGTACGACTTCAGCCGGTTCGGTCACTAGCCCTCCGGACCTCCTCAAGGAGTTGGCTGATTTGATCGCCCGGTTTTCCTCTCCCGGCGATGCGACTGCCGCGCCAATCGATCCTCTCGTCCTGGGAGAATTCTACCTGCCTGCTAACGGGTTCCCTGCTCCGGCGGATCGTGTCGTAGCAGCGTCTCGGCAGAGCGCCGCAATTTTCTCCTCCGGTGGTTCAGATGTCGGCTCTCTTCCGAGGAGCCGCTACGGACAATCGCTCGAAAACCCCAGGCCGCCCACTGAACGCGGGTGAGTTTGTTACAGTGCGACGAGTAGTGCCGCGTGCAGCAGCCCAACTGACCGGCGATGAGCGCACCATCGACCTCTTTCTGCGCCCGGGAATTGACCTGCGCCGCCACAACCTGTCCAGGCGGCGAGACGGCTTCTGGCGCCGGTTTCAGGGCGAACTGGATTATCTCCTCTCTGACGCACGGGCCGCGTTTCTTCAGAAAATCAAACTTGCCCTGTCGCGCAGAAAATGAGCGTGATGGTTTTCATGGGGCGAGCCAGTGACGCCCAGCATGGAACAGGACGGGAATCCCGCGGTCGAGTCCAGCCCGTTTGTTCGCCGATTTCATCAATTGTAGCGCCAAGCTCATCCTGAAACTTTCGGACCCAACAATGAATAATGCACAAACTAGAAGTCGGTCGAAGCGAAGCCTGGCACGGCTTGTTTATCGCCTATTATTTCCATCGGGAATGAGACTGAGCTTCACCACAGGGCTTTGTCAACGCCACGTTTACCATCTTAACTTCGGGTCGGCTCCTCGCTGTTTTCGGTGGAATTGCAATCATCCTGATCGACCTCAAATTGCCTTACCTGTGCGATTAGACAACCCGGAGGGTTTCTGAAAATTAGCCGGGGGCAAGTTCACGCAGCCCCCGGAAGAGGCGTCCAGAAGTGGTGCGCCCCGGCAGGGGCGCAGGAAAGTTCGAAAAATGAGCGAATGATTCCGCCGCCCCTGACAGGACGGAAGGCGATGGCGACCGACGTACCGGGGGCTGCGAAGACTACCCCCCGGCTAATCTCCGAGATCCCTTCGGGATTGCTGCAACCCAGTTTTTCACGTTTTCTCTTCTTCCCTTTCGTGGCAGTCTGAGCAGGCATGAGTAAAATCGTTGGCATCGACCTGGGCACCACCAATTCACTGGTGGCCACTGTCGATTCAGGAATTCCGTTGGTCATCGCCGATTCGGAGGGCCATCGGCTGACGCCCTCGGTCGTTCACGTGCCGGGTTCTGGCGAGGCGGCGGTGGTGGGGGACAGGGCGAATCGCGTTCGCGTCCTTAAACCGTCAGAAACGGTTTATTCGGCGAAGCGTTTCATCGGCCGCCGCGGCTCGGACATTTCTCGCGAAGAGATGCTGGTCACTTATCCCGTGACAGGAGCAGGCGCAGGCCCGGTCACTATTGACCTGCACGGCCGCCATTGGACGCCGGAGGAAATCTCCGCTGAAATATTGAAAAAACTAAAAGGCGATGCCGAAGCATTTTTTGCCGCGCCGGTCACTCGCGCGGTCATCACCGTGCCAGCCTATTTCCATGATGCCCAGCGGAACGCGACTAAGAAAGCCGGCGAGCTTGCCGGCCTGACCGTCGAACGCATTATCAACGAGCCCACGGCGGCCGCGCTCGCATACGGACTCGATAAATTGAAGGAGCGTTCCAAAATCGCCGTCTTTGATTTAGGCGGTGGCACCTTTGATCTTTCCATTCTCGAATTGACCGAAGGTGTGTTCCAAGTGCTTTCCACCAACGGTAATACACGGCTCGGCGGCGACGATCTCGATAAATGTTTGCTCGATTTTTTGGTGGAGAAAATCAAAGCTGCCGGGGGCCCGGACCCAGGGCGGGATTTGCCCATGCTCTCGCGGCTCCGAGAAGGAGCCGAGCAGGCCAAGATCAAACTGTCGTCTGAGCTGGAAGTAGAAGTGGCGTTCCCTTTTCTGACCCCCCATTTCAGCTTCAGCTATCAACTGACCCGCGCGGAACTGGAAAACCTCACCCGCGATATCATTACTCGAACGCGCATCCATTGCTTGCGTTCGCTGGCCGATGCAAAGCTGGAAGCCAAAGATTTGGATCAAGTCATCCTGGTAGGAGGACAGACTCGGATGCCTTTGGTGCGCCAGTTCGTTAGCGAACTCTTTGAGTGCGCCGAATTCGAGGAACAACGCGGTGGCCTCCGGTTGGGCGCTGACTATCATCGACCTAAAGGCCCGCAATTGAACACCACGCAAAATCCTGACGAGGCGGTCGCGTTAGGCGCCGCCATCCAGGCGGAGATTTTTTCCGGGGGTTTCAAAAACGTTTTGCTCCTCGATGTCACACCGCTCTCGCTGGGCCTCGAAACTTTCGGGGGCCTGATGAATGTCATTATCCCGCGAAACTCTACGATCCCGGTCAAAGCCGGAGAGATGTTCACCACGGCCGTGGACAACCAGCGCACCATGCTCATTCATGTCCTGCAAGGGGAGCGCGAGCGCGCCCAGGACAACTGGAGCCTGGGACGCTTCACCCTTGAGTTCGCCCCTGCGCCTAAAGGGATTGCGCGGGTCGGTGTGCAATTTGAAATCGATGCCAACGGCATCCTTCAAGTGCTGGCGCGCGACATCAAAACCGGCCAACAGACGGTGGTGAAAATGAAATCTGCCGTGGACGTCGAAGACGCCGACGTGCAGAAAATGGTCGAAGAATCTGTCGAACACGCTTTCGAGGACCTGAAAGTTCGCCAATGGATTGAAGCCAAAATCCGAACCCATGAAACCATGACGGCGACGCGCAAAGGCCTGAGTGAGTGGGCCAATGAGTTGGATCCAGACTGCAAGATGCAGATTGAAGCTGCGCTTGCCGGGGTTCAAACCGCGCTCGCCGCCGAGGATGTTCAAACGAAGATCGGCAATCCCAATCAACTAAAATCGGCCGCCGCCGCTCTTGACGAAGCAACGCAACCGCTCGCAGATCTGATGATGGATAAAGCGATGGAAGCGGTCCTCCGCAAGCGCGGCCTGATCCGCGATTAAGCCGCCCGCAGCGGGCGCAGGTTGGGCTGTGAGTCCCATGAACCCGGAGGGTTTCGGGAAATTAGCCGGGGGAAAGCCGGCAATTCTCATTGTGGCAGGGGATCGGCCCGACCATGGCGTCCTACATTGCCATAATGAACTGCTGGGGATTCGCGTTGCTCTGATGCAGTTTTTTCTGTTAAAATCACGGTGGATTGTCATTGAGATCATCAAAGGCAAAACTATGGATCACTATATAGAAAAGCTCGTGGACCTGACGGAACCTTCCGTCAATCACATCTACAACATGACCGTCGAGGCGGCGCGAGAACGCCTCGGGAGCGGCTCCTCCGAAGCAGTTCGCCAGATCGAAGGCTCTTTCGCCTTGGTGGCGCGTGACGGTAAAACTGTCCGCTTAGCCCGCTCGATGGATCGCCCCATGCGCTATTTCCTGGCCAAGCGGACGGAAGGGCCGGCGTTAATCGTGGCTGACCGGATTGATGTGATTTATGAATGGCTCAAGCGGGAAGGTTTGGCCGAACAATTTCATCCCAGTTATACGCGGATGGTTCCAGCGCATCATGTGTTGGAAATTCAACTGGTCGGCTGCCCCGATCCTGATCCCACCTACACTCGATTTTTCAACCCGCAACCCAACCAATTACCCATGGATTTAGCCGAGATCGGACGGCGCTACATCGGCGCCCTCGCTGATGAAATTTCCAAATGGCTGGTCCAGATTCCCGCTCAGGAGCCAATCGGAGTTTGTTTTTCCGGGGGCATTGACAGTGGCGCAGTTTTTCTCACCACCGTTCACGTCCTCAAAAAGCTCGGCCTGAATCCGAGCCGACTGAAAGCTTTCACGCTGGCGTTTGGTAGCGGCCCTGATCTTGAGCAATCCCGGCGCTTTCTCGATTCGCTGGGTCTGGGACTTTTTCTGGAAGCGATTGAAGCGGACTTGGACAGTCTCGATGTCAGCGAAACCATTCGCGTCATCGAGGACTATAAACCGCTTGATGTCGAATGCGCCTCGATGGGCTTGACCCTCTGTCGTGGCATTCGCGAGCGGTATCCAGACTGGAAGTTTCTGATGGACGGCGATGGGGGCGATGAGAATTTGAAAGACTATCCTATCGAGGAGAATCCAGAACTGACGATTCGCAGCGTGGTGCATAATCAAATGCTCTACCAGGAAGGCTGGGGAGTTGGCCGGATCAAACATTCCCTCACCTACAGTGGCGGCCTGAGTCGCTCTTACGCGCGGACCTATGCCCCGGCAAAGCATTACCGTTTCCAAGGCTTCAGCCCTTTCACACGGCCCAACGTGATCGAAGTCGCTGAAGGAATCCCGTTCATTGCCCTCACCGATTACCACGAGGATCGGCTCTATGCGCTGAAAGGCGAGATCGTTTCCCAAGGCGTCAAAGCGGTCACGGGTTTGGAGATGCCGATTTTTCCGAAGCGACGATTTCAGCACGGCGCGGTGGAAGTCGAACGCTTACGGGAGCATGTGCCCGCCCGCGAGACTGAGCTGCGGAAGCAGTTCCTGGCCCTCTACCAATAGTTGTTTGAATTTCATCGCGGCTGAAATCTGACCAATAAAAAGTTTGGTATCTCTCTATCCAGAATCAGGGCGCGAACGAGATGCATGGATCCTGGCGCAGCGGCCAGCTCGGAACGACCTCAACCCGCAACAACCTCACGGCTTTTTGTTGGAGAAGGAAAGGACGGCGTCCGGCGAGGTGGTGGAAATCACAACGATTTTTCTCACCAATCGCGAATGCCCGTGGCGCTGCCTCATGTGCGACCTTTGGCGCAACACCCTCAAGGAGACAGTGGTCCCCGTCGGCGCCATTCCAGCGCAGGTTGATTATGCGCTGGCCCGTCTGCCCGCCACCCGGCAAATCAAGCTCTACAACAGCGGAAGTTTTTTCGATCGAGGCGCAATTCCACAGGAAGATTACCCCAGCATCGCTGAGCGCGTTCGCCGATTCGAGCGCGTCATCGTGGAGTGCCATCCGGCGCTGGTGGGCGATGCCTGTCTGCGCTTTCGCGCTTTGCTCAATCAGGAGCGCGGCGTTCCAGGCGCAGGGACGGAGCTGGAAATCGCGATGGGATTGGAAACCTTGCATCCCGAGGTTCTCCCGCGCCTCAATAAGCGGATGACCTTGGAAGACTTTGCTCGCGCCTCTAAATTTCTGCGCCAAAACGAGATCGCGCTCCGAGTCTTTATCCTCGTGAAGCCGCCTTTTCTCAACGAGGAGGAATCGCTCCATTGGGCCAGACGCTCCCTGGACTTCGCTTTCGATTGTGGCGCCAGCGTGGCCTCGCTGATCCCGACCCGCCTCGGCAACGGCGCCTTGGAAGCCCTGGCGTCCATTGGACAGTTCTCACCCCCGAAGCTTTCGACGTTGGAGAAAGCTGCGAGCTATGGCATAAGCCTGCAGCGCGGGCGGGTCTTTGCTGACTTGTGGGATTTGGAAAAATTTTCCGATTGTGCCCGGTGTTTTTCAGGCCGTCTGGCAAGGCTGCGCGAGATGAATTTTACCCAAATGCTGCAGCCCGAAATTCAGTGTGCAGAATGCGGATGTTAATAATCGAGCCGCTTCCCGCTGCCCCACGCGAAATGGCAGAAAAGCGGACTAAAGTCCGCGCTCCACTGCCATCTTCTTCCCTAATTCAACGGGAGTGGGGCCCGGGTGAGGGGCAAACCGCTCCGGCAGTGGCCAAACCAGGGATCGCTTCACCCTCACCTCACCCTGCGCTCTTGAACCTCGTAGCAGCCGAGGTGAGTCGGCTCACTATTTTCACCGGAAAGATCAGAGCCGATTCACATCGGCTGCTACGTTTCAGGGGTTCAACGCGCGAAATTTCGTCTCGATGAACATCAGTTTCGACATCGCCATCGTCGGCTCCGGATTTGGCGGTTCGCTGCTGGCGATGATCGCCCGGCATTTGGGGCACTCGGTGCTATTGCTCGAGCGCGGCCTGCATCCGCGTTTTGCCATCGGCGAATCTTCCACGCCTCTGGCCAATTTGTTGCTGGAAGAGTTGGCCCGGCGTTATGAGTTGCCCGGTCTGCTGCCGCTGACCAAATGGGGAACCTGGCAGAAGCAGTATCCCAAAATCGGCTGTGGTTTGAAACGCGGTTTTACCTTTTATCATCACACCCTCGGAGTTCCCTGGACCGAGAGGCCAGACCGCGGGAACCAACTTATGGTCGCGGCCAGTCCACACGACAGCATTGCGGATACGCACTGGTATCGCCCTGATTTTGATCATCTTTTGGTCCGCGAAGCGCAAGCTCGGGGGGTGGACTATGTCGATCGAGTCGCGCTTCAGAAACCAAAGATTTCATCCTCGGGCATTACCCTTGCCGGCCAGCGCGCTGGCGAGGCGCTCACATGGCATGCCCGTTTTTTGATTGATGCCACCGGCCCCCGAGGGTTTTTGCATCAGGCACTGGCGTTGCCAGAGAAGTCCTTCCCGCATTTGCCAGACACTCAGGCCCTCTTCACGCATTTCACTGGGGTGGAACGAATGGAAAACATTTGCGCTTCAGATCAGACGCCGCCCTACCCAGCCGATGACGCCGCTCTGCACCACGTTTTTGAGGGGGGATGGATTTGGGTGCTTCGCTTCAACAACGGCATTACCAGCGCGGGAGTTGCGGCCACCAGCGGGCGGGCGAACGAATTGCATTTGGAACAGGGCGTGGCGGGGTGGAACAGGCTCTTGGAACGATTGCCCATCGTGCGCGAACAGTTTGCTCACGCCAAAACACAGATCCCGTTCATCCATGCGCCGCGACTTTCCTTTCGCAGTGCCGCGGTGGTGGGCTCCGGCTGGGCGCTGCTCCCTTCGGCGGCGGGTTTTGTGGATCCACTATTGTCCACAGGTTTTCCTTTGACCCTGCTGGGGGTAGCTCGGTTGGCGGAAATTATGGAGCGGGATTGGGAAACGGATCGTTTTGAGACCGCCCTTGAAACCTATGCGGAGCAGACACTCCAGGAAGTGGACACCGCCGAGGAGATGGTGGCCGCGCTCTATGCGAACATGAACGATTTCAAGGTTTTTCGCGCCTTGTCACTTCTCTACTTCGCGGCCGCGAGTTTTACAGAGACGGCCCTGCGCCTGGGCCGCCCCGAGCTGGCGGGGGACTCATTTCTAATGGGCGACCATCCACTTTTCGGGCCTCAGTCTCGCGACTGCCTGCGCCGTGCCCTCGCTCCGCTCACACCTCTAGAAAAGGAGAGGCTGATCGCAAAAGTTTATGAAACTATCGCGCCAGTGGACGTTGCCGGTCTCGGCGATTTAGCGCGGCGAAATTGGTTCCCGGTCGAAGCGAGCGATCTGCTGAAGTCGGCGCCTAAACTTGGAGCAACTGAAATGGAAATTGATGAATTGCTGGTTCGTTGCGGCTTCCATTCCAGGCACACGCCCCTCCGCCGTGAAAAGAGATAACCAGTGTCACGAAGATTTGATAGCCGGTTCGAGCCGGCTTTGCCGGTGGCGCTTGTCCCGAAGGGACATTTGAGAATAGGCCGGCGTTTTAATTTTAACGCCGGGATTGGATTGGAATCGGTCGAGTCCCGAAGGGACGGCTGACGGGCCGGGGGTATGCCCGCGGAACGAAATGTCAGCCGTCCCTTCGGGACTTGTTGTCTCTGGGCGGGAAACTGGGCGATTGTCGGATGTCCCTTCGAGACGGGTCCTCGACCATGGGCCCGCTGAAGCGGGGTCTTAATGAGAACGAGGGCTGCGAAGCGCCAGGCCCTTGTGAAATTTGCGCATTACGGGTTCGCGACCAGCCAATACCGGATCTCGGCGGCTTTCGGATGGTGCGGATCCGCCTCCAGCACTTTCGAGTAGTGCTGGCGCGCAAGTTTCGGCTGGGCGAGTTGCCGCGCATATAAATTTGCCAGCAGCAGATGCGCACGGGTTTCAGCCGGGGTTTCGTTCAGGATTTCAAGCAGTTCGTCAGCGGCATCCAGCGGGTAATTGGCCCGCTGCAGGGCGAGAGCAAAGTTATAGCGGGCATCCATCGAACCTGGCCTGATAGCGAGCGCGTGCTCATAATCCCGAAGGGATTCCTTCCAGTTTCCCATCCCGTAGGCAACCAAGCCCTGGTTGTAATAGGCCTCGAAGTAAGCCCCGTCCAACTGGGTCGCTTTCTGGTAGGTGGCGAGGGCCAGCGCGGGTTTCCCTCCTTGTTGCGCCTTGATGGCCTCGCCGAAAAATCGCTCGGCTTCCCGCCGGTTGCCCGCCAGCGGTTTGGGTGGGGAGAGATAGGCGTAGCGCGCGAAGGCAGGCGGCGGGGGCGCCGCCAGGCTCGCAACGATTACATTTGTTGGCTTGGCGGCCACAACGGCTCCAGGGGTTTCAGTCTCATCCGGTAAAGAAATTGGCGTCTTTTCCCGGCTACCAGATTTGGGTTTCCCGCCAAAAGGATTCAAACGTGAAAGAAGGCTTCGCTTGTCAGGCTTGGTCTCGGATTTGTTTATGACGAGCGCCGCTGGATTGGTGGGATTGACCGCGGGTATTTGAGGTGCGCGGGGAGTAAAAAGCGGCGGGCGGACGACCAGGATTTCTTCAGGTGGTTTTACGACTAACTCCTCCGCCACGCGGGTGACCTCAATCTCCGGTGGCTTATCCGCAACCGCAACAGCTTTGTTAGTGATAGCGGGGGGCTTGCTTGTCGCCGGCGGCAGAAGCTTGGGTGGCTCGGGCGTAACGGGCTTAGTTAGGGCCACGAAGGGGTTTGTATTTATCTGATTGGTTTGAGCCACTATTTTGGGCGGAACAGAAGGAGCGACCGAGGGGTTGGTGCGAGCAACGATCGTTGCCCCGACGGTGGCAGGATGATTGGAAGCGACGCGCGGGGCCACGACTGCAAAATTGCTTTTCACCGCGGGAGGAGGCAGAGGATTGATTTGGGCTGAATGCGCCGGGGGAGGATTTAACTCCGTGTCCAGGTGCGCGGCCAAGGCCGACACCGCTTCGAAATTCGGAGGGCGGGGTTGGAGAGAGAGATATTGCCGGTATTTTTCCAAAGCGCCCCGGCGATTATTCAGATTCTGCTGGTTAAGGACCGCCAGATTGAGGATGGCGGGCCCATAATTCGCGTTTTGGGCGAGGGCCAGATTGAAATAATTGAGCGCATCCTGGGTCCGCCTGCGCTGGAGTTGGATGATGCCTAACCCGTTCAATATCTCCGGATCGCGCGGACGCAGCGTCAGGGCTGTTTTGAAACTTTTCTCCGCCGGATCAAACTTGTGGGCCCGCAGTTGCGCATTCCCCAACTTGAGCCATCCGTCCATCGAATTGGGCTGGAGCAGCGTGTAAGTCGTGAGTTGCTCAATGGCCGCCGCGGCGTCATTTTGTTCGAGGAGCAGGCTTCCAAGGTTGTAATGGGCGGCGGCCAGCTTATGGTCTAAACCCAGGGCTTTTTGGTAGGCCGCCAAGGCGGGCCCAAACTGCTTATTTCCGTGCAGAGCCAGCCCCAAGTGATTATAGGCCTGGGCATTTTTGGGCAACAAACGTGTCGCGGCCTGCAGGGATTCAATGGCTTGATCGTATCTGCCTTCCCGAATCAGGCGCTGTCCTTTCAGGAGGGCCCGGGGTCCGGGCGGCGCGCAACCGCACGCCAAAAGCCAGCACAGGAGAATCGCACAACTCATCCCGCGTTTTTTAATGGCCAGCATCTAAACTGGTGGTAACATTCGCCCTCGAACGTGTCAAGAAACGCCCAGCTTTACGTTATTCTCCTGCATCACATCTGCTGGCTCTGCGGCCTGTTCTTTCCCTTTCACACCATGGCTCAATCGCAAGCCGGGCGCCTCCCTGTGCTCCCCGAGATTGACAAACCCCCGGCCCGGGTTGTCATCGTGCATGATCCGGAGGCTACCGAGGCCTTCCAACCGCGCACGGAAAAAATCCTCGCCATGATCAATCTTGGCCTCACCACCCTCACCGGCAAACTCAATCCCAGCGACGCCTGGCGCAGCCTCCTTTCCACTCAGGACCTCATCGGAATCAAAGTTTACTCTTCTCCTGGCCCAGACAGTGGGACCCGGCCGGCCGTGGTCGCGGGAGTGGTGGAGGGTCTGCTCAAAGCGAAGATCCCGCCCCGGAATATTATTGTGTGGGACAAGCAACTCGAAGACCTCCGGCGATCTGGTTTTTTAGAGTTGGGCGCCCAGTACGCTGTTCGGGTGGAAGCCAGCTCCGTCAGTGGCTATGATGAGAACACCTTTTACTCGCCTGATGAACCCATCCTCGGTCGGTTGGTGTGGGGCGATCTGGAGTTCGGTCGAAAAGGCGAAGGTCTCGGACGAAAGTCTTTTGTTTCAAAATTGGTCAGTAAAGGGATGACCAAAATAATCAACATCACTCCGCTGCTAAACCACTACCGGGCGGGCGTTTCGGGAAACCTTTACAGCCTCACCACCGGCAGCGTGGACAATACGCTTCGCTTCGAAACCGACCCGGAGCGTCTTGCCAAGGCCGTGCCCGAAATCTATGCCTTGCCGGCCTTGGGCGATCGCGTGATCCTGAATATCGTGGATGCTCTGACCTGTCAATACGAGGGCGAACACAGCATTCGCCTCCATGCTTCGGCCACATTGAATGAACTGCGATTTAGCGCCGATCCGGTGGCGCTCGATGTCCTCTCACTTCAGGAATTAAATCGTCAGCGCCAACTCGCAAGAGTTCCTGCCACGACGAACCGGTTCGAACTTTTTTCCATCGCCTCAGAACTTGAACTGGGCGTTAGCGATCCTTCCCGCATCCGAGTCGAACGGGTTAACTGATTCGGCAGCGGTTTCAGCATCGCCAGCGACATCCAATCCGCATGGGACAATCTATGAGAGTAACTGTTCACGGGGAGCGCGGGTCTGTGACCCGCAGCAGCTTCGCTTGCGCTGAAGCGCGCTAAGAGCCTGTTTTAAACTCGCTGGCGCGACGGATGGGAATGGACATTGGGGCCTTGCCGCCCATCGACCGCAATGTCGAAGGCATTGTCGAGGTCATGCTGGATGCCACGCGCAAGCATGACGCTCCTTTGACACAGCAAAGACTGTTCGCGTGGCATTCGGCGCTGTTCCCCACTGGCAGAAGCGGAATGCGCCGCATCGTGGCCGGCGCATGGCGCACGAAAGACAGCGGCGACATGCAAGTGGTCTCCGGTCCCATTGGGCGCGAGACTGTCCATTACGAAGCGCCCGGCCATGACTTGCTAGAAAAGGAAATGTCCCGCTTCATCAAATGGCGCAACGCCTCGCCGGATATTGACCCGGTATTAAAATCCGGGGTGGCGCATTTTTGGTTTGTCACCATCCATCCGTTTGACGACGGCAACGGCCGCATTGCGCGGGCGATTGCCGATATGATGCTGGCGCGGTCTGAAAACACGTCGCAGCGTTTTTACAGCATGTCCTCGCAGATTCAGCAAGAGCGCAACGATTATTACCTGGTCTTGGAACACTGCCAAAAAGGGACATTGGACATCACGCGGTGGATGGAGTGGTATCTGAATTGCCTGGGCCGCGCCATTAGCGCGTCGGAAAAAATCCTTGCTGCGGTGCTGGTCAAGGCGGGCTTCTGGAAAGCTCATGCGGGCGAGTCCTTCCATGATCGCCAGCGCAAAGTCATCAACCGCCTGCTGGATGGATTCGAGGGAAAACTGACAAGCTCGAAATGGGCAAAGCTGACGAAGTGTTCTCAAGATACTGCGCTGCGCGACCTGAGCGATCTGCTTGACCGTAAAATTCTGACAAAGGATGAAGCGGGCGGACGGAGCACAAGTTACTCGTTAGTTTTGCCGCACGAGTGACGATAATTTTCTGAAAAGAGGGCCGGAGGACGAAGATATTTTAACCACGGATGGACACGGATGAACGCGGATTACCATGAAAACGGAGCGCGGGGAGAAGCGGGATTTAGGGGCAGGGGATCCACACGAATTGCACCAATTGCCACGAAACGGATCTGCACTGGGGTTGCGACGTAGAGGAAACGTGGGGCGTGGCAGCGTTGCGATGTGGGGAATGGTTGACGCGGGAGAACTGAAGGGTGGTGAATTGTCCGGCACCGTCATGGTCAATTGGCCAAAGGCAGTTGCTTGGGCGGCCAGCATCGCCAGCGCGACGACTCGACGTTAGTTAAGCAGATTTTGGATTTGCGTTTTCATCAGATTCGAGTTTTCGTTTCCAAGCGAGGGGCGCCTACAATGACTTGAGGCGTCGCTAAAGGTGGGGGACCAATAGGGGAAGGGATTCACGCCATCGGCCTGCAGGAGGTGCGTGTTCGATGGCCGTGAGCTTCGGTGATGCACCGTAGGATTAGAAAACGGACATTTTCGGTGGAGAAAAATTTGCGGGCCGGGGCGCACACATGGTTCCGCTCCGGCCCGCATTTTTCCCACGCTGCTAGAACGAAATGGCGGCGTTGCCGTAGAGGAGGTCGATGATGCTGGTGCCATCCAGGTACACCGCGCCGCCGTTGTACACGTCCGGGCCAAGATAGGCGCCGTTCCCGGTGATGCTGCTGGAGTTTTCGACCGTCACCGTGCCACCGGCGTTGAGGATGCCGCCGCCGCTGCCGAAGTTCGGGTCGGCGGAGTTGCCGGAAAGAGTGCTGCTGGAGATCGTCAGCGTGCCGCCTGAGTTGTAGATACCGCCGCCGTCACCGCCGCTCCAGGGGTAGTCGGCGTGCCAGGCGGAGTTGCTGGAAAGCGTGCTGTTGCTGACCGTCACAGCCCCGGCGTTGTTGTAGATGCCGCCGCCGAATCTTGCGCCGTTGCTGGAGGGGCTGCTGTTGCTGATCGCCACCTTCCCGCCGTCGTTGTAGATGCCGCCGCCGGAGAAGGCGTAATTGCTGGACAAGGCACTATTGCCGATCGTCACTGTTCCGCTGGCGTTGTAGATGCCGCCCCCGAAGCCAGTGGTCTGGTCACCGGACAGGATGCTGTCGCTGACCGTTACCGTCCCCCCGGCGTTGTAGATGGCGCCGCCGCTGCTGGCACCGTTGCCAGAGAGGGTGCTGCCGTTGATAACGTTGAGCGTGCCGTGATTGAGGATTGCGCCCCCTGAGCCGGACGGCGAGCCGCCTTTCAAAGTAACTTGGTCAAGCGTCAGCGAAGCCCCCGCTGCCACGTCAAACAGACGGAAGGGGTTTTTTACAGTGTAATACCTGCTGATCACGGCGATCCGCTCGATGGTGTCGCCGTAGCCGATGATGGTCAGAACGACGGCTGTCGCGCCGCCAATGACCGGCAGCCCATTGCCGCCATCGGTGGTATTGTTCGCGCTTGTCAGGTCGAAGGTGGTGCCGGGCGCCAGGTTAATGGTGATGGCGCCGCCAGCTTTGTTGGCATAATTGATGTCGGCGATGAGTTGACTGACGGTGGACACGGAGGGGTAAGGCAAGCCGCCACCGGACCCGCCGCCATGGGACGGCTTACCGGAAGCGCTGGATTGGCCGGGCCCGGGGCTGGCGCCGGCATACGCGAACAAAGCCGTCGCCAGAACGCAAAGCGCGCAGACGACCGCTGGCATCGCGCTGTCCACGTAGCTGCTTCTCAATCTTCGGATAGCTGGGTTCTGACGGAATCTGTCGTCGTTTATTTTCATTGCTTTAACTTTCTTTTGAGTGGTTACGGTTTTTTGATCAGAGTGACTTCAAGTATTCCACCAGGTCCTGACTCTCCTGAGATGTAAGTCCAAGGGTGAAACGCGAGTTGTAGCTGTTCACTACGTCCAACAAGGTCAGAAATCGCCCGTCATGATAGAAACGGCCCTTATTCTCCGGCTTCATGAACAGGCCGCGCTCGCGCACGAACAGGCCGGCCAGGTTCATGGTGCGGTACTTGCCATCGGGCGAACGCTCCGCCTGGAAACTGTCAATGCGCATCTCCGCCGGCGTGTGGTCGTTGTTGCCTGGCTCGGTCCAGAGCGGCTCGCGATGACAACTAGCGCAATTGGCTTTGCCACTGAAGAGCTTATCGCCCCGCTGAGCCGCTGTCGCATCAAAGTCCACCCCTGCGACCGGCTTGGGCGAAGCCAGCGCCAGTTGATAAAAATGGAGCGGAGCCAGCTTCGGGGTGACCTGGTCATCAGCCGGGGCCACTGAGACATGGCCGAAGCGAGCCGCAGCCGCGATCGGAAATTTGTTGGTGTCGTCCATGCGCTCATCGAAGAACGTGCCGACGCCATGGAGTTCCAGCACTGCCACGAGCGCATTCCAGTAAGTCACGGTGCCCCAGCCGCCGGTCCAGGTGTGCAGGTTATGGCCGGCCAGCCCGAAGGCGTTCGGGATTAGCGTCGCCGCCGGGCGGCCGTCGGGACGGAAGGCTTTGCCATCAAAAAGCAATTCGGCATCGTACTTGCCCGGCCCCCAGGTGTGCAGCACTGCCCGCACCTGGTCATCGGTGATGGCCGGATACACAATGCGCAGCAGGTCGGTGACGGGTTTGATATTCGGCACGGCGGCAATGATCGCTCCGGGATTCAGGTCGCGGTTGGCAAAGCCATCGAGCCGCTGGCCAACGCCGGCAGTGAGCGAATCGTTGACGGTTGAATGGCAAACCGCGCAGGTCAACCCAACGGCGCTGAGCGAACCGTTGGGATTGAAAGTGCCTTTCACGCCTACGACCGCATTGAGCTTGAGCAAGGCAAGTGTTACGGCGGGGTCATCGAGGTTGACCTGTCCGCCTTTGAGTTGCTGCACAAGTCGCGTCGGCAAGGCATCGGCATCCACTTTCAACCCGAGTTGCAGCGCCGTTCGGGGACTCACTCCCGGGCCTGCGCCGCCGAAGTTGGTTCCCTCAATAGCCAAATGGAGTCCGAGCGCACCGCCCCAGAAACCTTCGTCGCCGAAGGTGTCGTAGCGAAAGATTTGCCGGCCCTGAACAATCATTTGAGCTCCATTATTAACAGTCGCGTCACCCGTGATAATGGGCATCTTTGGATTTGCAGAGGGCGGACCGACAATCGTCTGCGCGGAAAGCCAGCCGGCGATGGACAGAATGCCGAGCGCGAGCGCGGCGAACAGGAACATTTTTTTGGGCGTAACTACTGCAGGTTTCGTGATTTTATTTCGCATGGTTTTATCTTTCTAATCGAACAGGAACAGGTCAGAAGAAATTATTTTCACCGCTGCTCTAATTTTCATAATCGATAAGTCTTCCGACCCCGTTTCGATTCAGTTCAATTGCTGTGGTAACTCTCCTGGCTGACAATCTCCATCGGGGCTTACGCTCATCAGAATCTCGAGCCGATGCAGCAGCACCGGGCAACTAACCAGCCGCACGGCAGCGATCTTCTGCTCCTTGACACGCAGTAGAATTGCTCCCTTGGCGATTCTGCCGCAGCGGGCAACATATGCGTAATCATGACCGAAGGGAAAAACGCCAAAACCGTCGCTGACGTTGCGGATTTGGGCGAGCGTATTCCGCAGCATTTGGCAGAGGATTTCCCGGTCGTGAATCAAGGCCGGCACGGGCTTGGATAGGTCTCCCGGATCACGGGCAAGCGCGGCTCCATCCGACACCAGTTGCAGCAATCGTTCCAATTTCCCTGTTTCTGCGGCGTCGAGAAATTCCGAAACGATGCGCTCGTCTCGTTCCCGATCTGGCGGTGCGGTCGATTCTTTGGTTGCAATCCGTTCCCGGGCACGCTTCAGAATCTGGCGGCAGTTCTCTTCGCTGCGATCCACAACCGAAGCAATATCCTCGTAATCGAACTCAAAAGCCTCGCGTAAGAGAAAAACCACTCGTTCGGTAGGCGCCAGATAGTTCAGCACAACTATAAACGCGTCGGAGAGCGCATCAGATAATTCGGCGTATTCCGCTGGGCTGCGCGCATTGGAGGACAAGTTCTCTAGCAAAAAAGGCGCATCGTCATGCTCCAGACGCACTCGGGCGAGGTCCAGATGGTTGAGGCAGAGGCGTGTGGTAATGGTCGTTAGAAATGCCTTTGGGGAGCGTATGTTGCCGGTGGCGGTCCGCTCCCACCGTAGATAAGCTTCCTGGACGATGTCTTCGGCCTCCGTCTCGCTGCCCAGCATGCGCCGGGCCAACTTGATCAACACGGGTTGTAACTCAGCAAAAATCTCTGCCTGGCTTTGCATATCGTTGGTTTATTAATTCACTTCTGCCTTCTAAGACAGTCGAGACCTCGCGTTTGTGACACGGGTGTGGAAGGTGCGGCCTGGAAGCCGGGACGCCAACCTTGAGCGGGCGCGCTCTTGACCGGTTTTGGTGCAGGCGCGCCCGCCAGCGCCATCAGCCAGGTTCCGGCTGCCACCACGCTCTCTCTTTTTGAGGAACGGCCCGTTTTATCGTCGTCCGCCCTTGCGCATGGGTGATGACTCCGGCCGTCACAAAAATCCAATAGCGCAGACTGCACAGGGTCACAGCCTTCTGCCATCCGAGTTTGCGCTCGAACAAAACAATCAAGTTGTGCGCCAAAACACCTAGGCTCAAGACCGCCTCGGTCCCCCAGAAATCCTTGCAGACCAAGTCCGGCAATCCACAGCCAGCATCCAGTTCCTTGATCATGTTTTCGCAGGCGGCCCGCCCATTGTACTGCCTCCAAACGCTCAGAGGCTTCTGGGTCAACGGCAGATTGGCCACCAACCCCTGATAGAGATAGCCTGGGCAATCGAATAACATCTTTCCACATGATCGCCCTTGCTTGTCGACCGTTCGATGTCCAATCACAATCAGCCGCGCCGTAGCAGGCCAATCTTTTTCCCGATAACCCAACTCGGCGACTTCGGTTCCGTCGATTTCCCTCACCTGCCAGCAAGTCTCCTTTTTGATCAAGCCCTGCAGCGGCTGGCTCAACCGCGCCGCCACCACGAATTTGAGTTTGAGCGTTTCCCACAGCCGGAACAGGGCTCCGGCGCAAAAGCCCGAGTCGGCTCGCACCACTCGGAGATGAATGTGACGCTCCGCAGAGCAACCCTTGAATGAAGGCCAGCGCCTTGCACAACGGCTGAAGGTGATTGTTGGATTTGGGCAGCGGATGCGGCAGGCATTTTT
The DNA here is from genome assembly GCA_038228235.1 of Verrucomicrobiota bacterium. Lineage (GTDB taxonomy): Bacteria > Verrucomicrobiota > Verrucomicrobiia > Limisphaerales > JBBRPK01 > JBBRPK01. Next base: position 23,587 of record JBBRPK010000045.1, read on the forward strand.
CCAACAGTGGAATCCAGCCGCTCCCGTGCAGAAATGACCAAAACGTGGCCGTCCCGGCGTGAGGGCTGAGCTTCTGGTCGGTGAATTCGATTTGAATGGACTTATGGGCGCTTTGGAATTGAATTCTCGGCGCCACCGTTTGGTGAGTCGGGTGTGGGCCCTCGGTTTGATTGGTTTTGTTCACGCAAACAATCAACCCACAAACGGGGGCGCTAGTCCAACTGCATCGTTACGGCTAAGGGATCGAAGGGTCTTGACGTTCGCACCTTGCTGCGGATCACAGAGCCGCGCCCCGCTCCTGAACAGTTACCTATGAGATTTACCGCCCCGGCGCTGAATCTAATAATTGACGGGAGAGTTTGAACGTAATAAGGCTTTCCTCATGAAAACGAGCAGGACTCAAATTACGTGCGGCATTCTTTTCCTAGGTTCCATTTTGGCGGCAAGCGCAGGCGCAACCGATGTGGAAAAAGTCAGCCTGCTGCGGACACCTGACGGAGGCATTCAACCCCAGGCGGCGGTGGACAGCAAAGGCGTGGTTCATTTGATCTATTATAAAGGTGAAGCAGGAGGGGGTGATGTTTTCTATGTTCGCCAATCCCCGGGGGAGGAAGGCTTTTCAAAGGCCCTTCAGGTCAACAGCCAATCTGGAAGCGCCATCTCCGCCGGCACGATCCGGGGAGCACAAATGGCCGTCGGGAAAAATGGGAGAGTTCATGTGGCGTGGGATGGCATGGGCAATGGCGCGGTCCCCATAAAGTTAAACGGGAAGAAGAAAACCCCATTCCTCTATACCCGATTGAATGACGCCGGAACGGCCTTTGAGCCGGAACGAAACCTCATCACGGCCGCCTTCGGCTTGGACGGCGGAGGTTCAGTGGCGGCCGACAACCAGGGAAACGTCTATGCCACATGGCATGCCCCCATTCCGGGAAATACCAACGCCGAGGCCGGGCGGGCTGTTTTCGTGGCTCGCTCCAGCGATGAAGGCAAAACTTTCAAAAGCGAGGAGCCAGCGATTAGCAAACCCACCGGCGCTTGCGGGTGTTGCGGAATGCGGGCTTTCGCGGACCGGGCGGGGGCCGTTTACATCTTGTATCGCGCCGCGGGTGAGAAGGTAAACCGCGATGAACTTCTTTTAATCTCCCGAGGGCCTGGCGCGGATTTTGAAATCGCCAAAGCCTACAAATGGACCGTGCCCACATGTCCTATGAGCAGCGCATCGCTGGCGGAAGGGAAAGAGAACACGCTCGCGGCCTGGGAGACAGCGGGGCAAGTATATTATGCGACGGTAAACCAAAAGACGATGCAAATTTCCTCATCGATTTCTCCGATGCCTGGAGTAAAGCGAAAAAATCCCGTGGCAATTGGAAATGATAAAGGCGAGACGCTGCTGGTTTGGACAGAAGGAACCGGTTGGGCCAGAGGCGGGGGAGTGGCGTGGCAGGTGTACGATAAGGACAGCAAACCGACTTCGGCAAAGGGCCGCGCTGATGGAGTCCCGGTGTGGAGTTTAGCGACAGCCTTCGCAAAGTCAGATGGCAGTTTTGCGATTGTTTATTGATCGTGGAAAGAGGGCCGCTGCTTGGAAAACAGGGTAACTATGGCCACGGGCGCACGATTCGCCCTCCTTGGCGCTGCCCCAGCGATAGATCACTGCATGCGCAGAGGAATGCCCGTGCGCTGCGCTAAAGGAGATACGAATTGCCGGGCTGTTTCCCGGGGGCCGGGCTTGGCTTACTGGACGGGCGCTGGGACTTCCAATTCAAAATCAGCCTTCTTTGTGTCGGTGGCTCCCAGGGTGATTTCCTGATGCTTGGCGCCCGCTTTGAGATGGTAGGCTTCAATGGTATAGGTGCCCGCGGGCAGGTTGGAAATCTTGAATGAACCGTCCTTGTCAGTGACCGCAAAATACGGGTGATCAACCACCCCGATCCAGGCAAACATCCAGGGATGAACGTCACACTTCACGCGCACCAGAACTTCAGGCTTATCGAAGCTCTTTTCTTTATTCTCTTGTCCCTTTTGGACCTGGGCAAAATTGAACTCCTTATTGGCCCTGGGAGTGGCATGAATGTTGTGCATGAGGGAATCAGAGTTGCGGATGGTGAATTTCTGACCGGTGACTAACCCCATGACATAAGGCTCATATTGGCAATTGACTTGATCCAGAACCGGCGATGATCCGGCCGAAGCGGGCGCGGGCGAAGCGCCTTGCTTGATGTAAACGAAGACGTTGGCCAGGCCCTTGTCCGGCCCCACGACATAATGCCGGGTGGTGAGAGCGGTATGGACGACGGGACCACAAGTGGTGCCTTCCAAGGGGATCGGCGTTTCGGGTATCGGTTTCCCTTTGAGGGTAACTTTGCCGGAGATGTCGGCGGCCGAAAGTGTTTGTAAAGTGGCGGCCACGGCCACGACGAGGAGACTTGGGAAATATTTGTTCATCAACTTTGGAGGATATGTCATAAATTCAACTTTCGGGAACCTAGTCATTGCTATTTGGGGCTGCAAGCCATTTTTAAAAGTTTGTGAAACTTTTCACAACTATTACCATCACTTCGACGCTTCCCCCGGTTGGTTATTCAGGCATGTGGAACCCCTTCTCTTGCCACCACAAGCTAAATCCGATATTTCACTTGCATGGATTCCCGTGAAGCGTTGGTGGCTTTGAATATGATCGAGCACGTCGGTCCGGTTCGCGTGCGCCAACTCCTCGAACACCTCGGTGATGCGCCGGCGATTCTAAAAGCATCCAAGGCCCAACTCGTGCGCGTGCAGGGCATCGGTGAAGAAACGGCCGCGGCGATTGCCAATTGGGAAAACTCCATCGATCTGGCCAGCGAGCTAAAACGTGTTAGCGACTTCGGCTGCCATGTGCTCACGCAGGAGGATGAGGAGTATCCGGAACTGCTGCGCCAGATTTACGATCCCCCCATCGTGCTCTATGTCAAAGGCCGGCTCACCGCGCGGGACAAAAATGCCGTCGCCATGGTCGGCTCACGCCAGACGACTCATTACGGATTGGAGGTCGCGCGCAAATTGTCCTATCAGCTCGCCTACCTCGGGGTGACGGTCGTGAGCGGAGGCGCGCGGGGCATCGACACGGCGGCGCATCAAGGCAGCCTGGCGGGAAAAGGGCGCACCGTGGCCGTGTTGGGGACCGGCATCAACATTGTTTTCCCGGCTGAAAACGCCGATCTATTCGAACGCATCGCAGCTAACGGCGCCGTTGTAACGCAATTTCCATTCAACCGCAACGCGGACAAACAGTCATTTCCTATCCGCAACCGCATCGTGGCTGGGATGACGCTGGGCACGGTGGTGGTGGAGGCAAATCTCACCAGTGGCGCGCTCATCACGGCCAACTTCGCCATCGAATATGGGCGCCAGGTTTTTGCCGTGCCGGGCCGTATCGACTCTCCTCGCAGCAAAGGTTGCCATGAATTGCTTAAGAAGGGAGCGAAGCTGTGCGAAGGCGCGGAGGATATTTTGAGTGAGTTCGAGTATCTTTTCCCCGCCACCAACCGCCCTCCCGGCGCCAGCGAAACGGGGGTCCTGCCGGCGCTGACTTTGTCGGGTACCGAACAGAAAGTTTATGATGCTTTGAGCAAAGAGGAATCGAACATCGATGAAGTAATTCGGCACAGCGGTTTGCCCAGCTCAGCCGTGTCAGTCGCGTTGCTCGGTTTGGAAATGAAGCGTCTCATCCGCCAATTGCCGGGAAAGATGTTCCTGCGAAATCACTAAAGAGCCTGTTTTAAAATTGGGTGGGGTCCTGCGGCGAGTGATTTTGGCTGTGGCCAAGGCGGCGAGGCCGGAGCATCCCCGCAGCGGGCTGTGATGGCCGAGTCAACGCAGGCCGCAGACAAAAGACCCGCCGCCCGGAGGGTTTTCGTACGCCGGCTACCTTTGTTGCTCCTCGGTCACAGACCCCTGGCGGGTATGCTCGCTCGTCGCGCCTCGCCATCCAGCGCACGAAAACAGAACCACACGGAATTTTAAAACAGGCTCTGAGCAATCTGCGGGGGGATGGGCGCCCCAACCCTCAGGATTCCGGGCCCCCGCCACGCTCCGGCGTGCCGATGATAATCCGGGCGCCTCTCTTATAAGCAAGGTAGGAATAAGCCCAATTTAAGAGGACTGCGAGCTTGTTGCGAAAGCCAATTAAGAAAATGAGGTGGACAAACAACCAGGAGAGCCAGGCGAGAAATCCACTGAATCTGAGTTTTCCGATGAAGGCTACGGCCGCGGTTCGACCAATGGTCGCCATCGTGCCTTTGTCCCAATATTGGAAGGCCGGCCGAGATGCCTGGCCCGGCGGCAATTCCAATTCGTCTTCGATGATCTTTGCCACGTGCCGTGCCATTTGCATGGCCGCGGGGGAAACCCCCGGCACGGGGGTGCCATCCGCTTGCAACACGAAAGCCATATCGCCGATAGCGAAGACCTCCGGGCGCCCGGGAAGGCTCAAATCTGCTTTTACTTTCACGCGCCCAGCGCGATCCAATTCCACGCCCAGCTTCCGCGTCAACGGCGTGGCGGAAATGCCCGCCGCCCAGATGATGTTGCCAGCTTCGATGATGTCTCCACTTTCTAATTCTACGCGTCCCTGGCTCAGCGACTTCACACGCGCCGAGGTTCGTACCTCCACGCCCAAATCCTGGAGCTGTTGCAAGGCGCTGGCGGACAACTCTGAAGGGAAACTCGCCAGGATGGCAGGACCGGCTTCGAGAAGCAGAACCCGCGCTTGCCGGGGATCGATGTTGCGGAAATCACGTTTCAAAACGTGCCGGGCTAATTCGGCAAATGCTCCCGCTAGTTCCACTCCAGTCGGGCCGCCTCCGACCACTGCCATCGTCATCAGTTGGGCCTGCCGCGCCGGATTAGGTTCGGTTTCCGCCAGTTCAAAAGCGAGCAGAATGCGACTGCGGATGCGCAGAGCGTCCTCGAGCGATTTTAGGCCCGGCGCGAATTGTTCCCACTCGGGGTGGCCGAAATAGCTCGTCACGCCCCCCGTCGCGAGTACGAGATAATCGTAGGCCAAAACGCTTTTCTCCAGAATGACGCGTTGGCCGCCTAGATCGAAGTCCATGACCTGCCCGAGAAGCACAGTCACGTTCGGTCGCTCGGAAAGAATGCCGCGAATGGGCTGGGCGATTTCAGGAGCGGACAAGCCGGCCGTGGCCACCTGGTAAAGCAGCGGTTGGAATAGATGGTGATTGGTCCGGTCCACCAGGGTGACACGCGCGGTCGGATGATGGAAGTGCTGGCAGAAAGTTAACCCGCCAAAGCCAGCGCCCAGAACCACGATCTGCGGAATCTTATCCTCTGCCATCACTCACTTTTTGGCAAAAACACGGAGGCGTCAAGAACGAGGAGCGATAGGCGCATTCGCGAGATAGGCCAGTTTGCTCGGTGTGCGCCCCTTCAATCGCGCTCCAAACACAAAGCCCCCTCGTAGCAGCCGACGTGAGTCGGCTCATTATTCCCCCCTTAATCGATCAGAGCCGACTCACGTCGGCTGCTACAGCTCAAGGTCCACCCTTTACTGGAGTGTGTCCGAGCTAACGTCTTCTCGTTAAATGCCAGGTCGGAGTGCGCCACCCCCCCGGGCGCACAAGAGCGCCCCCTCAATCGCGCTCCAAACACAAGGCCCCTCGTAGCAGCCGACGTGAGTCGGCTCATTACTTTCCCCCTAACGGATCAGAGCCGACTCACGTCGGCTGCTACAGTTCGGGGTCCACCCTTTACTGGAGTGTCTCCCAGCTAACGTCATCTCGTAAAAGCAAGGTCGGAGTGCGCCACGGCCCCGTGCTCCCCGAGCGCACAAGAGCGCCCCCTCACTCGCGCTCCAAACACAAAGTCCCCTCGTAGCAGCCGACGTGAGTCGGCTCATTACTTTCCCCTTAATGGATCAAAGCCGCCTCCCGTCGGCTGCTACAGTTCAAGGTCCACCCTTTACTGGAGTGTCTCCCAGCTAACGTCATCTCGTAAATGCCAGGTCGGAATGGGAGTTCGCTCGGTGTGCGCCCGTCCCCGTGCGCCCCCTCAATCGCGCTCCAAACACAAAGCCCCCTCGTAGCAGCCGACGTGAGTCGGCTCATTATTCTCCCCTTAATCGATCAGAGCCGACTCACGTCGGCTGCTACAGCTCGGGGTCCACCGTTTACTGGAGTGTCTCCCAGCTAACGACATCTCGTAAATGCCAGGTCGGAGTGCGCCACCTCCCCGGGCGCACAAGAGCGCCCCCTCAATCGCGCTCCAAACACAAGGCCCCTCGTAGCAGCCGACGTGAGTCGGCTCATTATTCCCCCCTTAATGGATCAGAGCCGACTCCCGTCGGCTGCTACAGTTCAAGGTCCACCCTTTACTGGAGTGTGTCCGAGCTAACGACATCTCGTAAAGGCAAGGTCGGAATGCGAGCGAGCGTCCATTTTAACTTTGGACTTTGGACTTTAGACTTTGGACTATGCCATGAATGTCGCAAATGCTGAAATCCTCCGGGGCCATGAGCGCGGCCACGCTGGCGAGTCGTGTCCTTGGGCTGGTGCGGGAACAGGTCTATGCCCGTTTCATGGGCACAAGCGCCGTGGCCAGCGCATTCCTCATGGCGTTCACGGTGCCCAACCTTTTTCGGCGGCTCCTGGGCGAAGGGGCGTTGTCGGCAGCCTTCATTCCCATCTTTAAGGCAAAAGAAAAAACCGCTGGCGAGGTGGAGATGTGGCGGGCCGCAAACGCCGTCATTTCCGGACTCATCGTGGCATCCTTGGTCATCATTGGGCTGGTCCTGCTCGGCGTGTCGCTTTTTTTGACTGACCACACACTTCCTCCGGACACCCGGTTGATGTTGCGGCTGGTGCAAGTGATGTTTCCCTACATGCTGCTGGTCTGCCTGGCGGCGGCCTTCATGGGAATGCTCAACGCGCGCGGCCATTTTTTTGTCCCGGCGCTGGGCGCAGCGATGTTGAACGTGGTGATGATCGCCTCGGTGTGGTGGCTGGCGCCCCGCATGGGCGATAAATTGGAAACCCAAATTTTTGGGCTGGCCATTGGAGTTTTAGGCGCCGGGCTCGCGCAGGCCGGATTTCAATGGCCTTCTCTGCGCCGGGAGGGCTTTCGCTACCGATGGGTCTCGCCTTGGAAAAATGAGACTGTTAGGGAAGTCGTGCGCAAAATGCTGCCCGCCTCGATTGGCGTGGCCGCTTTCCAGATCAATGTCATGCTCACACAGGTGCTGGCCTTTGGGGTGCACGCTCCGATTGTTGCCTCCTTCTGGTATGGAGTGCGTTTGATGGAATTCCCTCAGGGAATCTTTGGCATTTCGCTGGCCACCTATCTCCTGCCCACCTTGTCAGGATTGGCAGCGGAAAAGAAATATCCGGAGTTTCGGACTACCCTTCGCCAGGGCCTGGGTTATCTGATTTTTGTGAATCTGCTCGCCTCAGTCGTGCTTCTGGTGGAGGCGGAGCCCATCGTGCGTCTGCTTTTTGAGCGAGGTAGATTTAATGTTGAATCCACACAGCAGGTCTCACGCGCGGTAGCTTGTCTTGCCCCGGGCCTGATCCCCTTTTCCATGGTAAATATCCTGGCCCGCGCTTTCTATGCGCTGGGAGACACCCAGATTCCGATGCGGATTAGCATCCTTTCCCTCGCGCTCAATCTGGTGTTCGCGTTCCTCCTGATTGGGACCTATGAAGCGGCGGGACTGGGCATTGCCAACACGCTCAGCGCCATCCTCAATGTCGGATTGCTCCTCTATGCCCTGCGCCGGAAATTGGCTAAGCTGGAACTGACGGAACTCCGGCACTCACTTGCTTACCTGCTGGGTGCAGCCCTCGCCGCAGGCCTGGTGGCCTGGGGTCTTCTTTGGCTTTGGGACCTCAAACTGGGCCATGCAACTCTGCCGCTGAAACTGGGCGAGGTTTTTGTTCCCATGCTTATCGCCTCGCTAGTTTATTTGGGGCTTAACGTGTGGCTTAAGGTGGCCCCTGCGTTGGAGGTTTTTCAACTGCTCGGAAGCAAGTTGGGGAGCAGGAAATAGGTTCCAACAAAAGCTCTTGAGCGATCTTCGGCCACGGCTTAGTGGGCTGAGGCGTAAATACGATGACGTTCGCGGCAAGGGATTTTTCGGCCAGCCGAGGCGCGAGCGACGAGCATATCCCGAAGTGGATCTGTAAGGAGCGAGCAACGAAGTGTGGCCGAAAAAGACCTGTCGCCCTGCGGGTTGCGCCGAATTTGGCCTGTGGCTGCGTTGCTCGTCGGTCACAGATTCACTGCGGAATATGCTCCCACCTCGCGTCTTGCCACAGGCCAAATTGGGCGCAACGAATGTCATCGCATTTACGCCTCAGACCACTTAGCTTGAGTCATGCGCAACCAAATTGGCTTTTATAATCTGCTCGGCACTTTTCTGCTCGGTCTCGCGGGCACGTTCACGCTCACAGCCGCTGATCATTCAGCGCCGGTCCAGGAGCGCTTGAAGGCTTTTCCATTCAAGATTGCCTACGAATGTTACCTCAACGGCAACTGGGAGATATTTGTGATGAATGCGGACGGCTCCGAACCGGTAAATCTCACCCGTACTCCGAAGGCGCACGAGCATTATCCCCAAGTTTCCCCGGATGGGACGAAGATTTGCTTTTCGGTGGATGAGGGGGAAGGGCGCGAGACTATTCGGAGTCTCTACGTGATGGATATGGATGGCCAGCACCGGAGGAAAATTGCCGATTATGCGCGCGAACCTTTCTGGGGGCCGGACAGCAACACCCTGGGCTACCTTCCGCAGGAGTATCCAAAGTTCAGCGTGACTGATTATTACACGAAAGGAATGACCTTTTACGATCTCACGACTGGCAAAACTGAGGAACACCCGAACAGCGCCAATCTGCGCCACCTTTACAATCCTTGCTTCGCCCCGAATGGGAAGTGGATTGTGGCCACAGTGCATGCCGGCATGGGGTTGAGCCATGGGATTCTGCTCATTGAGGCGCATGGGGATAAGATCATCAATCTGCAGATACCCGGTTGCCGCCCGTGCCTCAGTCCAGACGGCCAACAGATCGCGTGGGGGCCGGGAGACCATGAAATTGCGGCCGCGCCCATTAACCTGGATTCAGATCACCCTGCCGTGGGTCCCCGGCGTGTCAGAATCATGGACGAAAAGGATAAAATTTATCACGTGGATTGGTCGCCAGACAGCCGATTTCTCTGCTTTAGCCGGGGCCCTGAGGGCAAAGGCGACTTGACCAAACCAGGAACCTTTCAGGCCGCCTGCGAGATGGTGGGTGTGCACGCCTTGGGCTGGAATCTTTGCGCAGTATCAGCCGAGCGGGATGGCTCCTTGGACCTCAACAGCGCCAGCGCAGGTGACTTCATGATGCTGACGACCAATGGATTCAGTAACAAAGAACCGGCTTGGTGCGTCCCGCGCCCCAAAGGACAAGCGAATTAGGCTCATCTTGCGCGCGAATTGGAATTAGCCTGCTTTGCCACTGCCCGCTCCAGACGGCGCAGAATGCCATCCGGGTCGGCGACTCCGGCCCGCGCGATGTCATCGGCCCGCGCTTGCGTGTCCGCGACCGCATAGATTCTCAGTTCATCCGCATTGCCCGAGGGGCGAACATGCGCCACATCGCCATTGCTGAAATACGCGCGCACGCCATCGATGTAATTAATCCGTGTAATGGTGTCAAAACCCAGGGCCAGCGTGAAAAAGCTGCTCAGATCGTCGCGAAGGGCTATCAGTTCCTCAGTGCCCGATGCAGGTGTCGCTACCTGATCTTCATCTCTCACCACGACACCTTTCTTGTCGAAGACAACTTCCTTGATTCTTTCATCGCGAGGCGAGAACCGTTTGATGATTTGCTGGCTTGCGGGCCGCGGGAATTTTTTCAGGAGGGCGGCGCGGCTGAACCGTTTCGGCAGCCGGGCAAAAAGGGCGCGCATCGACACGCGTTGCCCGGCCATGCTGAAAAGCACTCCCAGAATGGGCAGGATCGCATCCCGCGTTGGCAGCGCTGGCAGAACTTTGCCGCGCAATTCCATGTCCGAGCCGGTTAGGAATCCGCCATTTGCCTCCCAGCCGCAGATCCGGTTACGACCTTTTTGCCGCGCCTTTTCCATGCCCGCAATAACGTGCGGCGATCCGATGCGCGTCTTCGGCTCAAGCATGCCCTGGAGCGAGCCCCGATCCACTGCGTCGTTGCAACTGATAGGGACCACCACGCCGTCGGGGCTCAGCAGTTCGGCGACGATCATACCCACCAAATCCCCTCCGAAAAATTGCGCGCGGCCTGGAGATTTTTCCGTGCCAGCAGGCTTCTCGACACCCAAAATCAGTGGCCGGTCGCTGTCGCCGTCCGTGGACACGACTGCATCGAGCGGTCCATGCTCGCTCCAGGCTTCGTTGGACAACATCTGGATTTTTTTGAGCTGGTCCTCCTCGATGTTCTCCGTATCGATGGGCACAAAAGTTTCGCTTCGGCCCGCTGGAATGACCTCGGCCCCCAGTTGTTCCAAAATTTCCACTAACATGTCGCGTCCCACCGCCGAGTGCTGATAGACGAGGAGCCGTTGGCCCTTTAATGTGCTCCCCTCGAAGAACCCTGTGTACCGTCGGATGTATGCGTCGCGCCCGGCGCGGTTCTCCGCCGTTAGATCCTGATGTCCGCATTTGAGGAAACCGTGGCGGCTAAAATGTGATTCTGAACAGGCTTGAGAATAGAGACGCCGGCGGACCTCCTCGACGCGAGCGTCGATGGGCCCCTCATCCTTCTTGAGCAATTCTCCTTTGGCGCTATTGGTTTTGTAACCGTTGCGATCGAAGGGAATGTGGCTGCCCGTAATCATCATGCTGCCATGGCCGCCCTGAAGAGCATAAAAAGTGAGGGCGGGCGTTGGGATCCTGCCCAGGTTCACCGGCTGCATCCCGGAGTCCCGGATAGCGCGCTCGATGGCTTGGGCAATCCCCCCACGTCCCCCTTGCTCGGCAACAAACTGGCTGGAGCTGGGGCGCAGGTCGAAAGCAAAATAAAACGGCTCGCCCGGGGAGATGCCGCCCTCGGTCCGCGGCAGAGATTGCAAATATTCGAGTTCGGCGAGCGCATTGATATAAATCTCAAGCTGGGTCAGATGGATGACCTCGCCCCGGCGCCCACTGGTGCCGAATTTAAGCGCCTGCGGCTCGTAATCGAGGCTGGCTCGGAGTGAATCAGTATTCATTACGCTGTGCTGAGCAGAAAGCCTGCCTGAGGATTCAGCATACACGATACAACATAAAAAGAGACACGAATTTCACGGGGGGAACGAATTTTTAACCACGGACTCCTCTTCTCCTCCCTCCGTAGCAACAGCGGGGCTACTGCGGTAGAAATTCTGGCGGACGCCGCATCTGTCTTGCGCATGTCATTGCATAAGTCACAGAATTGAAAACGGGAATTTTAAGTGAAGAAAACAACTAAATCATCGGGCCCACTCGCCAGGCAGCGGCTCGTTCTGTCAGGCTTCATTAGTCTCTCCTGTTTCCTGTCGATGATGACAGCATGGGCGCAGGACCGCCTGCCGCAGCGGCCTTCCGATCTTTTCAAGGTCACCAATCTATGGACGGCGCACCTCAAGTTTACACCAGAACAGTGGAAAGCGATGGAGCCAGAAGGAGGCGGTCGAGGACCCTTCGGCGGGCCGGGAGGTCCCGGCGGCCCCGGGCGATTTGGTCCGGCTATGGTGCTCGCCCCGGCCTTCCTTAAACAAGGCGACCAGAACAAGGACGGGAATTTGTCCAGGAAAGAGTTTCAGGTCCTCGCCGAAAAATGGTTTGCAGAATGGGACAAGGACAAGACGGGCAAGTTGAATGACGACGAGCTTCGCGCGGGAGTCAACACCGCGCTCGCCCTGCCCAACTTCGGCCCTCCCAAGGGAGGCGGGCCGGGAAAAGGCGGGCCCGGCATGAACCTCCAGGGACAAGATGGCAAGCGCAATGGGTTGTCTTCCGCCGCCGGGATCGAGTTCAAATTCGTTCATGCAGACCTGGAATTCAACGGAGAGCTTCTCAGAGACGTTGCCGTCCGTTACAAAGGCAACGGCACCTTTATGCAGTCGCGAGGCTCGCTTAAACGTTCGCTCAAAGTCGATCTGAACAAATACGTCAAGGGCCAGAAGCTGGCTGGCGTTTCTAAGCTCAACTTTCACAACAACGTCACCGACGCCAGTTGGATGAATGAGGTGTTGTCGCATCGGCTCTTTCGCGACGCCGGAGTGCCCGCCTCGCGCACGGCTTATGCGCGCCTCTACGTCACCGTCCCCGGCACTTTTGAAAGAGAATACTTCGGGCTCTATTCGCTGGTTGAAGATGTTGACAAAGATCTCGCGGAGGAGAATTTCGGCACGAAGAAAGGGGCGATCCTCAAGCCGGTCACGCCGAGCTTATTTGCCGACCTGGGGGACAATTGGAAAAACTACAACCAAACTTACGATCCCAAAACAGACCTGACCGCCGAGCAAAAGCAGCGCCTGATCGAGTTTTGCAAGCTGGTCACCCGGTCGGAGGAGGCCGATTTCGCCGCCAGAGTGGGCCAGTATCTTGACCTCGAAAAATTCGCCCGCTTTATGGCCGTCACCGTCTGGCTCTCGACCATGGACAGCATTCTAGGACCGGGCCAAAATTATTATCTCTATCTGCACCCGAAGACACGAAAGTTTCAGTTCTTGCCGTGGGACCTCGACCACTCGTTTGGTCAATTCGGCTTGATGGGCAACCAGGAGCAACGCGACAACTTGAGTATCCATAAACCCTGGCAGGGAGAGAACCGCTTCCTGGAACGCGTTTTCAAAGTCGAAGCGTTCAAGAAGCTGTATCTCGCCAAATTGGCTGAATTCAGCAAGAGCCTGGTCCAGCCCGAACGCTTCGAGCACCAGGTGGACGAAGTTGCCGCCGCCATCCGGCCAGCCGTCCAGGAGGAGTCGGAAAGCAAGCTGGCCCGGTTCGATAAGGTGATCTCAGGAGAGCCGGTCGAGCCGGCAGGCTTCGGCGGTCAACCGGGAGACGGCCCGCGTTTTGGCGGACCGGGCGGCTTCATGCAGCCAGCCAAACCGATCAAGCCCTTTGTGAAGGTTAGGGCTCAATCCGTCAGAGACCAACTGGCTGGAAAATCAGAAGGCCAAACTCCGGGAGGGTTTGGTTTTGGAGGAAGCGGGCGCGGAGGTCGCGGCGGCCCCGGTGGACCGGGTGGGTTCGGGCCCGGCAACTTTCTCGGACGCGCCTTCATGACGGCATTGGATGCGAACAACGATGGCGCGATTACTCGCGACGAGTTCATTCAAGGCTTCGCCAAGTGGTTCACCACGTGGAACACGGACAAAAGCGGATTGCTCACTGGCGAACAACTCCGCGCCGGCATCGATCGGGAGTTCCCCCCTTTCCGCGATGGCCCACCCCGGGAGCCGTAACGCGGTCGAGGCGATGATTGGCTTGAGTAAATGGGTCGGGCCGGGTATCCTGATATCTGCAGAAGTCCCGATTCCTCGGGCCGTGACGTGATAGGCGACCCCAGCATATTCAATTCTCAGTCGTCGAGCCATCAAAGGGCATTCTCTTCATTTTCCAGATCGGTGATCTGTTTGGCCAAGCCGCGCCGTGCCCGTCATGGCGCTTGCGGATATTGCCAGTCGGCGCAGAGTCACGATAGAGTCACACACCGAGTTGGGGATCCTTCCCCGTTTCCTTTCATAGCCAAACCATCCGAAGATTCCGGTGCCAAAACCAAACTGGCCTGGAGGATTGAGGGCACAAATCGGGTCCATACGGGCAACTCGCAACTCTTTGTTCAATGAAAACCAACCGAACCATGCCATGGGTGACAGTTATCACCAAAGAGTGACGAGTGATCAGTTGCGGCCAAAGGGGATGGGCTGGAGCATCCCCGTCCCGACGTGTCGGGATAACGGCCGAGCCAACCCAGCTTTCGAGGTGGAGAAGGGGGACGGCTTTGTTCGGGATCCGAGGTAATCCGAAGTAAACCGAGGCTATCCGAGCCTTCCGGGATTTTTGTTTTTTCCAGCGCTCCGGTTAGGACGCCTCGTTATGACGGAATATGGCTAATTTTGAGCACCCTCGCTATGCCGCGCGGCTCCCAGATGGAAGTTCTTTCGCCTAAGAGCCTGTTTTAAAATTGCGTGAGGTCCTGCGGCGAGGGATTTTGGCTGTGGCCAAGGCGGCGAGGCCGGAGCATCC
>JBBRPK010000046.1:0-37449 GCA_038228235.1 Verrucomicrobiota bacterium
CGGAGCAACCACCACCGAAAATCACGGCTGCACAAGTAACCACCAAATGAGCCGGCGTAGTGCAGACCTTTAGGATCGGTGCCTTGATTTGCAATGAGTTACGGGTTTTGGAAGCTCGAGTCCGCGAAGTCGGGTTAGGGCCGCGATGAAATCCAGGGCCGACAAACCTGCCGGCGGGCGAATGCGATCAAGCCCCGCCCGCCGGCGGAGGCTTTGGAGACTGTGGAAAAACGGGCTGTACCAGCGTGCGCGGGGCGGATAGTAAGAAGAAACCACCCCGCCATCAAAGTCGATGGTCTTGATGATGGCGCACCTGCTCCTCCGGCTCATAAAATTCGCTGGTTTCCCGTTGTGATTTCACCTCGCCGACAATCTGTTCGAACATCTTCATCGCCTCGAGACAAGTCTTCCCTTTGTAACCCTTGACCAGTAACTCCACTGCGCCGTCAGGGGCAATCGTTATTTCAAATTCGCGTTCTGGCATAATTCACCCGTCCCAGTGCCGGATTTTCAGGCGGATCGCCTGAGTCTGGGTTGTTTCCTCTTCTACTACCACGAAGCCCCGTGTTTTCATCTCATCCATCAACTTCTGATACACGTATTGCTGCACCACCCGTCCGCTCAACTCCTGGCCCAAAGCGCGCAATGCCTCGTCGTTATAGCCCTCGCCGGAGACGCAAAGGGAGGCCTTACCGCGCGAATCACGCGAGAACAGAACCGTGACCCCATCACGCGTCACCGCCAACCGCTGGTCTCTGCCGAGCTGGTTTGTAACTAATTCGCTTTGGGCGATTTCAAGACTGACGGTGCCGGCTTGCTTGGGCGCGACGATGGCGCGGCTGTTTTTGTTTACCTCGGACACGACCTGGTATCCAAGTGAAGTCGCTGCCGCAACCACCGCCGCGCTAAAAGCCGGCCAAGCTGCGATGACCACTGGAGTTAAGATGCAAACGCAACTCATAAATTCTCGGCCTGTTGAACCATCGATCGATTTGACCCAGCACGACGCTTTTCCTCACGCGAAACTCAGCGCGGCTTAGAATTCCATTTTGCGCGCCTCGGCAGGGCCTTTGAGGGGTTTCGGAGCGCTGGCATTACGGGCTCGGCCTTCCGCCCAACTGCGAAGCCGATTGATCTGTTCATCCATCGTCTTGGCGAGCGGCACCGTTTCGGCCAGGGCCGCAAGAACATGTTCGGTGCTCAATTCCACCCGCGTATAGAAAGCGTCATATAGCGCGCTGTTGATGGCCTCCTCCACCTCCGCGCCGCTAAAATCCTGGCTGGCCGCCGCCATTGCTTCCAAGTTAAACTTGGTTGCGTCCCGCCCGCGTTTGCCGAGATGAATGCGCAGGACCTCCAGCCGTTCTTCCCGGGTGGGCAGGTCCACAAAAAAAATCTCATCCAACCTGCCCTTGCGCAGCAATTCCGGAGGCAGTTGCGAGATATCATTCGCCGTGGCAACCACAAAGACCGGAGCATTCTTCTCGGAAAGCCAGGTCAGAAAGGTGCCAAAAACCCGGGCGGTCGTGCCACCATCTGTCGCACCCGAGCCCTGGGAACCGGCGAAGGCCTTGTCTATTTCGTCCACCCACAGGATGGCCGGGGCGACCGACTCGGCCACAGCAATGGCGCGGCGCACATTTTCCTCCGAGGAACCCACCAGGCTCCCGAACATCCGGCCCATGTCGAAGCGCAACAGAGGAAGCTGCCAGAGGTTCGAAACGGCTTTTGCGCAAAGACTTTTGCCGCAGCCTTGCACCCCCAGAATCAAGATGCCCTTGGGGGCAGACAGGCCAAAAGCGCGAGCTTCGGTGGTGAACGCGATGGCGCGCTTGCCCAGCCAGTCCTTGAGCGCGGCCAGGCCGCCCACGCTCGAGAAGCTCTCACTGGTTGCATAGTATTCCAACAATCCACTCTTGCGGATGATCTGTTGTTTTTCGGCAAACACTTCGTTGACGTCCTCTCCGCTGAGGCGCTCGTCCTTGACGATAATTTTGGCAAAGACATTTTCCGCTTCGCCAAGTGTCAATCCCAATGCGGCTTGGAGCAGCCGCTCGCGCCCCGCGTCGTCCAGATCAATTTGCACCTGTTTAAACTGTTTGACCTCGGCAATGATGCGGTCCAGCAGTTCAGCCAAATCATCGCGAGTGGGGAGCGGATAATTCAGGACCGTGATTTCCTTTTCCAGTTCGGCGGGGATCTCGAGCAAGGGCGAAATCAAAATGATGGTTTTGAAGCTATTCTTTAAATGGAGCGCGATCTCTTTGAGCTTCCGCGTGACAGCAAAGTTGTTTTTGGTCAGGAAGGGATGGAAATCCTTGAAGATAAAAATAGCCGGTTCAACCTGTTCAATCACTTGGTCCAATGCCATCAAAGGATCCTTGGTGGCGGCATTGCGGTGCTTCTGCGATTGGATGGAAGTGCCGGCGGGGACAATTCCTGTGCTGTAACTCCACTCAAAGGTTTTCTTTTGCCGCTTCTTGGCGATCTCCATCACCAGGTTTTGAACCCGCATTTCTTCACTTGAGATGATGTAAAGAATTGGATAGCGGGCCCGGATTAACGTTTCGATTTCGGTTTGAAAGTTCATTTGCTTTGCGTCGCGAGGCGCGATTTAATCGTGTCATCTTCGGGGTTCAATAGGGTTAAGACGGATGCCATTACCGGCGTCAGATTATGCGCCAGAATCCGGCCATCCGGCAGAATAAGCAGTTCACTGCTTTGCTCGTCTCCGGAGGACGCAATGGATTCAGCCTCTTCTTTCATAGGATCAGGTTTAACCCCAGAGAACGCGCCATGGCAAAAGCGCGATTGGCTTCAGGGGTGGAAACAGTGTTGCGCAATTCCGCATGACGTGTGGCGTGCCAGGCGGGCCAGAAGCCGGCGCGCAAATTCACTTTGACTCCTGGCATTTCCATGGCCAGCCACTCGGCCACCGGCTGCCAGCAGCAATCCAAATGTCCAGGCATCAACAGGTGTCGAACAATAAGTTCGCTTTCTTCTTGTGCCCAAATCAGGTTTTCTCGCACTACCCGAACATAATCGGGAACCCTCGCCAACCGTCGCGCGCAGGCATCATTGCCGAATTTGAAATCGGCCAGCCAAACGTCGAATATGCCCTCCAGGAGTTGACGGGCCTGGGCAGACCCATGGGCATTGGTTTTCCAAACCAGTTTCACTGAATCCGGCAGCAGCGCCACCAATTCCAGCGCGGCGGGCAAATGAATCGTCGGCTCCCCCCCTAACAGCATCACCGTCCGGGCGCCGTTTTCCAAAGCGCGCGAGATGCGTTCTGCCATCATCTTCCCATCAAGATCGAGACCGGCCCGCGAGTTCCAACTAGGTCCGCCCGTGATGCAGAAGTCACAACGAAGGTCGCACCCGCTCAGGGCCACGGCAAAGGTTGGAATCAATTCCAGTTCATCCGAAACCTCAACTTGCGCCGAAAAAAAGCGCGCTTCCGGCCCCGCATGACATAACCCGTGCTTGCCGGCCAGTCGGTTCACCCCGCATTGATGCGCGCAGAGCCGGCAATCCGCTAGAAGCGCCCGCGCCATGTGCGCTCGTTCCTGGGCGACTCGGGCGCGGTTTGCGGCGTGTCCTGCCGCCAGGTTCGGTTTTACGCACAACATATTCCACTCACTTGGAGAACAACCTGCGCCACCAGGAACGTTTCGGGGCGGCCACTTGTCCCATGGACTGTTGGAGCCTTTTCGCTACGGCGGCGGGCACGGTCATTTGAGCTGCGTCGTAGCGCAACATCTCCTCCGCGTTGGCGAATTGGCGGGTCGTTTCTTGCTCGCTTTGCTGGACATTCGCCTGTTGCTGGGCTTGCTCCAGCGGGATGGATTTGGTTCGATGTTTCATGGGTCAGGCAGATTTTTGAAAAATTGTGGCGAAGGCCTTGCGGGCGCGGTGCAATTTTCCGCGGACCGCATCGGCTGACTGTTCGGTGAGCGCGCCCACTTCGTCATAACTTAACTCCTCATCTGCCACCAAAAGGAGTAAAAGCCGATATTCGGCGGAGAGGCCGTCGAGGGCCGACTGAATACGCTGGCCAAGCTCCTTGGTCTCGAGCACGCGTAGCGGCGATTCGGCGTGGCTGGGCAGATTCTCCCAGGTTGATTCCTCCACAGGCCCCAGGTTGCGTTCGTGCCAACTTCGCTGCAGATTACAGCAGTGGTTGATGGTGATGCGGTAAAGCCAGGTTCGAGCCGAGGATTCCCCTCGGAATTGCTCCCATTTCCGATAGGCCTTCAGGAATACATCATGCGTCACATCTTCGGCTTTGTGCGGATTGGCTAAAAAACGCAGCGCCAAATAATAAACCGCCCGGCTGTGCTTTTGATAAAGACCTGCCAAATCGCCTTCGCCCTCCAGGAATGGCGGCGGGCTTGAGCAGTCCGGTTCGACGAATGCTTCGCTCACGAGTGATTCCACTAAGGATTAGACCGGCTCGGGCCAGAATTGTCACGCGCGCAATACTTGATTGCCTTGGCCCGGCGGTGAAGTACTCTGGCCCCATGAAGACTGCGCGAAAATTATTGCACACCCGTTACCGAGTGGATGACCTCGAAAAGACAGTAAAGTTTTACAAAGAGGTTCTCGGTTTGGAGGAAGTTCGCCGCCACAAATCACCCCGCGGTTCGGAGCTTGCCTTTATGAAGGCCCCCGAGAGCGAGGAGTTAATCGAACTCTGCTGTTTTCCAGCGAGTGGGCCGGTCGAAGTGCAGCCTGACCTAACCCATCTTGCCTTTGAAGTGGAGAGCCTGGAAGCGTTCGGCCAACACTTGGCTGCACACGGTTTCAAGTACTCCGACGGGCCTACTGTCAAACCGGACGGCAGCGGTTTTGCCTTCGTTGATGCGCCCGAGGGGTACGAGATCGAAATCATGCAACGGGCAAGGACTCAATAATCAGTTCGCGGTCGATTCGGCGGCTCCGGAAAAGCTGAGGTGGAACCTCGTTCCACTTTCAAAAACTTTTTTGGACTTATTGTTTACAACCATTGCCCAACGCGGTTACATTTGCAGTCCCTCGGCGAAACGAATCATGCCGCAGGTAGCAAACCAAAAACCGAAAGACAACCAGTTATGGGCGATAGATCCCCGAAGTCAGTCACCAAAAAGGCGACGCAAAAAAGCAGCAAAAAGAGCGCCGCAAACCAAAAGAAGAGCCAGGCTACAGCCTCCAAGCAAGCTGCCAAGAAGAAGTAGCGGCGACTTTGGCCTATCCGCAGGATAGAGCCTAGGTTCACTGCAGCGGACGCTGGTGAATTGCCAAAAGGCTCCGGCGTCGCTGCGGTTACTATTTCATGGCCCCGGGCGGACAACTCCAGCTTGAGGACTTAAGCCCCCTCTCGAAGCATCCAATGCTCCTAGCCATCACTCGCCAATAATTTTCACTAGCACTCGTTTGCGGCGCCGGCCATCAAACTCGCCGTAAAAAACCTGTTCCCAAGGACCAAGGTCGAGGTTGCCTCGGGTGATAGCTATAACCACCTCGCGACCCATAATCTGCCGCTTCAGATGGGCGTCCGCATTGTCTTCCCCGGTGCGGTTGTGCTCGTATTGGGTGATGGGCGCGTGCGGAGCAAGTTGCTCAAGCCACACCTCGTAATCGTGCAGGAGCCCCTCCTCGGCGTCATTGACAAAAACCGACGCGGTGATGTGCATGGCGTTGACAAGACATATCCCTTCCTGAACTCCACTTTTTCGGACCAGTTTTTGCACCGTGTCCGTCATGTTGACGAATCCCCGCCGTTGCGGCAGTTCAAACCACAAATGTTCTGTAAAGGACTTCATTCCCGGGCAAAAATCTGGCGAATAATGTCTTCAATGGGAACTTCCTGGATGTCGATGTCGGTTACGGTGAGTTCATCCAGCAGGGCTTTGCAAACTGGGATGACCCGGTCGCGTTTGACTTTGAGCCGGATGTGGCTGGGGGTTTGCTCGACCACTTCGCCGTACTTGTCCAGTTGTCCCGAAACCGAGCCGGTCGAAACCTCGCGTTGAATGGTCACGATTTTGAAATCGGCGAATCGATCCAGCACCTCGCTGAGTTGGCCGTCGAAAAAAATCCTGCCGCGATCGATAATGATGACCCGGCGGCACAGCGCCTGAATATCCGCCATATAGTGGCTGGTCAGGAGAATGGTCGTTTTGCGCTCGGCGTTGTAGCTCCGCAAGAACTCGCGGACGGTTTGTTGGGAAACAACATCCAAGCCAATGGTGGGTTCATCGAGAAAGAGCACTCGGGGTTGATGAAGCAGAGCGGCGATGAGCTCCATCTTCATTCTTTCCCCCAGCGACAGTTCGCGCACCATCACGTTCAGCTTATCTTTGACTTTGAGCAGTTCGCTCAGATCAGCCACTGTCCGCTCGAAGGAGGCGACGGGGATGCCATAGATTTTGGCATTCAACTCCAAGGACTCAAGCGCAGGCAAATCCCACCAAAGTTGATTCTTTTGCCCGAGCAAGAGAGCAAACTGGCGCCGATACCCATCGTCCCGCTTCCAGGGAATATAGCCCAGAACGCGCGCAGAGCCTTGAGTGGGATAGAGAAGTCCAGCGAGCATTTTCAGGGTAGTGGTCTTGCCCGCGCCATTTGGACCAAGGAATCCCACCAGTTCACCTTCTTCGACGGCGAAGCTGACCTCCTTCACTGCGAGCGTCAGCTCGTACTTGCGATGGAAAAGGCCGCCGACAGCTGCGAGGATGCCCGGTTGTTTCTTGTAAGTGCGGAAGGCTTTGGTCAGGCCCTGGACTTCAATGAGAGGCACAGCTTAGCGCATCAATTGCTTTTCCAATACATGGACCTGCTGGCGAACATGAGAATCGAGCTGCATCCGATCTTGCACCAGCCGCCAGGCGTGAAGGACTGTGCCGTGGTCGCGCCCCCCGAACGCCTCACCGATCGTATTCAAGGAGCTCTCCGTTAGATGCCGAGCCAAATACATGGCAATCTGCCGGGGAAAGACGATGTTTTCCGGTCTTCGCTTGCTGGACATATCCGCCAGCCGGATGTCAAAGTGCTCGGCGACCTTTTTCTGGATCACCTCAATGGTTACAGAGAAGCGGCCTTCCTCACTGAGGATTTCCCGGAGCATGTTTTCCACTACTTCAATGGTGATCTTCTTGCCGGTCAAGGAGGCGTACGACGCCACGCGGATTAAGGCGCCCTCCAGGCGGCGAATATTGGTGCGAATGCGCTCCGCTAAAAAGTTCAAAATCTCCTCAGATAGCTCCACCCCCATCACTTTTTCTTTCTTGCGCAAAATAGCCAGGCGGGTTTCGACATCCGGGGGCTGCATGTCTGTCACCAGGCCCCATTCGAAGCGCGAGATCAGCCGCTTCTCAAGGTTTTGAATTTCGCTGGCAGGCCGATCGCAAGTGAGCACGATTTGTTTGCGGCTGTCATGCAAGGTGTTGAAGGTGTGGAAAAATTCCTCTTGAATGCGTTCCTTCCCGGCCAGGAATTGGATGTCGTCGATCAGGAATACATCGGTTTGGCGGTATTTCTTGCGGAAGCGCACAAGCTGATTGTTCTGGATGGCATCGATGAACTGGTTGGTAAACTTTTCTGAAGAAAGATAAGTCACGCGCGCCCCTTTTTTATGCGCGACCACATGCTGGCCGATGGCATGGAGCAAGTGGGTTTTCCCCAAACCGACTCCCCCATAGAGAAAGAGTGGATTGTAGGACTTCCCTGGGGATTGCGATACCGCCATGGCCGCGGCATGGGCAAAGGTGTTATTGTTGCCCACGACAAAGGTGTCGAAGGTGTTTTTTGGATTAAGGGCCAATCCCCGAGCTGGAGCCATCGCGCGGTCAGTAAATTCAAGTTCTTCCCGATCCGGCGCCTTCTCTGGAGGAGTTGCCACTGGGGGATTTCCAGTTAACGAGCTGGAGGCGATCTGGAATTTCACCTTCAACGGCTGGCCCGAAGTTTGGGCCACCACGTCCCGTATCAGGCCCAGATAATTCTCTTTCAACCAGACCTCGCAAAAATCGTTCGCCACTTCGAGCGTGAGAACTTCCAGTTCAAGACTGAGTGCTCGGAGCGGTCCAAACCAAAGGTTATAGATGTCCAGATTCAGCATCGCGCGCAATTGCTGCTGCGCGGCAGCCCAAATTTGTTCGCCAGTCTTTTGCATGTCGGATTCCTTCTGAAAAGCTTTTTTAGCGGATTTATTCACTTAGTCTGATCGGAGATTTGTAACATTGGTCCTGCCAGCAGTTTACGATGCCCGTTCGCGCTGCCAACCTCACTCGCCGTCCCAAGTCCTTCGATCGGCAGGCAAATTTGATATTTAAAATAGAATGTAAGTTGCTCATTATAAATGTACTATAAAAACAAATGCCACCGCGTTACCGAGAGAACTAAAAAGACGGCCACCCAGGCAGTATTTAAATCGAGTTGCGAGTGGAATTTTTATTCCAATGGTGATGCGCTGGCGAGAAGAAGATATTAACTCTTATTCACCACTTATTCACAATTTGGTCTGGCCGTTAAAATCAGGAGTTTTTGAGTGGTTTTGATTAAAATGGCGATGGTGTGGCCCGGGAGGGCCGTTGTAGTTTGCCGGCCTGCGTTTGGGCAGAATCTCCAGGCGCTCCGAGATTGAGTCTTTTATTCTGTTGGGGATGCTCATGGAATTTCGAGTGAATGCTTTGCATTGCATTGGTTGTTAAAATGACTGGCAAAAAAAATCCCCCGCCAACAAACACACGGGGGAAAGCCGATTTAAAGCCTTCAACCGTTACGACGTGGTGGTGGCTTAAGCTTTTTTCATGCTCGGGGGTGATACTAACAAGTCGTTTTCAGATGTAAATAAAAATCGAAAATTTGAAGAAGATTTTTCGGTGAAAAAGTGGAGCAGCAGTCTGATATATGTGTTCTGTGAGTCGGGATTATCAAAAGGCAATGGAGCGGAGCGGAGCTTTGTCCGAAGAGAAATAATGGGCAGGAGAAAACATCCTTCTGAAGAGCTCCAAAAAAAGTTTAAAAATACATGGACGTTGTGCTTGACAACAATCCGCTTTAGTGGTTTTTTAGCTCTGGATTACGGGATTGAATTTCGGGCATGTGAAATTGTTCTTTATCGCCCAACCGTTTTCGACCTGGGTTAAATACAGATTCGGGTCGGATATTCCACGTAATCCTACGTTTGTATTGATTCGAAATTCCCCGGGCCTCCGATCATCCCCTGATCGAGTGGCCCGGTTTTTTTGGCCGGAGTAACCGAAAAACGCGAGTAAACGTCTCCGCAGCGAAGCCCATGGCTCGCTTTAACTGGTAATCGCGCTCCAGCACGTTCCTTACCCGTTGACAGCTCCGAAACGCCTCCCGAGTGATTGACCCTCTCATCCACGCCCAATGCCCTAATACCGGCACAGGGAAATCGCTCCCGTGCAGAAGACGCGAGGCCACTGGTTCGCGGAGGCATTCGGGGATGTGCCGGCCCCGAATGGGGACGTTGAAGGCGCTATTGTCTCCATAAAGATTCGGATACTGCTCCAGCATTTTGACAAAAACGGGAAAATAATCCGTGTCCATGAGCCCGCTTTTGGTGCCGCAATGGGCGGCGATGACGTTTACGCCGCATTTTAACGGCAGTTCCAGAACGCGGGGATCAGAAAAGTCCGGGCGCACCACTGGGACCGTATGCTCGCCCCCGGTATGGGCCAGCAAAGGCAAGCCTGTTTCCGCCATGCGTTCCCAAAAACGCGTGTAGCGGCGGTCATTGCAATCAATATTATGGCAGTTGGGCAGACACTTCATCATCACCGCGCCTTCCGCCAGGCAGCGGTCTAATTCTTCCAAGGCATCCGGGCGTGCAGGATGGATCGAGACCGCTGGCAAAAACTCCGGATGTCTTCGCGCCAATTCCAGCACATACTGATTGGGAACATAAAATGAGCCGACCCCTTCCATGACACGCCCGTGCTCATCGAAAACCTGGTCATGCGCCAAAATCACCGCCGTTTCGAGCGAGGATGATCGGATTAAACGTAGAAGGTGCTCCACATAGATTCTATCGAAATCCCCACTCAAGGCGCTGGGAGGCAACCCTATATGCCGCAACATGAAAGCGGCCATTGGCTTGTGCCAGCGTTTCACGCGCAACCAACAACCCGTCCCGCCCGTTCCATTTCCGACCAAATGGACGTGCATATCGGTTGGCTTTGGAACCATAACCAGTTCGCTCATTGAAAAATTCTGGAGTGGCGAGCAACACCTTAATGCGAACTCATGTGCCAAATCTAATCCCAACGAACCCTCATTGCAACCGCTCGGAAGACCACCGCCACAGAGAATCAGGACCGGGGCCGGAGGCGCAGGCGCCTTTAATCCACGCCCCTACGGAGCTTTGTCTGTGCATCCGTGGCAAGCGGACACCACGCTCCGACAGCGATTCTCCCTTTGGCAGAGGATGGGCACAACTCGGCCCATCCCTCCACCCTCGGTGCCTCGCGGAATCCATCCCATCGAGAGGCAACCCTCCCCATGAACCTCGTAGCAGCCGACGTGCGTCGGCTCACTATTTTCCGCGGAAAGATCAGAGCCGACTCACGTCGGCTGCTACGCGTCAAATCAGCTAATGATCGGCTGAATCACTTGTCCGTAAACATCGGTCAGACGGATGTCTCGCCCGCTGAAGCGGAAAGTAAGTTTCGTATGGTCCAGGCCAAGAAGATAGAGGAGCGTGGCATGAAGGTCATGGATTTCCAGTTTATCGACGGTGGCTTTGTATCCCCAATCGTCAGTCTCACCGAAGGTCATGCCTCCTTTGACGCCGGCGCCGGCTAACCAGAGCGAGAAACCAAATTCGTTATGATCACGTCCATCGGAACCTTGAGCGAACGGCGTCCGCCCAAACTCGCCCGACCAGACTACCAGAGTATCGTCCAACAAACCGCGTTTTTTCAGATCAACCAGCAGGCCATGGATCGGTTGGTCCACCGCGCGCGCGTTTTCGCCATGATTTTGCACAAGCCCGCTGTGAGCGTCCCAACGATCAGCGCCCCTCACGCGAGGACAAGTCAATTCGACGAAGCGCACACCGCGCTCGACGAGGCGTCGGGCGGTCAGGCATTGTTTGGCGTAAGCGCGGGTATATTCAAATTCCGATTCGAAGCCGTAGAGTTTTTTAGTTTCCTTCGATTCACCGTCCAAATTCAGCAAATCCGGAACGGCCAGTTGCATGCGCGCAGCCAACTCATGATTGGCGATGGCCGATTCCAGCGCGTCCAAGTGGCCGGCCTCTTGCAAAACCTGTTCGTCGAGATCTCGAATGAGCGAAGTCTTCAAGCCCTGGAGATGGGGATTCTTTTCCACGGGGCGAATGTTAGCCAAAGGCGGATCTTTCGATTCGAACACCGATGCCTGGTAGCTGGCAGAAAGAAAGCCGCTGTTAACGTTGTCCATGCCGCCGGGCGGAATCAAACCGCCGTTCAGCAGGACAAAGCCCGGCACGTCCTGGTTTTCGCTGCCTAATCCGTACGTCACCCATGCGCCCACACTGGGGCGGCCTTGCAATCCGGTTCCGGTGTGGAGAAAGAAGTTGGCGCTGGTGTGTTCCGGAAATTTTGAAGTCATCGAGCGGACGACGCAGAGTTGGTCAATCTCCTGGGCTATGTGCGGGAATAATTCGCTCACCCAAAGGCCGCTTTGGCCGTGGCGGGCAAATTTCCAAGGGGATTTCATCACCTTCCCGACGTTCGCAAACTGGGTTTTCTCCAGTTTGCCAATGGCTTTGTGCGGATCCTCGCCATGATACTTTTCCAGCAGCGGCTTGTAGTCGAAGCTATCGACTTGTGAAACCCCGCCGTCCATATACAGAAAAATGATGCTGCGAGCGCGGGGCTTCAGATGAGGCGCGCGGGGCGAGAGTGGATTCGGCCGCGAAGCCCCGGCCTGAAGCAAGTTTTGACCGCAGAGCGCGGAGAATGCGACCGAGGCGAATCCGCACCCCACGTTCTTGAGCATCTCGCGGCGGGTGAAGGATCGGTAGTTGAATATGTTAGCGGACATAAATGAATTCTTTGACTCCAAAAAGGGAATCGCAAACCTCCATCCATGGGTCGGGCTTTGCCGCTCCGCTTCCGGGCATCTCCTCAACCTGGCGTAACATGGCTAGACAGCGCTTGAGCTCTGTGGCGGAGGGGTCTCGACTGAACGCGGCGAGGAACAGCCGCTGCATCCTCTCTTCGGCGGAAGCGCCGGGCATCTCGAATTCGATGCGGCGCGCCCAGGCTTCGGCCTGTTGATGCACAAAAGGATCGTTCATAAGGAAGAGCATCTGGCCGGGCACGTTGGAAATGTTCCGCCGCCCCACCGTTGTGAAAGGAGTGGGCGTATCGAAGGCCGACATCATCATGGGAAGAAAGTTTCGGCGCGCTGCTAGATAAAGGCTTCGACGCCCATCGCCATCAAGCGGTCCGCGCTCGCTTCGCAGTCCGCGCGCTTCAATGAACTGCGAAGGATGCAGCGGGACAGAAGGACCGAACATGCGTTGATCCAAACGACCCGAAACGGTCAGTATGGCGTCGCGGATCGCTTCACCTTCCAGTCGTTTCAAATTCATGCGATGCAGGAGAAGATTCTCCGGGTCCCGCCGCTCCGCTTCAGATTGGGAGGGCTTGCTCGACATGCCGTAAGTGCGCGAGAGCGCCAACCGCCGAATTAAGCGTTTGATGGACCAACGATCCTCCTCCATGAATGATGCCGCCAGTTCATCCAGCAACTCGGGATGCGTGGGCCGTTGGCCCAGCCAGCCGAAATTGTCCACCGAGGCGACGATGCCCCGGCCAAAGAGGTGGTGCCAGACGCGGTTGACCAGGACCCTGGCCAAAAGTGGATTCGTGCGGTCCGTCATGATGTCGGCCAACTGCCCTCGCCCGCTCCCTTGGGAGCAGCCGATCGGTTCCAAGCCAGAGATAGCTTCCAGAAATCTTCGCGGAACGAGGCCCTTCGGGGTCTGATGCTTGCCACGAACGAGCAGGTATTCATCCACACCATTGCCCTCCATCATGGCGGGAGCGGTCCGTGATTTCCATTGGATGCGGCTAAGAAGCGGCTCGCGTTCAGTCGAAAACTCGCGGACCGCCTGCGCAACGCTCTCGGGGAGCACGCCTTCTTTGCCGGAAAACAATTCCGGATGTTGGGCGAGCCAGTTTGCGATTTCAGAAGCAGAACCGACGCTGGCTCGCGAGCAAGAAGCCTTGGAGGCGGCAATGAGAATTTCCTGATAGGCCGCGGCAGCCTCACCGATGTCAGGCTGCGCCTTATGATCCACCAAAATTTGTCCCAACCTTTGGCCCAGTGTTGGCGGATCGGCCGGCGCTTTCTCGGATTCGACAATCATTGAGATGGCGGTATCGAACTCGTTTCCAGGCGAGAACTCGATCTCAACTCGATGGCCCTTGTATTCGGAGAGATCCTGCGCCACCCAGTGCCAACCGTCCTTGAACCCCCATTCCTTCACCAAGAGAGTATGCAGGGGGCCAGTGACGAGGCGCTGAGAGTCCACCGCAGCGAAGATCCGGCCCGAGCCCCTGACCAGGTATTGCATTTTGCCATTGGTGATCTCAAACTTCGGAGTTCGCACCATGACACCGTCGCGTTTCCAGCTTCCGTAGAGGGTAGGTTCGTGTTCGACTTCAGGACTCAGATCCAGCCGCTGCCAATCCAGATCGGTCTGCGCCGACCCACGCGAAATGATCCGCAGAGTGGTTCTGTTCGTTCCTGGCTGAAACACTACCTGAAGCTCCCCTGGCTGCGCCGGTCGAAGACCAAAGCCGAAGCCATCCGCCATCCAATCGTGCGAGGACAGTCTGCTAAAATCAAGCACCAGGCGCGCTTCGTTTGGCAGTTCGATTTCGCTCGCTGGCGCGCTCAGCAGATCTTTTTGGCTCCCTTTTGAAAAGGTGATCCTGCCAAAGGGATGGAGGGCATCGCTTTTATCGGGAACAGCGTTGAGCACAGCGGCAGTCCACTGCGCGAGAATGTTGCTATCCAGCGAACGCTCTGCGGCGAGCTGTTGTAATGCCTTCCTGATAGGTTCGGGAAAATCCGCCGGGTGTGCGCGCTTTCCCGCCACCGGGGCCACGATACTTCCGGCTTGGATGACTTTGGCGGCGGCGGACAAATAGCCTTTTAAATTTAAAAGCACTGGAACCTGGGCCTCAGCCATTTTTGAGGCGATGGTGGCCGCCCAATGCTGCTTGAGAACATCCATTTGTCGCGCCATCTCGCGATTGTTCTCGATAGTTTCAAAGCGAGCCAGCCGCTGGCCCGAGCTGAGGAAGAAACCCGCCAGCGCGTAATAATCGCGCTGAGAAATGGCATCGAATTTGTGATCATGACACCGCGCGCACGAAACGGTCAGACCCAGAAAAGTTTTCGCCATGACGTCGATCCGATTGTCGATGCGATCATTTTCATCAAGCCTGGTATCGACTGGCGCATGGAGTTCCTCGCCCAAAAATGCCCATCCCGTGCCGAGAATCGATTCATTGAACCCCTTCTCCAGATTCCGCCGAGGAGCGGGCATTAAGTCGCCCGCGAGATGCTCCCGCACCAATTTATCGTAAGGGACATCCGCGTTGAAGGCGCGCACCACATAATCACGATACTCGTAAGCATTCGGAATAATGTAGTCGCTCTCGTGCCCCCGGGATTCCGCGTAACGAACCAGGTCCAGCCAATGCCGCGCCCAGCGCTCTCCAAAATGCGGCGAAGCTAAAAGCTGATCTACAACCCAAGCCCGGGCATCGGTCGAAGGATCTTTCAAAAACGCCGCCAGTTCCTCGGGCGATGGCGGAAGTCCGATGAGCGCAAAGTAAACGCGTCGCAGCCAAATTTGCGGCTCGGCCGGAGGCGCGGGCCGCAAACCTTCCTTTTCCAGCCGTTGCAAAATGAATCGGTCCACTAAGTTGAGCGGCCAGTTCGTATTTGTCACCGACGGGGCAATCTGGCGTCGCGGCGTTTCCCAAATCCAGGCCAGTCGCTGTTTGCGGGCCGCCAGATCGAATCCCTCCGCTTTGGCCACCGGAGCAGCCGCCTCTCTTCCCGGCCAGATAGCCCCGTCCTGAATCCATCGCCCCACATCGGCAAGGATCGCTTCCGAGAGCTTCGGTTTTTTGGGCGGCATCGTGAGATCCTTGTCATGATGAGTGATCGCGAGGTAGAGAAGACTCGCTTCGGGCTTGCCCGGCACGATGGCCGGGCCCGTCTCGCCTCCTTTTAACAAGCCGGCGAGACTGTCCACGCGCAAGCCGCCCTTGAGCTTCTTGCTGGCCGCGCTGTGACATTCGTAACAGTTTTCGGCGAGAATTGGGCGGATCTTTTTTTCGAAGAAATCGGTGTCGCTTACAGCCCCTTGAACATAATTCGAGCAGAATGTCGTCGCGAACATGATTGCGACAGTCAATAGAAGTGAGGGACGATTCATCTTGCAGCTTATCTTTGCCCTTACGATACCCATCAGACGCCCAGGAAGCGAGTTTGATTCACGCCAGGCGGGAGATGCGGGTGATGAGACGCCCTGCCAGGATGGGAGACCAAAACTGCGCGAATTTCCACGGAACGGGGCCGGAAAGATTTTGAACAAAAGGTAACTTCGCTGCTTTATAAAGGAATCAAGACTAGCCGATAAAAACGCCCACGCTCCCGTGTTCCTCCGGCATCGGTAAGTTCTACCGCTGTGCCCGTGCCGGCGACCTCATCGCCGACTATCATCCATTTATTTCCCGCCAGATCGTCCGAGCGTTCAAGGCGATAACGTTTGCCCGAAATCGTGGGGAAGGACAGGCGCACGCTCCCTGCATCGAAGCGGACCGCCGTGAGGCGCAATGAGTTGGAAGCATCGAGCGGGTTTGTGCCCGCTCGAAATTCCTCCACATTCGTGAGGCCGTCGTCATCAGGATCTGCGCCGGGTGCGGCCCGAAGATCGCTCGTAGATCCAAAATAACGGATTTGCCAGGCATCAGGGAGGCCATCGCCATTCGCATCAGCCGATGATTCTACCGCGAACGGATTGCTGATTCCGAGGTGACCGTGCTGATCGAGGATGCGCAGGAACACATTTGTTGCTGGTTCCTGAATGATAATCGGACCCATCCACCTCCCTCGGTCAAAGCCGATAGGATTTCCCGGAGTCATCTGAGTTGAGTTTTCCACCAGCAGACGAATATTGGGCACCTGATTGGTCGCGGAGGGAGGAGGGGAATAGGCGCCGTTCCATTCCAGTGGTGGGCCGAAAGCGCTATCAGTTTGGAAGAAGATCGAGCGAAGGGGCTTGGTGGTCGTGCAGAAACACGCGCCATTAGTGGTATAAGAGGAATTATTAAAGCTCAGATCAATCATCAGATTATTTGTTCCGTTATAGTGGAAAGGGAGATCGAAAAAAAAGGTGACCCAACCGCCGGCGGTCACGGTTTGGTCCCTTTGATACACAGTGTTCCAACCGCTTGCTTCCCACGCGGGTTGATCGTAAGAGGACAGCAAAGTGTGTTTGATCCGAATGGTCCAGTTGCTCAGGGTCTGCCCTGGGGGGTTCTGAACATTGAGGGAAAGCGCGCTTACTCGCCCGGCACTTCCAATTTCTCCGGCGAGATAAATCGTTTGGATGCGGCTATCGTGATAAAGAGTGCCCAGCGGGTATGCCCAGGGGGTGCCGCCGCTGCCCACGGCATTGGTCTGGCTGCTGACGATGGCTTTAATGGCCGCTGTGCCGTTAAAGCTCGTCACGATGTTGTTGCGGCGGTCCTGGGCCGTGATGGTCGCGAGGAATGGCATGGTGGCGTATTGCGGGGAAGGGAACACGCTCCACATAAAATGATCCAGTTCGCTGATGCCATTATCAATGATGGTGCAGGCGCCCACCGCCTGGGCGATGGTAGCGCCGGACGGATTGCTCAGAATAACAGAAAAAGTGGCGTTCGATTTAAACATCGCGTCGCCCATTACTTCTATCGAGATAGTCTGGTTGGCTAGTCCGGGCGCGAAAACGAGCAGTCCGGATTGGGCGGCATAATCGATGCCCGCCGCAGCCGTCCCGTCCTGGGTGGCAAAACTTACTGAAACTGGGAGGCGGGTTGATCCAGTCAGGCGCACGGTGAAAACCGCTTTGGTTGTCGTGCCAGGGGCGCTTTCGCTCACGATTGCGTCCTGGATGGAGAGGGTGGGTGGGGGGTCATCATTAAAAATCCGGCCTCGCGCCTGCCCAATGGCAATCGCGGCGTTGGTGGGAGAAGAAAGGTTTACGAAAAAACTCTCTTGCAATTCAAAAGCAGTGTCTCCAATCACCTGCACAGTCAGCGTTTGGCTGGTGACCGCGGGCGGGAAGACCAGCGTCCCATTCGTAGAGATGTAATCTTGACCGGCGATGGCGCTATTATCGCTAGTGGCGTAATTGACCGATACCGGCAGGGTGCACGGGGCGGAGAGTCGCGCCAAAAAAGCTGCCTTGACCGTCCCACTATTGCCTTCCGTGACACCCGTCCCCATGATCGAGAGGAGTGGAAGGTCAACCGCAGTGATGGCGGAAGCAATGTTGTTCAGCAGCGAGCTCTCAGCTTCGGGGCGATTGATTGTGGCCGTGTTAGTGAGGAGTCCGGCGCGGAGGGCCTTGAGGACTATGGTTATGGACACGCTGTCCCCGGCGGCGAGCGGCCCCAGATTACAGAAAACAATGCCGCCAACGTTTGCGCAAAGGCCTTGCGATGACGCAGCGGAAACGAAGGTTGCACCGGCAGGCAGAGCATCTTCGAGGGTGACATTCGCCGCGGACATTGGGCCGGTATTCGTGATCGTGATAATGTAATTGAGGGCGTCCCCAACAAGCGCCAGATTGGGATAGCGGGAGAAGGCTACGGAAATGTCATTCATCGCTCCAACCTGGAAAGGTTCAGCCAAACCGTAGTGTCCAAGGCCATCGCTGGCGAGCAACGTCAGTTCGGGAACTATCGACCCGACCACGAGTTTGCCAGACCATACGCCGGCGATAAAACCAGTGAGATTCGCAGGCGAAAGTGAGATGGGGTTTTGGGGCAGAAATGGCAAACTCAAGCCCGGGTTAACCTGGCCGACGTTGTTCATGGACATGGTCCAATCTGAATTGTCATTATGGTCGGTGTTCCCAATGCGCTGGTAAGTAAGATTTATATTTGTGTTCGCCGCAACGGGATAACCAATCCATTGCTCCGATGGGATGGCCTTGGGTTCCGTAATCTGAGCAGGATCGGCGCCTCCAGCGCAGACAAAATCGACCAGGTTGCCCGCATTATCCTGCAATAGAACGGCGATCGGATTGCCCAGCAACGCGCCATTCCAAAAGACATTTGTGCCCGCAAAGAAATTGGGATAGGCCCCCGGAGAGATTCCCGAATAATTTAGCACGAAGACATCGCCGATGGCTGCAACAGTATTAGTGGGAAGGGTGAAGCCAAAGCGGGGCCCCGGCCAGGACTGGCTGTCATAGGCTATGACTTGCCACCCCGAGAGGCTGATCGGGCGCCCGGAGACATTCGCGAACTCCACTTTATCAGACGGGCCGGTGTCTATCTCGGTAATGACGACCGCCGAGGAAGTCCCTGCTCCAGGCAGGGCACGGAGGCTAACGGAACTGTTGAAATTCGTGATCGTTTGGTTGATGTCGTCTTTGGCAGTGAGCGTCACCGGAAAGGCCTGATTAACAAATTGCGTGGGCGGAATTGCGCTCCACTCAAAATGATCCAATTCTCCAACTCCCCTGGTCATGAATTGCCAGAGGGGCCCGGCCGCTTGAGCCTGGCCTCTTCTGCTGACGACGCGCCAATAATAAGTCGTGTTCAACGCCAACGGCGGGAGGTCCCAATTTTGATTGGTCGTGTTGCCCAAAAACGTTCCGGGGCCGGGCGCGCCATTGGTCCCGAAATAAACATCGAAAGATGTGGGAGCCGGCTCGCCGAGGAACAGACTAATGTCGTCTAAATGTAGATTAAAATATCCGAGGTGGTCGGTTTCGACGAAGGCGAGTCGAATCTCCTGGCCCCGGAAGCCGGTGAGGTCAAAGCTTCGTTTTGTCCAACTGTTTGTTGCTGGGTCTCCTGGCTTCGTGGCAAAGGCCAACGCTAAAAAGTCGTTGCTCATGTTGCGAATTTCGACCCGGAATTCCTGCCTGGCCAGAGCGAATTCTCCGGCGTGATTTCGAATCTGGTCAACCCACCTCAATGTTGCCGAAGCCGCGTCCGGGGGAATCAGGAGGTCCTGATAAAGGGTGTGAGTGCCGCCGCCGATTTGCTCCGTCATCGCGCTAAACTTGCCGTCCAAAGGAGGCAAAGGCCCCTCCGATCCATCCGGGTCGAACGTGCCGTTATTAATGACAAAAGCCCCATAATCGAGGTTGTCTTGTTTCCATCCGGTGAAGTCGCCCGTTTCAAACCCACCATTGACGATGGCCTCCCTGACGCCGCCCCGCCACGATAGGAGTGTTGTTACTGGCACGCCTACGGCAAGATGGTCCGGATTCGGTTGATACGGGACGGGCGGAGTTTCGTCATCGAACACTGTAATGGCCGAGACCGCCATGCCAAAACCAGGCGCGCTAGCTGCTATTATAACCGATCTCAGGCCATCACTGATGGAATTATCCACAAAGGCAAGGTCGAAGACGGCGGAGTCACTGCCGGCCCCTATCACAACCGAAGCGGGGACGAGAACCTTAGTGGTGTTGCTGGAGGAAAGGAACACCACCAGGTTCGTTTCCAACGTTCCGGGAATCCGAACTGTTCCCACACCCGCGCGGAGGCCATCGCTCTCGCTGGCCCAATGGGGGAGGCCCAGGCTCAAGCGTGGAGATTCGTTGTCCAGAACATTGATGACAGATCGCCCGTCAATCCAGTTGTCCACGTGGGCCGTGATCGTCACCGCACGCGACCCATCAATGGCGTGGTTGTCGATGATGAACAGATCGAAAACCGCTTTGGTCCGCCCCGCCGGGATAATCACAGTCGCAGGCACTTGGACTTTATTTGTCTCACTGGAGGAAAGGGTCACCAGAATGTCTTTGGGGGGTTTGGCGCTCATGGTTACAATTCCGGCTTGAGACAAAGTGCCCTCTCCTTCGCGCGCGATGCTGGGCAGGGTCAACTTCAACGTCGCCCGCTCATTATCGTGGACTGTGATGGTATCACTCTGGCCGAAATAACCACCGGCCGTAGCGCTGATGACCACTGTGCGGTTCCCATCCAAAAAGAAATTATTTTGAACAAACAGATCAAATGTGATTTGGGTTGCTCCGGCTGGAATCGTTACTGCGGCAGGAACTTTTACTTTGGAGGTATCGCTGGAAGCCAGCCTGACAGTCAGATCAGCGCTGGCTGGCACAGCGAGAGTCACCCGGCCTTGATTGCTCAAAGTGCCTTCTCCTTCCGTTGCGGCTTCCGGCACGGTCACGATCAAGCGCCTGTTCGCCACTCCCGTCAGGGAGATGTCGTCAATCGCAATCCCATCGGTGGGAATGGAAAAGTCATCGTAGTGGTTAAATCGGACCCGGAAAGTGGAATTATAAGCGAGCCCATGGGCCGCGATGGTGGCGTCTAGATCTACCACCCACTCGGTATTGGTCGCTTGCAAGTCACGCAGTCCCTGCGCTTCGTGCCACGCCACTCCATCCTGGCTGATCGCCACACCGTCGAAATCAGCTCCATCAATAAATGGGCTGGGCGGGGGGCCGTCCGGCTCATCGTTAAATTGTTTCGCCCAAAAACGGAGCATCACGTTAGTATAGCCGCCCAGATCAACACCTAGCGTGACTTCGTTGCGCGCATAATTACCGCTTCCCTTGCTGTCCATGGTCAGGTGAAAGCGCCCGCCATGCGGGCCATCGTTCGTAGTCACTTGCGAGCGAAAATCCCCCGTGCCTGTAACCATCCAATAGGATTGAAACATGCCGCTCTCGAAATCTTCTACGAAAGGCATGGAGACAAAATCCATGACGCGCAGATGCGCATCCCTTGTTTGCGCAACATGGCTGCTGAGGTTGGAAAAGAGAATCGAACCAACATAGTTTCCCAGCGCCAGGTTCTTCCCGCCATTGGCTAGACAGACGGTAATGTTGATGGCTGCACCTGGAGCCAGCTTTCCACTGGCAGGTGCCACTGTCAGCCAAGGCTCCGTGCCTTTGCTGGCCCAGCTCACCGCATTGGAGGTGTGGTTCGTCAAAACATAGGTCATGCAATTCGGCAGCAAAGGCCCCCCCATCGGACCGCTCGAGATGAAAGGGGCGGAAGGCAGAATGAGCAGAGCATCGGGAAGATCAAACGCTTCGTGGACCCCAGCCGTCGTCGCGCTGGGCGGCGCAGTCGCGCTGAACCCCATTCCCCGCTTAGCGAAAGCCCTCCACAGCTCGTCAACATCCAGCCCGCTATTGTCCACCAAATCGGCCTGGATGATGGCGTCACGCGCTTCTAAGAAGTTCGGATTGGGCGGTCCCAATTTCATCCCGTCGGTGACTAATTGAAGAATAAGCTGTCTCCCGCGGGCAAAGCCGTATTTCTGGATGAGATTGGCGCGCGCTTCACCCAGAGTTACGCACCAGACTTCTCCCTGGTGATGCACCTCGTTCGCATTGAAAGGTGTAAAAGGATCAATCGGACTGATCGGCGCGCCATCATGAGGACTGGCTTGGGCAGGATCAATATCTTTGAACGTGAGCGGATTCTTCGCCAGGTCTGTGGTGTAAGGGTACCTGCGAATTCCATAATAATAATTTTCAGTCAAACCAAAGAACTGATAAGTAACGTAACCACCCTCGACGTAGCTCCCATGAATATCATCGTTGGCGCTGCTCAGCAAAGTCAGTGCGTAAAAGTCCGACCAACCTTCACCCATGCCTGCGGTCTGCAACCCGTAGATCCCCACGCCGCCCCCTACCAAACGGGTGCTCAAACCGTGAGTGTATTCGTGCAAAATGATGGTGGCATCCAGATCGCCATCCCGATTTGGCCGGGATCCGTCAAACACATACATCTGCACTCGCGGACTCTCCCCGTCATCGGTGGGCGTGAAGTTGGCGTTATTGAATCCGGAACCGTCCTGCGAATCGGCTTGAAGGGCATCGTTGCCTGCGCCACCTCGGGCAAAGTTGTCTTTTTGAAAGTTGCCGGCGGCCTCGGTGAAACCGAGTTCATAAAGCTGATCGTGCATCCAATTGCACCAGTAAAAAAGCTGCACCACGGCGGCATCGTGATATGTGCCCGGCCCCTGGCTCAGATCCTCTGGAAAATCAAAGACGCGGAACGGCATCCCGTGCGGGCGAGGCAAATCGGGCAAATCATCCGCGTTGAGATCCAGATGGGCATCCACATTGTTGCCGCGGGTTTCGTTCTCACCATCGCTAATCCAGCCGATGGGAGATGCATTGGTGAAGAGCGCCGCCAGCGTGACCAAACTGCGGGACACAAGAGGCGGTTGATTTGTGGTTGGACTGGAATCGCCCGGAAAAAGCGGCGAAGGACTGGCGTTGGTGAAAACCCGGTAGGTAGCTTCGCTCAGGTAAACCGTCAGGCAGCGACGCAGGAGCGGCTCGCCAGTTTGAACGTCGATTAAAACTCGAAACCGTTCCGCACCCACCCGCCGCGTCAGTTCGACTGCCCAACAAAGCCGGAGTGTGGAACGATCCATCGCAAGCCAGACGAGCTTCGCCATGGCGTGGCCGGGAAGCGGCTCCGCCTTAAACCTTTGGCGCTGCTCCGCTCCGTCCGGTCCGCCGGCCATCGGAAGCACGGCCGTCGCCGCCAATTCTTCACCAATTTCTCTCCCCGCCAGCACCACCGCCTCAATGGCCGAAAGGAGCGGCGCGGCTTCCAGTAGCGCGCGGTTGGGCGTGCCGGCATCGGCGGCTTGTTCGAGGTTGGACATGAATTGGCTGGAAAGATTGACCAACTCGCCGCGCTGACTAATGTGCCCGGCGAGAAGGGCTTCATAAACCGGAATTTGGTCGAGGTGCTGTTCACGCACGACCGTTCGCAGACCATTATGGGCCGTGAGATAGTCGCGTATCAGCCTGGAGGAACTGAGGATTTCGGCGCCGTGGCCAAACAAAGCGGAATGCTCGTTGAGGAAAGCGGCTATGGGCGCATGGGGATCATTGGGGGGCCGCGCGCCAGCGGATCGAGGGGTGATCGCCCCGCCTGTCCCACCGGCCCCACTCAGGAAAGCTGTGGGGGAGAGGATGCGTCTCGGTGCGCCGCGGATCGGGTCAAAGTCAATATGCAAACTGGGAACGCGATTTTGAAGCTCGATGATGCTGGCAGCTCGGGCTTTCTCAAGCGGCTGTTGGGTCTCAGCCCCACGCCTGTCATAATTGGGCAGGGACTCATGAGAGGGCTGCTGGAAAGCAGGCGCTTGCGGGAGAAAGAGCACCGCGCTGGCCACAAAAAGAGCAGCCCACGCCAGAATAATTTTCCTGCGGTTGTTGCCGTGTGCTGGTGTCAAAGTGAAAGTAGAATAGACTACCTTGGCGGAAAAGCCAGAATCGCGTAGAAAAATCCAGCAGTTGCTCATTATTATGGCCATTTGGCAGCCCGCGGGGTCGGAGGTGTGACCTTGGGTATCCTCATCTGGTGTCCTCCCCCCCAGCAGTGACGACGCGAAAAATGGCCGCGAATTCACTCAGTGGCCGCTGCGGACGGGGACGTCCGCCTTCCGCACCTGAATCGTTACGAATCCTCAAAAGCCCGCTCAGCAGGTCAAGACCCTATAGCTTTAGTTTTGAATCCAAGAGCAGGGAGTTTCATAATGGCGGCTTCAATGAGGCAAAAGGCCTCACCACAGCGAAAGTTAAGATTTATGAGTGAGATCACAGTCTTATTGGCCGACGACCACACGATTGTCCGGGAAGGGTTGCGGCTCCTGATTGATACCACCCGCGACATCAAGGTGGTAGGCGAAGCGCAGGATGGGCGCGAAGCAGTGCGGTTGGTGGAAGAACTCCAACCCGCGGTCGTAGTCATGGACCTGGTCATGCCCCAATTAAATGGAGTAGAGGCGGCGCGCCAGATTCTGCGGGCCAGACCCGCCACCAAGGTGCTGGTGCTTTCCTCCTACAAAGACGAAGAAAAACTGGCGGCCTTGATTGCCTATGGGATTTCCGGCTACCTGGTGAAACATACCGCCAGCACTGACCTGCTGAGGGCTATTCGTGAAGCGAGTGAGGGAAGATCCTTTTTCAGCGATTGCATTTCCACAACCATGCTGGAGCGATGTCGCGCGACATCGATGGTGGGAAAGCCGAAAAGGGGTGGAGCGCTGCACCTTACTTCGCGGGAGGCCGAAGTCCTGCAGCTCATCGCGGAAGGCCATTCCAATAAAGAAATAGGCGCCATTTTGAATCTTAGTTTTAAGACGGTGGAAAAGCATCGCCAACTGCTGATGGACAAGCTGAACATACACGAAACGGCTGGATTGACCCGCTATGCCATGGCCTGTGGAGCAGTGGAGCGGCCCGTTCATCTGGAGTGTTCCCGCTTGGGCCAGTTGACTCAGGGAAGTCGTGCCCGCATGAAGTCGGACGCCCCAAATTAAGCTTTTGGGATGATTTATCCCCCTGGAAGGCAGCTTGGCTGGCGCACCTCCCTTCGTCCTGTCTCGCCGGAGCGCGTTGATGAATTGAGGAGGCGACGCCGAACGTCCTAACATGGATTTCTCACCAACTCCTGCGCCGCAACTGCGTCAGCAAAACCAATCCCAGCATCAGAAGACTGCTCACCGCCCATGCGCTGGCATGGGGTTGTCTCGGAAAAAACGCCAGCGCTAATGCGCCCAGGCTCGGGCCGGCAAAAATTCCCAGGCCAATGGCTGCTTCGTGAACACCGCCATGCGCTCCTTTGGTGTCGCTGGCATCCATCGAGTAAAAGAGCGATGAATAATAAATCAAACCGATCGACCAGCCGAAAACGAGCTGCGCCAGCACCACCGCCCACAGATATGGCGCCAGCAGCAAGCCGGCAAAACTTAAAATCAGCAACAGGTAAGAGGAAAGCAGCCAGCCAAATCGATAGTGCCAGGCCGTCCACCGCCACAGCAACACGAAGGCCGCCAATCGCGCAAACATCCAAACGGAACAGACAAATCCTGCCAGCATGGGAGAGAGTTCCAGCCGCCGGGCCACATCAGGAATCAGCGGCAACGCAGTGTTAATGGCGGTATATGCCAGCGGATTGGCCACCCAGGCCATGCGCAGGAAGGTTTTGGCCACGCGCCGGGCCGGAGCCGCGGCCATCGCGGCCGCTCCTTCCTCCCGCCAATATTCCTCTCTCGCTTGAAACTTGTGGCTGGCGGCAGGAGGGAGAGATGCTGCGGGTTCTTGTTCGATGGTTGGTTCGCGGCGATGCTGCCTGGCCAGCCAGAGCGCAAACCCGAACTGTGCCAGATGCAGAGTGGCTGGAAGCCAAAAGATGCTTTCCCAGCCCAGCCGCTCCACCAACATGCCGCCACTAAAAAAGGCGAGCGCCGCCGCGAGGGCCCAGACCATATTATATATCCCTACGATCCGCGGCAGGCCGCGCGCCTCCTCGCCCTCGCTTACGAGCGCCTCCAAGGTCGGCCAGGTGAAGCATATGGCCACCGTCCAGAGCGTCATGACGACCAACTGTCCGGGTCCACTCGCCATGAAGGGCCCGGCCAGCAAGATGATAGTCATGCCAAGGAAACCAACGTATAAGGCCAGGAAATAACCATGCTTTTGGGCGAAGCGTCCGCCATAGAATGCCGAGAAAATATAAACGAAACCATTAAGCGCAGAGAAGCTCAGGTTGCCCAGATTGCTGAACCCAAATTTTTGTTGGAGGTAAAAAAAGAGGTAGTTAAAGTAATAGGCAGTGGCGAAGGCATTGACTCCTTCCAGGATGAAGAAACCGGTTTTAAGTTGGCGCGGCGACATTATTTGTCTGGTCTTGAATGAGAAGCTTCGCCCTCGTGGGAAAGCCGGCCCCTTCGTGCCGCAGGGTTATAGCACACCTTCCTCTGAGGACTAGATCAAACTTCGCCCCCGGCGAGGGCGCCCGGAATCTGCATCCTGCATCTTTGCAGCCGCCCACCGCCCGTCGTCCTCGGTCTTCCACCTTCTCCCGTCCATGCCTTACTTTTCCCACGCTTTGGCGCGGGCCAGCGCCTTTTTCCAACCGGTGCAAAGTCTATTTCGAGCGGCAGATTTCATACTGGGCTTGAATTTACGATCCACCCGCCATAGCGTGGCGATTTCCAATTCACTTTTCCAGAAGCCGACAGCGAGTCCCGCCAGGTAAGCCGCGCCCAAAGCGGTCGTCTCGGACACTTTGGGGCGCACGACGGGGACGCCGAGCAAGTCAGACTGAAATTGCATGAGAAGATTGTTGGAACATGCGCCGCCATCCACGCGCAATTCCTTCAAGCGAATGCCTGCGTCTGCTTCCATCGCTTCGAGCACATCCATCACCTGATAGGCAATACCTTCGAGGGCGGCGCGCGCGAGGTGCGCTGCCTTTGTGCCGCGGGTAAGGCCGGCAATGATTCCGCGCGCGTATTGGTCCCAGTGCGGCGCTCCCAACCCTGCGAATGCGGGCACCAAATACACTCCGCCAGTGTCGCTCACCTCTGAAGCGAGCGCTTCGACCTGCGCTGAAGAGTCGATAATACCCAAGCCGTCCCGCAACCACTGCACCACCGCGCCAGCGATAAAAATGCTTCCCTCCAGGGCATACTCGGTGCGGGGCCCGATGCGCCAGGCTATGGTCGTGAGCAGATTATTCCTGGAAAGAATCGGTTTGGCGCCGGTGTTCATAAGCATAAAGCAGCCGGTGCCATAAGTATTCTTGACCAGCCCCGGCCGATTACACCCTTGCCCAAAGAGCGCCGCTTGCTGGTCTCCGGCCAAGCCGGCAATCGGGATGGACGGCGAAAAATGCGTGGCGTTCCCATACACCTCGCAGGAGGAGCGGACCTCCGGCAGGATCGAACGCGGCACATCGAAAAGGTTGAGTAGTTCCTCGTCCCAATCACCTGTCTTAATATTGAGCATCATGGTGCGCGAAGCATTGCTCACGTCTGTGATGTGGCTCTTCCCTCCGGTCAGATTCCAGACCAGCCAGGAATCAATCGTCCCAAAAGCCAGGTCTCCCGCCTTGGCCTTTTCACGCGCTCCTTTTACATGGCGTAGAATCCATTGGAGCTTGGTCCCGGAAAAATAGGCGTCCAGAACCAAGCCGGTCTTTTTCCGGACCAACGGCTCAAACCCGCGAGCCTTGAGATCATCGCACATCCTGGCCGTGCGCCGATCCTGCCAGACGATGGCGTTGCAGATGGGTTTCCCGGTCTTCCGGTTCCAGACCACCGTCGTCTCTCGTTGATTGGTGATTCCGATGGCCGCGATGTCGCCGGCACCCAACCCCGCTTCGGCCAGTGCTCTCGCCGCCACGCCGGCCTGGGTGGCCCAGATGTCATTGGCATCATGCTCTACCCATCCAGGTTGGGGGAAGATTTGCGGAAACTCCTCCTGCGCCACAGCCTTAATCAATCCCGCATGGTCAAAGACCACAGCGCGCGAACTGGTCGTTCCCTGATCCAGAGCTAAGATGTGCTTCATGGCTTCATTTTGCCGAGACGGGGTCGAATTGCCAGCTTTCCAGGAACGGCTCACCAGACTCGGGGAGGCTTTGTTGCGCTGGGGGATAGACCCCATTCACGGATTTTGAGAAACCGACGTATGGTGAGCCGTCTTATGAAACAGAAACGCCTCAAGCGCTTAACTTAAAAAAGAAAGCATTCAATTATGGATACTAGAACACAAAGCGAAAAAGATCACACCCAACGGGCTCTGGACGAGGCCAAGAACGCGGCTCGCCAAACCGGCGAAAATGTTAAATCTCAAGCTAATGAAATGATCGAAACCGGTCGGGAAACGGTCCGCAGATTCGGAGACGCTTGGCAATCGACCAAGAATAATATCCAGGAAAAAGCTGCCACCAGCGTCAAAGCGACCGACCGGGTGATCCGGGATCATCCTTACGAATCCCTCGGCATCGCTTTTGGTATCGGCGTGCTGTTAGGCGTGCTCATCAATAGAAAGTAAAATGTTCGATTCAGAGCCCGCTTCATCCGGCCTGCTCTCTTCGGTGCGGAAGCTTCTCGACTCCGGTTTAGCAGCAGTGCAAAACCGGGCCGAGTTGCTCGCCGTGGAGTTCCAGGAAGAAAAGGAGCACACCACCGGGTTGGTCATGTGGATCACCCTTTGTCTGTTTTTCGGTATCATGACTGTCCTGGTGCTGACTGCCACCATCATTTTGATTTTTTCAGAAGAATGGCGGGTTTACGTGGCTGGAGCGTTGACGCTTCTCTATTTGATTGGAGCCATTTGGGCGGTTTTAGGCTTGAAAGCGCGCCTGAAAAACCGCGCCATGCCCTTCTCTTCCACCGTCGAGGAGATCAAAAAGGATCGCGAATGGCTGCTAAAGTAAGCAAATTGGAGGAGCGAAAACAGCAATTGCTCGCGCGAAGCGATGTCTGCCGCCGTTCGATTGATGCCGAGCTTCGGCACATCAAGACCGCTACGGCTTGGGTTCCTAAAACCATCGGCATCGCTCGGAC
Organism: Verrucomicrobiota bacterium; assembly: GCA_038228235.1. GTDB lineage: Bacteria > Verrucomicrobiota > Verrucomicrobiia > Limisphaerales > JBBRPK01 > JBBRPK01. The sequence continues at coordinate 28,612 of JBBRPK010000046.1, forward strand.
CGCCTACCCCGCCTTTCTCCTCGCCGCTCCCTTGCTCGGGTACCTGTTTGGCCGAAAACGCCGCCTGCCCCTTTCCCTAAATGCTCCCGCTCGCCGGGGGATGGCCGCCACCGCTTTCGCTGGCTACAAATTGTTTCGGAAGGTCAAACCATTCTGGGATCGTTTTCGCAGCCGGCAAAGCTGATTGTCAGACGAGAGACCCTTTCAACCGCAACGTTTCTCATCCCAGCAGCAGCTAGGCCATGTGTTCCTGATCTCTTTCCCAAAAAAGAACTCCTTCGTCCGACCCGGGAGTTCCAACTGCATAATGACAATTTCCGCATTCACGCTTGACGGCGGAACGCATTTTGCCAACACTTTATCCACCATGAGAATGTTAATGAAACGAGTTTTGTTGCTCCTGTTCCTGGGATATGCGGGCGCTGCCTTGGCGGCGCAAACCTTGGAAACCAAACCAGATGAAGTCGTTTTTGAAAAATTTCATCCGGCCAAAGCCCCTCAGCCGTCCCGTCTGCTTCTGAAAAAGGGAGATCGCCTCGCGATTTGCGGCGATTCCATCACGGAGCAGAAGCAGTATTCGCGCATCATGGAGACCTATCTCACCGTTTGCGTGCCGGAGCTGTCCTTGAGTGTGCGGCAATACGGTTGGGGTGGCGAAACCGCTTCAGGCTTCCTGGCCCGCATGACCAACGATTGCTTGCGCTTCAAGCCCACCATTGCCACGACTTGTTATGGGATGAACGATCATGGGTATCGGGCTTACGAAGAAGGCATCGGCAAAAAATATCGGGAAAAGCAAACCGCCATTGTCGAGGCGTTCAAGGCCCATGGCGCCCGCGTCGTGTTAGGTTCTCCAGGTTGCGTGAGCCATAAACCCGAACCCCTCAACCTGAACCTTTGCGAGTTGCGCAATATCGACATCGACATCGCCGAGCGGGAAGAAGTTGGTTTCGCCGATGTATTTTGGCCGATGCTCACGGCTGAGGTTACAGCCCGGCAAAAATACGCCACTAATTATAACATCGCCGGCGGCGATGGCGTGCACCCAGGCGGGGCCGGACATTTGGTCATGGCCTATGCTTTTTTGAAGGCCTTTGGCCTGAGCGGGGACCTTGGCACTTTCACTTATGATTTTGAGACTGGGAAAGCCCAAGTCTCCAAGGGTCACCAGGTTCTTTCCGCGAAAGAGGGTGAGTTCACCGTCAAGAGCACTCGTTATCCGTTCTGCGCCAAAGGGGATTTCGCCAGCGATAACAGCATTCGTTCTGGAGCCACCTTGGTTCCCTTCAACAAGGACCTCAATCGGATGACGCTGATCGTCAAAAACGGCAAGGCCAAGAGTTATAAGGTCACTTGGGGGTTGGAGTCCCGGATTTACTCCAGCCAACAGTTACAGAACGGGGTCAATCTGACGGAAGATTATGGGTTGAATCCGTTCTGGGATGCTTTTCGCAAGGTAGATGAAGCGGTAGCAGCCAAGCAACAATACGAGACGAAACAGATTAAACAAATCTTTCACGATTTGAGGGACGGCAAATACAAATCGGAAGCCGATGTCAAAGACAAGGACATGAAAGACATTTTCGCATTGCGCAACGAGCAGGGCAATTTTGACATGAAGGAGATCGAACGCGCCACAGAGAAGCAGCGCCAGCCGTTGGTAGAAGCCGTGCAGACCGCCTTCGTTCCGGTCACGCACACCATCCGCCTCACCCCGGAAGAATAGTTTCAGCTCAGAACCCAGCTCGTCTGACTTAAACCGCAAAGAACGCGGAGAGAGCGGAAAAGAGGAACGAGGCCATGCTCCTGCGGGACCCCGCGTCCTGGGACCACACAAACTGACGCAGCTCATAGGTTTTCTCTGCGTTCTTTGCGGTTCGTTTTCCTGGCCGCTCATCTTTCTACCAAGTCCTGGCCCGTGATCTGCGCCCACTCCACATCCCAAACATCCCCGTTTGATTGGGGTTAAGGAAAAGGATGGCAGAAAAATGGGGGAATTCATTTTCCGACCCCCAGTGTTTTGGCCAGAACCTCCGGCGGCAAATTCCTCCTGGAGATATTCCTATTTTTGTCTTGCAATTTACTAGCCGATTTGCTATCACCATTCTTGCCTAAGGTTGGCCCCCACATTTCAACACGAGGCTGTTCGGAAGCAAGCGAACAGGACGGAATCCCCACTATTTCAATCCAGATGAAAACCATTCAATTTCGCTGCCCGCACGCGATGCTCGCTTTGCTCCTGCTCGCAATGGTGCGGATGGAGAGCCGGGTGTGCGCCGCGGCGGCCTCCGTCATTCGCGGTCCTTATTTGCAGCAGGGGACGCCTGGCAGTCTGGTGCTCCGCTGGCGAACGGATATAGCTACTGATAGCTTGGTCGGCTACGGCAACGTTCCAGGGAATTTCAGCGGTGTCGCGAGTAACGGCGCCGTGGTGACGGAACATATTGTTACGGTGACCAATCTGCAGCCGGACACAAAGTATTTTTATGAGATCGGCGCTTCGTCCGGATGGTTCCCAGCCGCCACGAATGATTTCTTTGTTACCTCCCCGCCTATAGGGGCCATGAAGCCAACCCGGATCTGGGTGCTGGGCGATTCAGGGACGGCCAGTGCGGAGGCGGCAGCGGTGCGCGACGCCTATACTGCCTACACCGGCGCTCGTCACACGGATTTGTGGCTCATGCTGGGCGACAATGCTTACAACAGCGGCCTCGACACGGAATACCAGGCGGCCGTGTTCAACATGTACCCGACTTTCCTTCAGAACAGCGTGCTCTGGCCGACCCTGGGCAACCACGACTCCGGCTCGACCAGTCCCTCGGGAGTCTTCCCGTACTTCGATATTTTTACCCTCCCGCAAAATGGCGAAGCGGGCGGGGTGGCGAGTGGGACCGAGCATTATTATTCGTTTGATTATGCGAATATCCATCTTATCTGCCTGGACTCCCAAAGTTCCGATCGCAGCAGCAACGGAGTAATGTGCAACTGGCTGCGCTCGGACCTCGCGGCGTCCCTGCAGGATTGGGTCATCGCCTATTGGCACCACCCTCCCTACAGCAAAGGCAGCCACGACTCCGATACCGATAGCCACATGATCGAGATGCGCGAAAACGTCCTGCCCATCCTGGAAAGTTTCGGAGTCGATTTGGTGCTTTCAGGTCACAGCCATTCCTACGAACGCTCTTTCCTGATCGATGGCCATTACGGACTTTCCACCACCTTTTCTCCCTCCATGGAAATTAATGGAGGCGATGGCCGTGAAAATGGCTCGGGCGCGTACATGAAGCCGGCCGGAACCCCCGGACATCAAGGCGCGGTTTACACGGTCTGTGGAACTTCGGGCCATACTTCCGGCGGCTCGTTGAATCATCCAGCCATGTACCTTTCCGTGGCTGTGCTGGGCTCGTTGGTCATCGATGTCAGCAGCAACCGTCTCGATGTGGTTTTCCTTCAGACCAACTCGGTGCCTGGCGACTATTTTACGATTAACAAAGCGCCCCCGCCGACGAATGCGCCCGCCGCTCCGGCCAATCTCATTGCCGGCGCCGTTTCCAGCAGCCAGATCAACGTGTCGTGGGAGGACAACTCCGACAATGAGGCGGGCTTCAAATTAGAACGTTCGACTAATGGCCTGGACTTTGTTCAGTTTGCTTTATTGAGCGCTGGCATGACGAATGCCACTGATGCCGGTCTCCTCTCTTCCACGACTTACTATTATCAGGTACGAGCGTTCAACGTGGTGGGTAACTCAATGTATTCAAGCATGGTCGAGGCCACCACGTTGGCCGCCCCCGCTGATACGACGCCTCCTGCCGCCGTGACGAACCTGGCGGTGAGCAGCGTGAGCAGCAATAGCGCCTCTCTCATCTGGGTAGCGCCAGGAGATGACGGCCACAGTGGCACTGCGACCAGCTATGATCTTCGCTACAGCACCGGCCCAATCAGCGAAACCAACTGGGTTTCCGCTATGCCAATTTCTGGCGCGCCCGCGCCCGCCGCCGCCGGCACGTCGCAGGCCTTTACCGTGAATAGTCTTGCTGCGGCCGTCACGTATTACTTTGCGCTTAAGACCTCCGACGAGGCGAACAATCTTAGCCCCCTTTCCAATGTCGCGCGCGCCACCACGGCCACCACTGCGCTCAGTCCGCCCGCCCCGCCGACAGGTCTTCGTGCCACGGGCGTCGCTAGTAATGAAATCGATCTGAGCTGGACTGATCAGGCCAATAATGAGGACGGTTTCAAAGTTGAGCGTTCTACCAACGGCCTCAACTTCGTCCAAATCGGCATCGCCGGCTTGAATGTGACGAATACCGCTGATCGCGCCGTGTGGCCCGGCAGTACGAACTACTACCGTGTCCGCGCCTATAATGCCGCCGGCGACTCCGCTTATTCCAATACCAACAGCGCACAGGCGCTGGCTCCTGCCAGCAGTGGATCTGTCATCACGTTTCTCATCGCCTCCAATGCCGTCTGGAAATATCTCGATGATGGTTCCAACCAAGGCAGCGGGTGGACCGCGGGGAATTTCGATGACAGCGCATGGAAGAGTGGGCCAGCCCAACTCGGCTATGGCGGCGGCCGCGAAGCCACTGTCGTGAGCTATGGCGGGAACGCCAGCGCCAAGTACATCACGACTTATTTTCGCCGCCATTTTGCCGTGAACGATCCGTCTCTTATCACTGCCCTCCTCCCAAGCGTGCAGCGCGACGACGGAGCCGTGGTCTATTTGAACGGGCAGGAAGTCTTCCGCAGCAACATGCCCGCTACTGGCATCATCAGCAATCTTACGGTCGCGCCGCTAAGTGTCAGCGGAACGGACAAAACATCTTTCCACGATGGCCCACTCATCGACCCGGACGAGCTTCTTCCTGGGGACAATGTCGTGGCTGTGGAAGTGCATCAACACAGCGGCGGCAGCTCAGCCATGGACTTCAATTTCCAGTTGATCGCCACCAACCAACTGGCGCCCCCGTTGGCCCGTCTCGCTGTCAATTTGAGCCACCAAGTCTCGATCCAATGGAATGCCTTTCCTGGCAAAACATATCGGGTGCAGTATGCCACCCGTCTTCCCACAAATTTCTGGACTAACCTTGGCAACGACCTTATAGCGACAAACTCTGCCGCCTCCGCCACCGATGCCATTGGATCAATTCGACAACGATTCTATCGAGTCTTGCGAATTGACTGAGAGCCTTTGAAAACTGCCTGTGGTCTTGTTTGTTGCCACAGGACCCCGCGCAATTTTAAAACAGGCTCTAAGCCTTTTCTGGTTGCACTATCGAAACCACCAAGGCCTCCGCTTTCAAATACTTTCGCGCTACTGCTTGCGCTTCTTTTAAAGTGACGGCATCGTATTTGGCATCCTCAGTGTCGCTGAACTGGTAACCGAGCCCGTAAAGTTCATCCAACGCGGTCGTCATGGCCAAGCCGCCCAAATCCTGGCGGGAGATTTTCTTTTGGCCAATGATTTTGGCCTTGGAACGTTTGAGTTCTTCTGCGCTCAGGCCCTCTTGCCGCAGCGTCTCAGCCTCTTTCAACAATTCGCTCTCCACCAGCGCGACTTTCTCCGGTTCCGTGCCAACATAAAAAGCGAAGTAGCCCGGGACCAACCCGATGAAATTCTGAGCGCCCACGTAGTAAGCGAGCCCCAGCTTTTCCCGGATGCACATAAACAGGCGCGAACCTAAATCGCTGCACGCCTCCTGCATTAACTCCAGGGCATAACGATCCGGGTTGTCCAGAGCCACCCCCTGAAAGCCAATGACCATCACTGCCTGTTTCTTCTCGCGCCTCTCAATAATGCGCCGGATCCCCGTCAGCGGCGCGCTCTTGGGCAGGGCCGCGAGAGGCTCGGGGCTTTTTTTCCAGGCGCCGAACTGCTTCTCCACCGCGGCCCGGACGGCGTCGGCGTGCACGTCCCCAAAAATGGCGAGCACACAATTGTTAGACACAGCCAGCCGCTGGTGAAATTGCTTCACCTGGGCAAGTTGGATTTGTTGAACGCTCGATTCGGTGCCAGGCGTGGTCAAGCCATAGCCCGTGCCGCCGAAGAGAGCGTGGCGCATCCGGCGGCTGGCCGTGGACAACAAATCGTCTTTCTGGGCTTTGATGCTGGCCAGTTGCATCTGTCGTTCGCGCTCGAACGCTGCTTCCGGGAAAGTCGGCTGGAGAATGACATCGGCGACCAGATTTAAAGCAGCGTTGAAATCCTGGCTCATCACTTCGGCGTTGACCCCAAAACTGTTATTGCCGCCATAGCTCTCGATACTGCCGCCCAGGTTTTCAATTTCCGTGGCGATCTGTTCGGCAGTGCGGGTGGGGGTGCCTTGCAACAGCATCTTGGCCATGAGCAGAGCCCCGCCGTTATTTTCCTCAGTTTCAGCCAGCACACCGCCTTTGAAAACCGCGCGGAATTCCACGAAGGGAAGCCGGTGGTCTTCTTTCACCAGCAGGCGAAGGCCGTTCCCGAAGTCGAATTTCTGGATCGCCTTTTCGGCGGTTACCTCGGCGTTCTCGGCTCGTTTGGGCGCGGTGCCATTGGGCACAAGCGCGTAGAGTGTGCGGTTTTCCGTGGTCAAATGTTCTCGGGCGACCCGCTGGAGGTCACCCGGGGTCGCGCGCTTAACCGCTTCCAGGTAGCGAGCGGAGAAATTTAGATCGTTAGCCGACATCCAGGAGCCGCCCAAATCTTGAGCCTGGCCCTGCATGGTTTTGCGGCTGGAAAGGGTGGCCGAGGTAAATTGTTTCACCGCTTTGGTTAATTCTTCGGTGGTCATCAACCCGCTCTTCATGCGCTCGACTTCGGCCAGCATGGCCTCCCGCGCGGAGTTGAATTTTTCAGGCTCCACCACCGCGCTCATTCCAAACAAGCCCGGATTTCCTGGCGTGTAGGTCCAGGCATCCACAGCCGCGACCAGCCCCTTTTTCTCGCGCACTTCCTGGTAGAGCCGTGAACTGCGTCCGCCCCCCAATAAGGTGGCCAGCACATCCAGCAGCGGCACGTCAGGATGGCGCAATTCCGGAATGTGCCAGCTAAAGTGAAAATGTCCCATCTCAATTGGCGCCTCTTCAATAACTTCGCGGCTGGCGACCTGCTTGGGTTCGGCAGGCAAAACCGACGGGGGCATGGCCCGCGCTTTCGCTTGTGCGAACGCTGCCCGGATTTGCCCCTCTGCTTCCTTCGCTTTGATGTCCCCCACCACCACCATGAAGAGATTGTTGGGGGCATATTTTTCGCGGTAATAGGCGAAAACATCCTCCCGCTGCACCTCGTTGTAAATATCCGGGTAGCCGATGACGGTGAAGCGATAGGGGCTTTTGGTATAAGCTGTCTCGAACAGCCGCCGCGCCGAGCGCTGGGTCGGATCATCCTGGTTCATGTCCATTTCCCGCAGAATAACCTTCTTTTCTTTGACCATTTCCTCGGCCGGCAGCTTGGCGTTCTGGACGATGTCGCAGAGGATATCGATGGCGACGGTTGCGCCGGTGTTCGGGACATTAATCCAATAAACCGTGCGGTCGAACGAGGTATAGGCATTCATGTAACCTCCTGCGTCCTGGATTTCCTGATCGATGCGCCCGGCAGCTCGCGTGGTCGTGCCCTTGAAAAGCATATGTTCGAGCACGTGCGAGAGGCCCCCCCCGAGCCATTTCCCTTCATCAATGCTGCCGGCCTTGCACCAGACCTGCGCTGAAACGACTGGGGCGCTGTGGTCTTCGCGGAGGATTAGAGTCAACCCATTTTCCAGCGTCAGTAAATGGACTCCGGCAGGAATGGCAGGAATGGCAAGATCGCCACCCGCGTAAGCAATCGAAATAGAATTAGTGAACATAATTTCAGGCAACTCCAGCGCCCACTCGCTCGCAACGCGTTAAACTTGCGTTGATCTAGGCTCGCGCGCAGGCTCAGGGGTTTGTTTGAGCGGCAGAAACGGACGGCGAAAAGCCTCGAAGAAATCGTAACCGTTCTTGAAATCCTCCCGGCTGTCCTTAGGCGTCTTCGCCAGCAGATTGCTTTCCACCATGTTGAATACGAGCTCACCAAAGTCCTCACAACCCCGGATGCCCCACTGCTCAAAAACCATCTGCGCCATGGGGCCAAATTGTTCTAGCGCGTAACTGCGAATCCCCGCCAGCAACTCCTGTCCGGAGACATGCCGCACCTCCCCTTTCGCTTTCTTCTCCACTACTCTTTGCGTGTAATCAAGGGCCTCGCGAATAAACAAATAGGCATGGCGATTGTAGCGCAGGTCGCCCTCAATCATCTTGTCGAGAGTTTCTTCAAAATTGACTTCGTGCATAAATTAGTGACCCGCTGGAGGCGTCAATTGCGCCGGCGGATGGGCCGTGCGCCAAGCCTTAACGGTCCAACCGGTTAGGAACAAAAGAATGACCAGGACAATGACCAGTTGCTGTTGTCGGGTCAGATTAAGCATGTTTAAAAGTATGGCTCAAATGATATCCAACCAGTCTAGCCCAACCTTCATGCCCCGCAATGATGTATTATTGCCAGCTCCAAAGCAATGAGATTGTTATTCCAATGAACGTTCAAGCTGAGACTAAGCGCCTGTTTTAAAATTGCGTGGGGTCCTGCGGCGAGGGATTTTGGCTGTGGCCAAGGCGGCGAGGCCAGAGCATCCCCGCAGCGGGCTGTGACGGCCGAGTCAACGCAGGCCGCAGACAAAAGACCCGCCGCCCGGAGGGTTTTCGAGGAAAAGGCCGACTGGCTTCGTTGCTCCTCGGTCGCAGATCGCTGGCGGATATGCTCCCCTCGTCGCGCCTCGCCATCCGGCCTTTTCCCCGAAAACAGGACCCCACGGAATTTTAAAACAGGCTCTA
>JBBRPK010000047.1:0-36818 GCA_038228235.1 Verrucomicrobiota bacterium
GAAGTGTTTCTTGATCAAGTAGTTAGGAAGATTTTCCGCACTTAAGGCGAGGATTTAGCGGGTACGGACCGGCACGGGATGCTTCCCGGGAGAGGGGGGGGTGGAAATTTTTTGTTCCGTCCGCTTAGGCGAGGATTTGGGACTAATACCCGGCCTGACCTTTTTATGGGGCAACAGATTTGCTGGGAAGCCGCCAAACATTTTCCCGGCCGGGTTATTCCTGTCAACTTCTCCAGCCGGAAACACGACATCGGTTTTAGGCTGATGAACCAGCTTGCAGTGGCCCAGAAGCGTTTTCCCAGGAGCGAAGACGACATTGCCGCTGACTTCTTTGCTTTGCGCAAAATGTTCCATGGCAGCAAGTGGATTTTTAGCGAGGGCCACAACACGTATAACTCCGCCAGGCATTGTGAGATTGCCTGGGCGGGCGGCCTTGCCACCGAGGCCAACAATTGCGTGCGCCCTGACGTAGGAGCCATGGTCGGATGAAAACGCAAAACCCCATCGCCCCCGGTGTTCTCCCCCTCTTCCTCGGTGGAGTAGAGGGTCGCCGGCTGCCATAGCGTCCGACGCGACGGCAGGAGGAGAGGAGTCGCCCCATCCAACTGCAACTGCCATATCCTATTTCCCCAAGCTCGAAAAAATGAAAAGATGATTTCTCCCTTTCCTTTGAATCGCGTACGATGCCGCCATGTTTCAGATGAGTTTTACTCATCCCCATTTTGCTGAACCCGGCTGGCTTTGGCTGGCGGGGTTGGGACCAATTTTCGTCCTGGCGCTGCATCGCTACGCCGCGTGGGCCAGAAAAAAGCAGCTCGAGCTCTTCGCTGCGCCCGAGCTGCTTCCGGATCTGATGCGCTCTCACAGTCCCGCGCGGCGCGCGCTGAAAAATCTCTTGCTGGTTCTTGCCATCGCCGGGACCGGGCTGGCCCTGGCGCGCCCCCAGTGGGGCGAAACCTCCGAGGTTTCTCGGGCGCTGGGCGAAGATGTTTTGTTTATGCTCGATTGTTCCCGGAGCATGTTGGCGGCAGATGTAAAACCAAATCGGCTGTCCCGCGCCAAATATGCCATTCTGGATTTTGTCCAGCGCCATGGGCGTGGCCGCATGGGTTTGGTGGCTTTTTCGGGGCAGGCCTTTTTGCAATGTCCGCTGACCTTCGACTATGATGCTTTCCGCGAGGCTCTCCTGGCGGTGGACGAGAAGACCATTCCAGTTCCGGGCACCGACATTGGACGCGCGCTCGATGAAGGCTATCGAGCGATGGAGAAAAACGACCGGCGCAAAATCATGGTCCTGCTGACCGATGGTGAGGACCTGGAAAAGAGCGGCATTCGGACGGCGGAGGAATTAGCCAAAAAAGGGATAGTCGTCTTTGCTATCGGGGTGGGCACGTCGGCGGGGAGTGCCATCCAGATCGTCAATGAACAGGGTGTTGCCGATAATGTGCGGGACACCGATGGCAGTGTCGTGCAGAGCCGGTTGGATGAGACTACTTTGAGCGCGATTGCCAAAGCCACCCATGGAAGTTATCACTCCTTGGGGCCTCTCGGCGAGGGCCTGAACCAAGTCCGACACTTGGTCGAGACCTCGGCGGCATTCTCCGACTCCTCCAAGCTGCGCAAAATGGGGGTGGACCGGTTCCAAGTCCCGGTCGCGGCGGTCTGCATTCTCCTAATCCTTGAATCTTTGATTGGCACAAGGCGAAAATTGAGCGAGAATAGGGCCTGAGAACTTATGCGCGCGCAGTTGCTTAAACAAATCGGGTGGAGGACAGCCATTCCTGTGGCCTTAAGTGTGAACCTGAGCCTGTTTGGCGCGGACCCAGGCAAACTTTATAATCAAGGCACGCAAGAGTTGCGGGAGAACAAATTCCGCCAGGCCGAGGCGGCCCTCCAAGATGCTGTGTTCAGCCAGAATGAAAAAGTGCAGATCCCAGCCCTTTACAATCTGGGCCATGTCCGCTTCCAGGAGGGGGTGCAGGAGTTGAAAGCGGGTCCCAATGGCAAATCGAGTGAGACGGTTGCTCAACGGGCTTGTGAAAATGGGGACGCCGCGCTTCAGGCGGCGGATGAGGCGCTGGCGCAATGGGATGTCCAGACGATTGTAGCGGCTTACATGCAAGGCCGCGGCGCTCGCAAAGAATTGAAGGCCGCGACCGAAGCGGTCCAGACTGCGTTGGAATCTTATGGTGTGGTCCTGTCGAAATGGCAAAGGGCTTCCGGGGACTTCAAAAGCGCACATGAGTTAAGCCGTTCGGATACGGATGCGCAGGCCAATGCGGAAGCGGTGGACCGAAGTATTGCCAAACTAGTGGATACGCAACGGCTCGTCATGAAAAGCAGCCAATGTACCAAGAAATCGCGCGAGGCCCTGCGCCAGAAAATGGGAGAATTGAAGAAACGGCTGCCCAAGGAACTGAAGCAACAATGCGAAAAGGGCGAAGAGGAGGACGAGGAGGATCAGGACAAGCCTCCCAAAGAACCTAAAGCCGGCCAACAAGAGGCCAAAGCCAAAGAAGGCCAGGAAAAGCTCCTCACCCCGGAAGAAGCCGCCCGCCTCCTGGAGATGTTGCGGCTCGATACCAATCGAAAGCTGCCTTTGGGCATGACGGATACCGGCGCCCCGAAAGATCGGAAACGCCGCGATTGGTGAGAGCAAAAATGATTCACCTGGTTCTCCTTCTGGCCATCCTTCGCGGCGGGGCCCTGGTGGCCTCCGCCCAAACGCCGCCCATCACCGTTCCCGCCATCACCTCGCCACCCGCCCCCTTTCAGATCAGGCCTGCGATGCGAGTCCGCGAGCCGGCCATCGCGCCCGTCGCTCAGCTTGCCCCGCGCGTTGCGCCCGCCACTCCCGACGCGTTCAGCGCGTTGATTGGCTCCGCTGCTTCCATCGACATGGATGCGCCCGTGACGGCGCGTGCCGAGTTTGACCCGCCGACAGTGCCCTTAGGGGGAAAGTCCATCTATCGGATTGTGCTGACGGCTTTGGACGAATCGGTCAAGTTGCCGGACCACCTTCCGGCGCCGGATGGCCTCCATCTGCAAGCAGGCGGGCGCGGACAAGCTTACCAGCCCGTGGGCGGCCAGAAGTTGCAACCGCAAACCACGATTATTTTTCATGCCAACGCCACTTCGACGGGAGTTTTTACCATGCCGTCCTTTCCCGTGGCGGTTTATAGCAAGACGGTGACCGTTCCCGAAGCGAGGCTGACCGTCAGCGCGTCGGGAACACCCGGACTGCGGGAAGCACCGCATTTGCTGATTGAACTGCCGGAGGGGGATGTCTATGCGGGCCAGACCCTTAAAGTGCGGGTCATTCTTCTGGATCCAGGTGATGGCACTTTGCTAGGGCTTTCCCAGCCGCACATCACGGGTGAATCTATCTTCTCGGAACCTATTTCCTTTGGCCGGCGGGAAACCATTCGGCGCAACGGCCAGGCCTATCCTGCCTTCATCAACGAAGTGGTGATCACACCCATGCGCGCTGGCCAGGAGCAACTGGTCGCGCAAGGCCACAGCATGTCCACCCGCTTGATCCCAGGACAGCAAGCTGTTTTCCAGAGTTACAATGCTCTCGTTGACTCAGAACCCGTAACCCTGACGGTAAAGCCCATGCCCAAGGAGGGGCAACTGCCGGGTTTTACTGGCGCGATTGGCGCTTTCCAACTGGAACCGCCCAAACTCTCGACCAACGAAGTGCGGGCGGGCGATCCTCTTACCCTCACGGTGACCCTTCACGGAGACGGCAACATTGGCCGGCTAACACTGCCTCAACTTTCGTTCCTCCGGGAGTGGCAAAGTTTTCCACCGGTCGGCGACACTTCGCCCTCTTACGTCATCATGCAACGAGGCTCGGCCAGTTTCACTTATACCCTCATTCCCCTCAGCGAACGCAGCAAAGCCACCCCGGCCATTCCCTTCAGCTATTTCGATCCAAAGAAAGGCGCCTATGTGGATCTGACGATCCCGCCGGTGCCGTTGACGGTGAAGCCTGCTCCCCCTGGGACAATCACGCAGTTACAGCCTTCGCCGCGGCCCGGACCTGGCCCCGACGGCGAGGAAATCTCCAGCCGGGAAAGGGAGTTCGTCTTGACTGGTTTGGCGGAAACGCCCGGCACTGCCGTGGGCAGTCTGCTGGCGTTGCAAAGGCACTGGTGGTTTCTCGCCTTGCAACTTCTGCCGGCCTTAACGCTGACGGGTCTGTGGATTTGGGATCGGCGGCGGCGCTACTTGGAGGAACATCCGGAAGTTATCCGCAAACGCCGCGCCCAACGGGGCCTCCGCCGCCAGCTTCGATTGGCCCGCCGGGCCTGCGCGGCCCGGGATGCAGTAGCGTTTGTCACCGGCGCCATCAATGCGCTGCGCGAAGCTTGCGCGCCGCACGGGGCAGCTAATCCGGAGGCGCTGGTCTGCGCGGATGTTTTACAAGAGTTGCCCCCCCAGGAACGACACGGCAGCCCTGGCGAATTAGTGCGCCGCCTCTTTGCCGCCGCGGATGGGCTTCGGTTCGGTGGCCCCGCCAGGGACGGATCGGATTTGCTGGCGTTGCAACCGGACTTGGAGCGCCTGCTGGTTCAGTTGAAGGGGAGATTGTGAGGAAAACAATTAGAGCGCCACGGTTCGCCGGTGTCTTTTGCCTGACTCTTGGGCTCTGGTTCGGAGTCGCCTCGGGCGCAGCTCCCGCCTCGACGGAAGATCTCTTCAAACAGGGTTCGCAAGCTTACAGCGCGGGGGGTTTTGAGCAATCGGCGGCCCTTTTCCGCGAGGCTGCCGCATCCGCGCCGGCTGCGGGCACGCTGCACAATTTGGGAAATGCGGAGTGGCAGTGCGCCCACGCCGGCCCCGCCATTTTTGCCTGGGAGCGGGCGCAATGGCTAGATCCCTTCAATCCAAACACTCGCGCCAATTTGCGCTTCGCCCGCAAGTTCGCCCAACTCGATGCCCCCGATCTTGCCTGGTATGAGATTTGTTCGACCTGGCTCCCGGTGGACGCCTGGGCCTGGCTCGCCTGCCTGAGCTGCTGGCTGGCCGTGACCATGGTGGTGCTCCCCGGCATCCTGCGCTGGCGCAAAGCCGATTGGCATCAGGGAGTGGCGGCCGCCGGCTTCGCCATCTTCCTGCTCACCATTCCCGCGCTGGCCGGAGTTCAGGCTCGCTCGAAACTTGGAATCGTCCTCGCCAAAGAAACCCCGTTGCGCTTGACCCCCACCGCCGAGGCCCAGATTCTCACCAAAATACCCGCAGGCGAAACGGCGCGCCTTGAGCGCGAGCGCGGGCGGTACCTTTTTATCCGCACGGGCACCGCTGCCGGCTGGGTGGAAAAAGCCCGGTTTGGCCTCGTCTCTGCATCCCAAAAGCTTTCATAGCTCCTGGAATCCCATTGGGGTCCTCATTTCAGGCCAGATAGGGGTATGCCCCATCGCAGGATTCATGGGCCTGTGAGATAGCTTTTCTGTATTAACCATCACTGAGTAGAGACTCGATGCCAGTGTGAAGAACCATATTTCGATTCCCTGTCCCGTCGTGGCCGCCGTGCTCTTGAGTGCGGTGGCGTTCTTCAAGAGTGGGGCGGCCCTTCCCGATCTAACGATCTATGCTCCAGCCGCAAATCCGTACGTTGTTTATCGCACTTTTGCTACCGGCGATTGCACGGTCACCGAAGGGTGCGTCCAAGCTGGCATCCGCAGGTTGCTCGCTTTCACGACTCAGACCAGAAATGAAGGCGCGGGCGATTTGATTCTGGGAAATCCGCAGACCAATTCCGCTTTTATTTTCGATCCTTGCCACAACCATTACCATTACATCGGATTTGCCGAATACCGCTTGCTCGACAGCGGTCTTAACGTGGTGGTGGTGGGCAAAAAGATTGGCTTTTGCCTCGAGGACGTGCTCGCGTGGAAGCCCGGTGCCAATCCAAATCGCCGTTACGACTGCAACTATCAGGGCATTCAAGCGGGGTGGGCTGATGTTTATCTCGACCAGGTACCCTGCCAGGGGATTGACATCACCGGCGTTCCCGGAGGCAACTATACGTTGGAAGTGGAAATTAACCCGAACCATACCATCGCTGAGTCAGATTACAGCAACAACATCTCCCGAATTCCAGTGGTTATTCCCTCGGAGTGCTCTCCTTCACTGACGAATAACAATTTCGCCAACGCCACGAGTATTCCGGGGAGTCCATTCAGTTTCCGAACCTACAACGCTTGCGCGACTAAAGAACCCGGGGAACCCAACCACGCCGGCGATGCTGGCGGCCATTCTGTCTGGTATCAAGGAAGGGCCAGTTCCACTAGCGTGGTGCGGCTGTCAACCGAAGGCAGTGATTTTGACACCCTCCTGGCGGTCTATACAGGTTCTAACGTTTCAAGCCTAACGCTCATCGCCAGCAACGACGACATCGGCGCGCCCACCAACAAGCAAAGCGCCCTTTCTTTCAACGCAGTCAGCGGCCATCTGTATTACATTGCCGTGGACGGTTACCTTGGGGGCTATGGCACCGTAGTGCTGAACATCAATCCACCGCTCAATGATGCTATCAAAAATTGTCAAACCCTGACTGGACTAAGAGGTCGAACAAACGGCTACACAATTGGCGCGACCAAACAAGCCGGCGAACCGGATCACAATGGCGATTTCGGAGGACACTCCGTCTGGTATTGCTGGACGGCGCCGGCGAGTGGGTGGTTCGCCTTTGACACTATCGGAAGTGATTTTGACACCCTGTTAGCCGTTTACACTGGCGCCACGGTGGATGGTCTGACGGCGGTTGCGAGTGATAACGATTCCGGCGGAAACTTGACGAGCCGAGCTTCCTTCAATGCCGTCGCAGGGCGGGTCTATCGAATTGCCGTGGATGGGATGGCGGGAGCCACAGGCAATGTCATCCTGCATTGGAATCCAGCCAGCCGCTTAAGCATTAAGATAGTAAATTTCCCCACCATTGGACTGACTCTTCAAGGTGCGCCAGGGACTTATGCGATCCAATGGTCAAGCGACCGGGCGCAATGGACTAACTTAACCACAATCGTCCTGGGTGGTTCTAATCAGTCATACAATGACACTACGCCCGGCGGTTCTGGCCGGCGGTTCTATCGCGCGGTGCCCATGCCTTAAGCCTGCGCAAGGCACAAACAACGCGCCCTGCCGCCCTCTCCCCAGGACCCTTACTTTCCGAGCAGATCCAACACCGCCGCCGTCATCGCCGTTACCCCGGTTTGCAGAGTGGGTTCGAGGACGGGCAAAAACTGACTCGAATGAAGTGCTGGCAGAACTTTGCCAGTGCGCTCATGGTCTTTGAACCGTTCGGGATCGACCGCGCCGAGCCAAAAGATGCAAATGGGAATCTTGGGGTTGGTGCGGCCAAAGACACCAAAATCCTCCGCCCCCATGATAGGTTTCGTGCTGATAGCGCGATCCTGGCCCAACCAATTTTTGAAGACCCTGGTCAAGTTTTGAGCCAACTCCGGAGTGTTGTAGGTCGCAAAGGCGGATTCATCGGCCAAGGTCACGACCGGGTATCGGTCCTCCGGAATTCCGGCAGCCTCCGCCAAGCCTCGCGTGATGCGCCGGATGGCGTCCATGGTATGCTGGCGCACTTCGTCGGAATAAGATCGCAGCGTCAATTGCAACCGCACTTCATCCGGAATAATATTATGTTTGGTGCCGCCATGAATCGATCCCACCGTCACGACCGCCGGTTGCGTCGGGTCGGTTTCGCGGCTAACAATTGTCTGGAGCGCCAGCACTGTTTGGGCCGCTAGCACAATGGGATCTTTGGTCTTGTGGGGCCACGCCCCGTGACCGCTCACGCCGCGTATCACAATATCGACGGAATCCACATTGGCCAGCGCGTAACCTTCGGTGACCCCCACGGTGCCCGCGGGCAAATCCGGGGCGCAATGCAACGCCAGGCAGTAATCCGGCTTGGGAAAGCGGGTGAACAAGCCATCTGCCAGCATCGCTCTGGCCCCTTGCACCTTTTCCTCCGCTGGCTGTCCAATCATCAGAAGCGTGCCGTGCCATTGCTCTCTCAATTGGCTTAGAATGCGCGCCGCGCCCAGGAAGACGGTCATGTGCATGTCATGGCCGCACGCATGCATGACCCCGACGGTGTTAGTCTTATCGTCCAACGCTTTGACCTCGCTGGCATAGGAAACGCCCGTTTGTTCGGCCACCGGCAAGGCGTCCATGTCCGTGCGAACGAGGACGGTGGGGCCGTGCCCATTGCTTAACACGCCTACCACCCCGAAGCCTCCGAACTGGCGAGTGACCTTGAAACCGCGTCGCTCCAATTCATCGCCCACCCGCTGGGACGTCTTCTCCTCGCGCAGGGAAAGCTCCGGATGCGCATGGAAATTCTTGTAAACCGGTTCGAGGTCCGAACAAACCTCCGCCACTTGTCCCGCCACCTTTTTACGCAACTCCTCCGAAAGCGAAGGCTGGGGTTGAGCTGCGACCCTATGCTGCGCACACCAGCCGGCTACGAGGCAAAGAACACCGATTCGTTTCAACATCATGCAACCAAGTTATACGTCCCAGTTGCACAGACAAGGCCCTTAACCATAGTCCGAGGACTCCTCTTTTCTGCGTGGAAATGCGCGCTTTCCTCCGGAAACCGTGAAGACCAATATTCGACGGGCCGCGCTCAGCCAATTTTCCTGGGATCCAGAAGTGCGTCCAGGGTGTTCTGATCCAGACCTGAGATTTCCGCTGCCACCTCGCGCACCGTTTTATTGCTTTCGAACGCTGTTTTGGCGATCTTCGCCGCGTGATCGTAGCCGATGACCGGCGCCAGGGCGGTGCACATGGCCAGACTGCGCTCAATGCCCGTTTCGCAGCGGGTCACATCCGCCTCCAGCCCTGCCACACAGCGGCGCGCAAACACCCGGCTGGCATTGGTCAGCAGCTCGATGGATTGGAGGAGATTATAAGCAATGAGGGGCATCATGGTATTGAGCTCAAAATTCCCGAAGACCCCGCCCAGAGTGATAACGGTGTCGTTACCGATGACCTGCGCCGCGACCTGGATCACCATTTCACACATCACGGGATTGACTTTTCCAGGCATGATCGATGAGCCGGGCTGGGTGGCGGGCAATTTGAGCTCTCCCAACCCGAGCCGGGGACCCGATCCAAGCCAGCGAATGTCATTAGCGATTTTGCGAAGGCTTACGGCGACGGTTTTCAAGGCGCCGCTGGTCTCCACACACGTATCCCGAGCCGCTTGAGCTTCAAAATGGTTGGGCGCTTCGCGCAAATCAAGACCGGTCTCTTTGGCAAGGCCAGCGATAGTTCGCTGGGCAAATTCCGGATGAGCATTGATTCCAGTCCCCACCGCCGTGCCTCCCAGGGCCAGCTCGCAGAGATGCGGCCTGACATTTTCCAGCCGTCTTGACCCATGGGCGACCTGGCTGGCGTAGCCGCTAAATTCCTGTCCCAATCGAATCGGGGTGGCGTCCTGCAAGTGGGTCCGCCCAATTTTCAATGTTTCCCAGAAAGCCTCGGCCTTTTTCAGCAAGGTTTCGTGAAGCTCGTTTAGGGCAGGGCGCATTTGAGATTCAATCGCCTCCAGCGCGGCCAGATGAATCGCGGATGGGATGACGTCATTGCTGGATTGGCTCAAATTGACGTGGTCGTTGGGATGGACGAGTTTATCGCCGCGCTTGCCGCCGAGAAGCTCCGCCGCGCGATTGGCGATGACTTCATTGGCGTTCATGTTGGTGGAAGTGCCGGAGCCGGTTTGGAACACATCAACCACGAACTGGGGATCCAGCTTGCCGTCGATTACTTCCTGCGCAGCAGTTTGAATAGCGTCGGCAACTTTAGCCGGCACCAGACCCAGCGCGGCATTAGTGATGGCGGCGTGCTTTTTGATCAGCCCAAGCGCGCGAATGAACTGCCGAGAGAAGCGCAGATTGCTGATCGGGAAATTCTCCACCCCCCGGGCTGTTTGCGCCCCGTAATAAGCCGCGGCGGGTACCTGCATTTCGCCCAACGAATCTGCTTCAATTCTGAAATTGGTTTTCATGGTGCTAAAACTTGCGTTCTCGCCTCAAAATAGGAATCGCTGTCGGACCCGTCAAGCACGAGGCGCAGGGCCAAAGGGAGCGCTGACACAGATGTAGCGCCGATTGGTAATCGACTTGGAGCTGGCCGGTGTCAAATGCTGGAGCGCAACGCAGATTGCCAATCTGTGATACGGCCTGCTGCCAGTCGGCGCTAGAGGGTGCAGCCGAAATCCCGCTTTTTACTCCACGGGGCGCTTGCAATCTGACCAAAGCCACTCCATGCTTAGCTTGCAACCTTTTCGCGGCGCAGTAAACCGGCGCCGCGCGGTTTAAGACATGAGTAATTTGCCAGAAACAGATTTGGATCTCGATTTGCATTTTCTGCCGGCTTGGGCGCAAAAACCAGCCGATCAGAACCGCTATGCCAACTATGCTGGCGAATCCGCCTCCGGACAGAATCGGCGGCAGGACCGCGGCCCGAGCCGTCCCCCGCCACAGCGAGCAAGGTCCGGCCCCTCGCGCCAGCCCGATCGCGGGCCTTCCAGCCGCCGGCCCGATGATCGTCGCCGTCCCGAAGCCAGGCCAAGGCGCGAAGAAGCGGCCCCGGCCCCATTGCCCGACCTGAATGTTGCTTTCAGGCCGGACGATAAAGGCGTTGATTCACTCGCTCGCCAAATAAAAATGACGGGACGCGCCTATCCCTTGTTCGATATCGCGCAGATGGTTTTGCAAAAGCCTGAACGCCAATCTCTGACCATTAGTGTGGAAAAGAAACCCGATGGCCAGATCATCCAACCTCTGTTTGTTTGCGCGCTTGATGAAACGCTCTGGCTTTCGGAGGCGGAGGCCGTGCAATACGTATTGGACAAACATTTCACCACGTTTTATCAGTCCGAGCGGACCCAAATCGAGGCGCCCAAAGGCACCTACACCTTCGTCGCCCAATGCGGCATGAGCGGAGTGATCCTTGGCCCGCCTAACTATCACGATTATCAGAATCAGCTCCGCAAATTGCACGCCGAAAGATTTTTTCGCATGCCCTTCGAGGGTTTCAAAGCACGGGTAAAAATCGTCCGGGACGAAGCCGTGGTAAAAAAATGGATCGAGGACCAAAGTTGGAAGACTGAATACCTCTGCCTAAACCTTCCGGAGCCGCTCAAATTAGGCAGCCGCTCCGAGGTGGAAACACACTTCCGGGCCACTCATTTGCCCAATATTATTCGTCAGGTGGAATCTTTTACCATCAGTGGCATCGCCGCGCGCACTCTGCGTTCGACGGGTTTGGCTCGGCTCGTCCGGCAAGCCTGGGAGGATCAAAGGCGTTTCCCTCTGCAAATCGCGACTGTCCTAAGCCAGCAGTTTGCCGCGCATGGACTGCAGTTCTTCAAAGTAAACCGAACTGTGACCCATGTGGCGGTGGCTCGTCCACACTATCTTGATCTGGAAGCGGAGCCGGTTTCGGAGGGTGTCCGACGCATCGTGCAGTTCATCAATGCCACCCCCAAATGCACCCGCCGCCGGGTGGTCGAAGCCTTGGCCCCCAGCCGCATTCCGGTTCTCCCGGCAGAGGGATCGGCTCCAGTGGCGCCCGCCACAGAACCCGCAGAGCCCACGCCGGAGGCGAATGCGGTCAGCGCCGACTTGCATTGGCTGATTCATCAGGGCCACGTTATCGAATTTGCCAACGGCATGCTGGAAACCGCGAAGAAGCCCCTCCTCAAACCAGCCAAGCCCGCCGCGCCGCTGAAGCCCCCGGCGGAAGCTTCCAAAGAGGGGAGCGCTTCCCCGCAAACCATCGGCGAGATCCCAGCAGCCGAGCCGAGCGCCAACAGCGAACCCGTGTCGCGGGCTGCGGAAGCTGCGCCAATGAACATTTCGTCAAACCTCCCGGTCCCTGGAGAGCCCATCTCCGCGCTGGCGACGGAAGGGGCTCCCCAAACGAATGTTGCGCCAGATAACGTGTGCTCACCCGAATCAAATGCTATCGTACCTTAGCATTTTTCTTTGCGGCCGCTGAAAGACTCTGAGCGATGCGAAATGCATTCAAGCCCTCCTTCTGCCAATGGGCCTTGGCCGGAGTTTTTTATCTCTGCCTAATCTGTGGGGCCGCTGGAGAGGAAAAAAGCGCTGCCACGGACCCGCCTCCGAAAGCCGAGGAGAACACCGAAACGCAACTCGCTTTGCGATCTTATTTGCAACTTCAGGAGCAATTGCACAGCACCCTCTTGACCATCGAGCGGAGCCGTAAAGAAGCCGAAGCCGCAGCGAAAGCGAACGCGGACGTTATCACGGCACGTCTGGAGGCCATTGAACAGAATCTGGGGGCGCAGCGAATCCAAGACGCAAATTTGCTCCAGAACTCCAACCGAGTCACTCTCCTCTCCGCGGGAATTTTGGCCGCGCTCGGCGTGCTGGCCATGATTTTTACGGCTTGGTTTCTTTTGCGGGCCATGAATCGCCTGGGGTCTGTGCTGTCCGCTTTTCCGTCGGGGCAGACTCTCCGAATACCGCAGACTTTTCCGTTCGTTTCTCCCGACGCTGATCTAGTCACCACCACTCCAGTGGAACAATCGGGCCAGCGCCTGCTGGCGGTGATCGATCGGCTGGAAAAAAGAGTCGATGAACTCGAGGAAACCTCGAACGTTTCGCCCCCTCTTCATCCTATGCCTCAGCATAACGGCCTGAATGGATCGTCAGAAGAAATTCACAACTCCGGCGTGGACGACCGATCAATTGAGAACGGGCCGGGAAAAGTCTTTTCACCCCGCGCGGAGCCAACAGACCGAATCTCCCTCATTTTGGGCAAGGGCCAGTCGCTGCTTAGCGTTGATAAAGCCCAGGAATCCATTGCCTGTTTCGATGAGGCCATTGCCTTGGATCCCATGAATGCCGAAGCCTTGGTGAAGAAGGGCACAGCTCTGGAACGACTGAAACGATGGGAAGAGGCGGTCGAGTGTTATGATCGCGCCATCGCCGCAGATCGCTCCATGACCCTCGCCTATCTTTATAAAGGCGGCGCTTGTAATAAGCTGGAGCGATTCAATGAAGCGCTGGAATGCTATGAACAGGCGCTCCGCACTCAGCAGAAAGCCTAGAGCGGCCCCGAGCTGCCTTGGGGAATGCGCCGAGGGTGGGTTGTCGGTGACCGATCATCCATTTTCCATCCTTCATTCCCCATGAGCTTGGAATTAGCTCAACGCTTCCCGCCCCTGGGACCGCTCGGTTTCTAGTTTCTTCCTGGCAATCGCGATGGTGGCTTTGATGATCTCGCGGTTTTCTTCGCCTTTAGCGTGGAGGTTCTTTTGCAACTCGGCGATGCGCTCTTCATAAGCCTTAAGCCGCTCTTCCAGCGGGGCGTGCATGGAGGCCAGGCGCTGCTCCAACTCGGCGAGGTCCTGCTCGGCTTTTTGCTGTGTCTCCAATAAATGAGCGCGCTGACGCGCCAGCTTGCGCATCACTTTGCTTCTCAACCAGCGAGCCAGATGAGGAACGAGCGCAGTTCGCAAAACGCGGTTGGTTTTCTGGGCGTGGCACTCCGCGGCCAATGCCCGTTCTTTCCAATATTGGATATTTGCTTCGCCTGGAGCGGCGTTCAAGCCGGGCAACGTCAGTTGGTTGAGCAGCGCCGGGCTGGAGCGTAATGGCGTCAAATCCAGGGGCAAGAAAATGTCGCCCGTGCAAGTGGGACAGGAGAGGACTGTCCGCGCGGTTTTGGCATTGGCCTGTTTCTGGATGGCTGGGCGGAGCGAGTGGGAACGTCTCCATCCTTCCAACCGCCAGAGCACGATCACGGAGGTCAGGGACGGACCGATTAATCCCAGCAACAACCAGCGATTCTGACGGGTGCTGCTTTGAGCGGTTGCTTGCGCTTGAATCGCTTGATCATGGAGTTGGGCAATGGCTGTCTGCTCTCCTTGCGCTTCGTTGGCTTTGGCGAGCGCAGGCACTGCCGGCGCGTGAACGTTCGGGAGGACGGTTTGCGCTTCTGAGGAGCCTTCTGCCTCCTCGCTGGAGGGTTTGGCCCCCATAGCCCGCTCCCGCAATTGATCCAGCACTGCTTTAACTCGAGCATCGATGGCGTCTCCGGATTTCACGATGAGTTGGCCGGGCTGGTACTCATCCGCAGCCCAAATTCCTTCGATTCGTTTAGCCCGGCTTTGGCGAGTCAATTCCGGGTCGAAAACACAAGTCGCTTTCACAAACCCCGCGACAAATCTGCCCATGTCGCGCTCGCCCGGCGGAAAACGGTCCTGGAACTCTTCGCGGGCGCGCGCGAGCAGATAGATATTTGTCGGAAAAATGATGCTGCCCTCTTGTTCCAATAGGGCCAGATTAGCCGCCGATTCTCCTGGCCTAAGGGAGATGAGTTTGGCTTGAGCGAGGCGAAATTCCTCGGGCAAGGCATCGTTTGCGATGGGATGCTCCATCATCTCGCGCAACTGGGCGATTAGCCTGGTCTGAACCGGTTCGTCCGAGCCGCCCAAGGCCCACACCCTGGCCAGGCCGGCGCTCACTGGAAGCTGGTTGGATTGCCTCTGAAACGAATCGAGCAGGCGTTGAAATCGCGGATAAGTGATGGCTAGATCGTTCAACGGTCCCTTGGCATAGTTCTCTTGCACCGTATGCCGGAATTTCTCGCGAGTGGCGGCGAATGCCTGCCGGAGACTGGCTTCGGCCTGGTCGATCGCGGTCGGGTCAAACCTAAAAATCGCTGGAGCCGCTTGCCCCTCCTGCTGCCGCAGTTTTTCAGTGCGCGCATGGTCAATCACAATCAGGCGCAACGGGCTGGCAATATCGGTTTTTGAAGTTTCGCCCACGCTGTAATCAGGCCAAGGGGAACTGCCCTTGACTTGGCCAAAGCTCATCGCGCCGAGAACACAAAGGGTCAGAAATTGCTTTCTGGCCGCCAAAATCGAGAATGAAAAGTCTGATTTAATGGCGCACATAGGTACTGATCCTGTTGAGTGGACGCAAGCTTGAAGTGAGGAAAAACACGCCTTCGTGATGTGATCGTAATTCGGATTTGCTGTGATCGAGGTTTCACTCCTTGCCAATCCGCCGTCCTCAAGCCTACCCTCCGGTCTCTTCATGTTCCGAGAGAAAAAAATTGTTGTCGTCATGCCCGCTTATAACGCGGCCAAAACCTTGCGCCAAACCCATGACGAGGTCATGGCGCAGGGCGTGGTTGATCAAGTCATTGTCGTAGATGATGCCAGCCATGATGAAACTACCCTCATTGCCAAGACCTTGCCCAATACCATCGTCTATACTCATCAAAAGAACCGCGGCTACGGTGGCAACCAAAAGACCTGCTACAAACTGGCCCTGCACGCCGGCGCAGACATCGTCATCATGGTCCACCCCGATTACCAATACACCCCGAAACTCATTCCGGCGATGGCCGCGATTATCGGCAATGAGCTTCATCCGTGTGTGCTGGGCAGCCGGATTCTCGGAGGTTATGCCCTCAAAGGAGGAATGCCTCTCTGGCGCTATATTGCCAACCGATTTCTGACTCTGGTGGAGAACCTGCTGTTCGGAGCGAAACTTTCCGAATACCACACCGGCTACCGCGCCTTCTCGCGGGCTGTGCTGGAACGATTGCCCCTCGAAGCCAATTCGGATGACTTTGTGTTTGATAATCAGATGCTCGCTCAGGTCCTATGGTTCGGTTACACCATCGCCGAAGTCAGTTGTCCCACGCGCTATTTTGCCGAAGCTTCGTCCATCAGCTTTCGACGCAGCGTCCGTTATGGCTTTGGCTGTCTGTCCACCGCGCTCTCCTACCGCCTGGCGCACATGAAATGGACCTCCTCCACCATATTCCCCGCTCGGTCTGAAGGATAGAATGCCAACAAAAGCTAACAACGAAGCGGCGGAAAAACTTTTTTACCTTCCACAGTCTGGCAGGCTTATTAGCTCCGACTGCTTGGCGCAGGTCAATCTGTGGATGAACGAAGTTGGACCGATTCGTCGGGATCTCTATGACAATCCAAAGGCCGATCGCAACAGGGCGATGCTTCTTGGAACAGCGGTATCGGGGCTTTCCTTGCCTTCGAACTCCAACGAAACGTAGCCGGCGTAATTGACCTCGGCCAGGATTTTGGCGATGCGTTTGTAGTCCAATTCCAGAGTGTACCATTCGCCGCCACCGTCATAGGTCTTGGCTTGAACGAACACCGTTTTGGGAGCGATTCGCTTCAGCTTCTCATACGGTTCTTCCAGGAAATTGCCCGTGTCCATGAGCGCGCCCAGCCAGGGAGAAGGCAGGGCCTTGATGATTCGGAGAAGCCCCTCGGGCGTGCGAGCCAGACCCCAATGGTTTTCCAGGGCCAGAACGACGCCGCATTGCTCAGCCTTGCCCAGGCATTTTTGAATGCCGTCGATGCACCACTTAAAACCGTCCTCCTCGGTATAGCCGGGCAGCACCGGTTCAATGCCGCGCTGGGCCATGAGGGTGTCAAAATCCACCGTGTTCCAGCGGCCGGTGTTGATGCGGATGCAGGGCGCGCCCAGTTCGTAAGCGATTTCGATGCACTTCTTTGTGTGCTCGACATTCTTCTCGATTTCATCCGGCTTGGGGCTGACAAAGTTTTGATGAGTCGAGACGCAAATCAGATCAATGCCATTCAGAAAAGCGTGCCGCTTGAGCTTTCGCAAATAACCTCGGCCGGCCGCATCCAACGGCTCCTTCTCTACCAGATCCATCTGCCGATGCAGGATATCGACGCCTCCCACGCCCAACTCCGCTGACTTATCGATGACGCTTTCAATGGAAGCCTTAGGAGGGCGAAAGTGCCAATAAGAATAGGTTGAGATTCCGAGCTTGACGCGCTTAACGGCGGGTTTCGCCAAAGCGCTTTCGGGAGCCGCGCCCAGAGTGAGGCGGGCAGCGGCCAAGGCGGTTGCGGTGAGAAAGCTTCTTCGGGGCAGTTTCATTTTGGGTAGTAAAGGTTATCGAACCCCAAGTGACTAAGCAGTTACGGCAATCTTGGAAAGACAAATAATTGGATTGGCAATCCGCTTCGCGTTGTTTGTTCGGCACCGGTCGCGGCGCCGCCGTTTCACAATCGGCGACACGCCAGATTACCAATCCAATGCCGCTATAATCTCCGTTCGTAGCGATAGTACCGCTTCATCACCGCCCGCACATAATCTCTGGTCGCAGGAAAGCCAATTCTTTCCACAAACATCGCGCTATTCGTGGCTGCCGCTCCCTTAGCCCATTCCAGGACGTGCGTCCGGCCGGCATTGTAGTCCGCCAGCGCGTAAGGCAGGGCATCATCAGTTTGTTGGTAACGCGCCAGTAGCTTCCGCAAATACCACGCTCCAGCAAGGGTGTTCTTGGAAGGATCAAACAATTGGTGTTGTGTAAAAAATACAACGTGTTCGGACGTTGCCCACTCGCCGGCGGTTGTCGCCCTGATTTGCATTAGACCGAACTCGCCTTTGCGTCCCCTGACATTGGGATTGAACCAGCTCTCCCGCCAGACCACGGCCTTAATCAGGGCCGGCTGCACGCCGTACTTTTGCGCTGCCGCCAGAATGGGTTTGTCCTGGCTGTTTTCCCGATAGGTGCGATACCGCTCCACTAGCGCGGTCAACCCACCCAAAAAAATGATGGCGAATAACCATCCCCGCCATCGTTTGATTTTTTCCATGATCTCTAAATCGTTCGCGTTCGTCGTTCCTTACGCCAATTCTCATTTTGCCAGGTGTTGGCACAAGTCTCGGAAGGACGAGTTCCACGAGTCCCATATCTCTTAAACGCAAATACGGACTCGTGGAATTCGTCCTTCCGATCGCGCGCTGCGGCATTCATTATTCTACCCAGACCGGATGTTTCGTGCTTACAATAAAGGGCAATGATAGCACGAGTCACCTTGGAAATTGCGCTCCGCAAAGAGTTCGATTATCTGATTCCGCCCGAGATGGCTTCGCAGATCGAGGTTGGCACTCGAGTCAAGGTTCCCTTCGGTCCCCGGCAGGTGATGGGCTGCGTGACGGCTTTGCCGGAAGACTCCACCCATACCAATTTGCGTCCCATTCTAAAGGTGATTGGGCGCCAAAGCCTGGTCACACCACAGGTGCTTCAGCTCGCCCGTTGGATTGCCGAGTATTATTGCTGCCCAGTGGAAACCGCCCTGAAGAGCGTCCTGCCGGATTCGGTCCGGAAAGAAAAGGAAGGCTGGCGCGAGCGTCTGGTCGTGCGCGCGTTGCCAGTCCCGGCCCAAATGCCAAAGCTGAGCAAGCGCCAGGAGGAGGTCTGGAAGATTATTGAGGAATGGCGCGAACTGCCCCTCCAGGAATTGCTCCAACTCACGGACACCACGGCTGAGACCGTTCGGCGCCTCGAAGACAAAGGCCTCCTGCTCATCAGCGCGCAAATTTCCGAACGCGATCCCTATGGTCAGGAGCACATCCTGCCCACGCAACCGCTCGCCTTAAATCCTGAACAACTCTGCGCGCTGGAGAAAATCACGACCGCGATGGACCAGCCAAAGGCGGGGCGCACAGCGCAGAGTGTGGAATCTTCGAAGTCACATCGCCCCACGGAACTGGCCCTTGGCAATTCGCCACTTCGTGCTTCGCATTCCACATTCCTCCTCCACGGAGTGACGGGCAGCGGCAAAACGGAAATATACTTGCAAGCCCTGGCCCATGGGCTGCGGAAGGGGCAGGGAGGCATCGTTCTTGTGCCCGAGATTTCTCTCACGCCGCAAACCGTTGAACGGTTCAAAGCTCGGTTCAGTTCCGGGCCATTGCAAACTTTGGTGGCCGTCTTGCATAGCCATCTTTCTGCCGGAGAGCGTCATGACGAGTGGCACAAGATTCGCCAGGGCCGCGCCCGCATCGTCATCGGAGCGCGCTCCGCCATTTTCGCGCCGGTCGATCCGTTAGGCCTGATCATTGTCGATGAAGAGCACGAGCATTCTTACAAACAGGAGGAGGCCCCCCGCTACCATGCGCGCGATGTCGCCGTTGTCCGCGGCCAAATGGAAGGGGCCGTCGTCGTCCTGGGCTCCGCCACCCCTTCGATGGAAAGCTTCTATAATGTGCAGAAGGGCAAATATGCCCTGCTGGAAATGCCTTCACGGGTGGATGACAAAAGAATGCCCATCGTCCGCGTAATTGATATGCGAAAAGAGAATCGCAAACAAAAGGGCCTCCAGATTTTTTCCCAGGAACTCAAGGAAGCCATCGCCCGGCGTTTGGAGAAGAGCGAACAAGTGATTCTGTTTTTGAATCGGCGCGGCTACTCCACCTCGCTGCAATGCTCTCGGTGCGGCTATGTGGCCGAGTGCCCTAATTGCAGCGTCTCGCTCACCTTCCATCGCCGGGCGGAAAAGCTCCTCTGCCACGTTTGCGGGCACGAGCAGCCCGTTCCCGGGGTCTGCCCGGAAGCCAAATGTGGCAACCCCGCCATTCGTTATTCCGGGCTGGGCACTGAGAAAGTCGAAGATACGCTGACACGATTATTCCCCCATGCCCGGATTAAGCGCATGGATTCTGATGCTCTCAAAAAAAAGGACGACTACCGCCGCATTCTCGGTGATTTCCGGCTTGGCAAAATCGACATTTTGGTTGGCACCCAAATGATAGCCAAAGGACTCCATTTTCCAAACGTCACCCTGGTCGGAATTATTCATGCCGATTTGAGCCTGCACATGCCGGATTTCCGCGCCGGCGAGCGCACCTTCCAACTGCTGACCCAGGTCGCCGGCCGGGCAGGCCGCGGAGACGTCGAAGGCGAAGTCATCGTGCAAGCCTTCACGCCGTTTCATCCCGCCATCCAGTATGCCCGCCGCCACGATTTTGCCGGCTTCTACGAACAGGAAGTGGGGTTCCGGGAACAATTAAAATATCCCCCCATCAGCCGCGTCGCGCTCTTGACCCTGCGGGGACGCAATGAAGAGAAAGTAAAGTTCTCCGCCGAGCACCTCCGCCGCGAACTGGACAAAGATTTTGCTGGGTTGAAGGATTTGATTGTGGCCGGCCCGGCCCCGGCGCCGCTTGCCCGCGCGGAGTCCCTCTATCGCTACCAGATCATGCTTCGGACCCGCCAGATGACCAAGCTGAGCCAGCACCTGTCCAAGCTCACCCAAGCGTTGGTTCTCCCGGAGGACCTCATTCTCTCAGTCGATATCGATCCCGTCAACTTGGCGTAGGCAGAGATTGGCGGGCTTAAACTCTTGACACGAATTTCACCAATTCGTCCCACCCTCATTTCCGCCTACAATTACACGTGCGCCCTTACCGGCTACCGCCTTGTGACAGTTACCAGCGGGAGCATCGTGGACGCTGCGCACATCCCTCGCTCTGCTGATAGCCGAAACAATGATCCGCGCAACGGCATCGCGCCCCCTCGAACAGCAGAGCGGTGGCCCATGTGCGACCCGCTAAGATTTGGCACTCACGGCTTCCGCCACAGCGCGGACGTGGAGCAGTTCGTTGGCGGTCAACGGCTGAATCTGAGATTCGCGCACTGTTCGACCACGGCGACGGTTTCCCCAACGGCGTTGAAGACATCGAGGCTGTAGCCCGGCTCCTGGCCGGGCGGGCCGGCATGGTGTTCGACCACGGTCGCCACGTCGCCGCTAAGTGGGCTGAGGCGTAAATACGATGACGTTCGCGGCAAGGGATTTCGCGGCCAGACGAGGCGCGAGCGACGAGCATATCCCGAAGTGGATCTGTAAGGATCGACCAACGAAGTCTGGCCGAAAAAGACCTGTCGCCCTGCGGGTTGCGCCGAATTTTGCCTGTGGCTGCGTTGCTCGTCGGTCACAGATTCACTGCGAAATATGCTCCCTCCTCGCGTCTTGCCACAGGCCAAATTGGGCGCAACGAACGTCATCGTATTTACACCTCAGACCACTAAGCCGTAACTATGCAGTAGAAGTTCCTTCGACGGTGAAATCCCCATGTGACAGCCGTGTGAGCTAGAGGCTTTCCGAACACGATTTGCAGGAACCAATCGGGGGCGAAACCCGACTGCAATGCAGTAGGATTTTGTGCTGTAAGTGCTTCTCAATACGATCGTTGTGTTAATGGCCTCAAGTATTTTTAGCGCCTCTACTGCATAGTTACGGCTAAGGAAGCCTTGCTGCGGCAGGTCCGTTTTCAACGCCACGCGAGTGTGCAGTTCATATTTCATAACTTGTCCAGGGCGAGGAAGGCGAACGAACGGCGTCACCCTGCCGTCAGCACTCGCTCACAAAGCACCGCATCCTCGCGGAGTGGCTCCAAGGCTGCGGTCAGAACCTAATCAGGGAGGCGGCGTTGTTTGTGATCCGAGGTAAACCGAGGTAAACCGAGGCTATCCGAGCCTTCGAGGATTTTTCTTTCTTCAAGGGTTCCCTCCTCACATTAGCTTTTCGAGGTTGAGGAAACTCCAGAAACTCCTTTCCTGCCGCCGCGGTACGACCTAACCCGCTGCACGGCAGATAATAGGGCGGCCAGCACCTCAGCTTGATGAGAGGGGTCTGGGAGGCTTTTTCAGACCGACGTTCTTCTCGTAAGTGCCGAGTTTTACGGACTGCCTTTGTTCTTTGCCTTTGAAATCCAGTTTCAGGTGGGCGAGACGTTGCTCGGCAAGCGCGGCGAGGGCGCTCCCGGCATGAAAGTCGATGATGCGTTGGAGAGCGCCGCGCGCGCTCTCGTAGTCGTCGCCGTGTTGGACGTGGAGACGGGCCAGAAGGTTTAACAGGTGGACTTGTTGTTTGGCGGGTTGATTCGGCTGTTGGATGAGTTGTTCGAGTTGGTCGGTGGCTAAATCAAGGCGATGATAATGCTCGGCATAAATGAGAGCGAGCTTTTCCCGGGCTTCGCTATCCAAAGGATGCGCTTCCAAGTGTTTGATGTAGGCCCCGGCTTGGAGGGCCGGATCTTCGTCCGCTTTCTGAAGCGAGGAGGAATCCTTCAGCAAGCCTATATTGTCCACGCCGGCCCGAAGCCGAATGGCCTGGCGGTCGTGTGAAGCAAAAAGATTTTCGGAGGTGCCAAGGTGAGCGATCCGTTGGGAGGCCATCCGCGATTGTTCGGAACCGGGCAACAATTCGATGATTTTTTCAAGAGTCTGCTGAGCCGCGGGCAGGTCCTGGCCAAATTTCAAATGCCAGTCAGCCAACTGATGGAGGGCAATGGCGATGCTTTCAGGGGCGTGGCCCGGTTGTTGGCAGAACCGTTCCACGGTCAGTTGCGCTCCTGGCAGATCATTGAGGTTTTCCGCCTGAATTTCCGCCAACATCATTTGCCCGGTGGCATCGTTCGGAAATTTCTGCAGTTGTTGCTGGATGGCGGAAACAGCGTCGCGAAATTGTCCCTTTTTACGTCGAGCCTGAGCGATGGAGTAAAACGGCTGCGGATCCGCCGGAGTGTCTCCGCCCGTAAAGAGATTTTCGAATGGCTTGGCAATCAGGCCGCCGATGCTCCGGCCCCAAGTGATGGCCAGGATGAGACCAATCACCGCCGCGAACGGAGCAGCATACACTCCTGCGCTCAGGATGAAGAAAAAGCCTGGCGCCATCAGGGCAGTAATGACCCATTTGATAATCAACCTTGTCGGATCTTCGGTGCTCCTCAGGGACCGGTACATCCACCACCCGATGAGCCCGAGGATTATGAGCAGCATCAGTGCGCCGCGAATAATATCGAAGGTCCGGCTCATACTTACTCGGTAGCGAACTCGTACTCGATGCGGGTGCGCGAGTCGGCCTTAAGATCGCGAATCTGCATTTCTTGCAACTGGTATTGACCCTTTACTTTTTTGATGTGTTTAATCGAGAACTGCTTGAGGAGCTTATCCTGACGATCGTAAGCCTCCGCCAAAATGGGCGCGCCAGAATCTTTCTCCAGCCATGTTACTACCCGCGCGTAGCCATTGGTATGCGGATTGACGCTTTCGAGGACCTTTGTCACCTGACCGGCGCGCATTTCGGTTTTGATTAATCTTTGTATAGGCCAATGGAAGAACTCAAGACCCAGATCAGCCAGCGAAAAATCCGAGCCGGCGAACGGCATGCTTGCTTGTTCGTTAGCCAAACGAATCGGCGGCCCTAAAGGGTCCCTTGGTTTTGTCCCCGCCGAGAAAAGATATTCATTGGGTTTGCCCGGAGTGTGAACGATGACGAGTTTCTGGGCTGGTGTTTTGGCGGCAGGGCCAGCCTCATAGATGGTCTGCCAACTGGGTTCGCTAACGATGATTTTGAAAGTGAGCGGAACCGTTTCCGTCCGGCCTTCGTTATTTCGGATTTTGAGCGCGCCCCTGTACTCCGCATTTCCCTCCGGGACAGCGTCGCGCCATTTTGCTGCCAGCGCTTGGCCAGCCTGCGCCTGCTCTGCGGGCGGAAGAACGCGATCGAGCTGAGTATGGCCCACTGGAGCCAGGCGAAACAAAAGAGCGAACCAAACGAGAACCAATGCGCTGAGCTTTCGAAAACGGCTCATCAGGAGCGCAGGGCGAGCGGAATGAGGTCGGCAATGCGCCGGGCGAAATGGACTCTCATCTTCTTGCGCACTTCTTCGGGCACCTCCAGCCAATCATGACGATTCTCTTCGGGGAGGAGGACTTGCTTGACGCCAGAACGGGCCGCGGCCAACACCTTTTCTTTGATGCCGCCCACACGCAGGATGCGCCCCCGAAGACTGATCTCCCCGGTCATGGCCAGGTCAGAGCGGACCAACCGTTTGGTAAGCAGAGATGCCAGAGCAATCACAATCGTGACCCCGGCGCTGGGGCCGTCCTTCGGTGTGGCCCCTGCGGGGACATGGACATGAATGTCGTATTTATCGAAGTCACCCATTTCCAGCGCCAGCAGCTTGGCCTGGCTGCGCAGATAGCTGAGAGCGGTTTGGGCGCTTTCCTTCATCACGTCGCCGAGCGAACCAGTGAGCATAAGTTTGCCTTTGCCCGGCATGCGGGTCGCCTCGATGAAGAGGATTTCTCCCCCGACGGGTGTCCAGGCGAGCCCCACAGCAATGCCGCACTCGGTAATTTTTTCGGCGGTTTCTGAAATAAAACGCGGCTGACCCAGATAATCGACCAGAGATTTATCGGTAATGACGAGAGGCTCGCTCTGGCCGTTGCGGGTAATAATTTTGCGGACCGCTTTGCGAGCGAGTGAGGCAATTTCCCGCTCCAGTTGGCGCACTCCCGCCTCATGGGTATAATCCACAATTAGCCGGCGCAACGCCGCCTCGGGAAATCTCACCTGCTTCCGTTGAAGGCCGTGTTCTTCCAGTTGGCGGGGCACGAGGTAGCGTTTGGCAATCTGCAATTTCTCCGCGGCTGTATAGCTGGGCAGGCTGATTACCTCCAGGCGATCGCGCAGCGCCGCATGAATCGGATCCAGCCAATTGGCAGTCGTGATGAACAACACATGCGAAAGATCAAAGGGCACGTCCAAATAATGATCGGTGAAGGTGTTGTTCTGCTGGGGGTCAAGCACTTCCAGCAGCGCCGAAGCCGGGTCGCCTCGGAAATCTGATCCCACCTTGTCGATTTCATCCAACAGGATGACCGGGTTGCGGCTCTCAGCCCGCCGCAAACTCTGGATGATACGGCCCGGCATGGCGCCGACATAGGTGCGGCGATGCCCGCGGATTTCAGCCTCGTCACGCAAACCACCCAGGGAGATGCGGAGGAATTTGCGGCCCAAAGCATCGGCCACACTCTTGCCCAATGAAGTTTTGCCCACCCCGGGAGGCCCAACCAGGCAGAGAATGGGACCTTTCAAATTCTGTTTCAGTTTGATGACGGCAATAAACTCCAGCAGCCGCTCCTTGACCTTCTCCAGTCCAAAATGTTGCTCGTCCAGAATCCGCGCCGCATTATCGATGTCAAAATTATCGGCGGTGGATTTGGTCCAGGGCAGATTGATCAGCCAATCCAGATAATTTCGCGTCAGGGCGTATTCCGCTACGGCGGGAGACATTTGCTGCAACCGCTCCAACTCCTTGAGGGCGATCTTCTGCACTTCCTCGGGCAAAGCATTTTTTTCGATTTGTTCGCGAAGCGTGTTGACCTCGATAATAGTAGGGTCCATCTCGCCCAATTCGCGCTGGATAGCGCGCATCTGTTCGCGCAGAAAAAAGTCCCGCTGGCTCTTGGCCATGCTGGCGGAAACGTCGTTTTGGATCTTGGAACTGAGCGTCAGCACCTCAAGTTCACGATCCATGAGCGGCTTGAGATGGAGCAATCGGCCTTTGACGTCGTTTATCTCCAGCAGGCGTTGCCGGTCCTCCAGATTCAGATTCAGGTTGGCAGCGATTAGGTCGGTGAGGTTTCCGGGCACCTCAGTGTTGAGAGCGGCGATTTTGACCTGATCGGAAAGCGCGGGGGTTAACTTGATAATTTCCTGAAATTGCTGGTGGGCATTCCGGGCCAGCGCAGCCAGCTCCACAGAATCAGTGCTGAGCTCCTTCAGAATCTCGACCTTGGCGCGAAGGTAAGGAGTTTGAGTTTCGTATTCCTTGATGCGAATGCGCCAAAGTCCTTCCACGAGCACGCGCACGGTGTTGTCCGGAAATTTCAACATCTTCAGCACTCGCGCCGCACAGCCATGCTCCCACAAATCTTCCGGTTGCGGATTCTCAGCTTCTGCCTTGCGTTGCAGCACCAGGCCGAGCAACCGATCTCCTTCCACCACGTCGTCGATCAAACGGATGCTCTGGGCGGTATCCACCAGCAGCGGGGCAACCATGGCCGGAAAAATAACTATGTCCGAAAGCCCGAGAATGGGGAGGGTCTCCGGCAAGATCGGAGCCACGACGCGAGGCAAGGGCGCACCCTCTTCTGTGTCGGTAGCGGCTCCGAGGATTCGGATAAATTCTGTATCGGGAGAGGTCATCATTGCTTCACACTAGACCTTGGATGCCTCAAAGCCCAGAAAGTTCAGCAATTTATTTTTCCTCTGAGACCGGAACGAGGATCTGCTTGGTGGAGCGGACGGCTTGTGGTACTTCGACGCGCAAAAAGCCGTTTTGATAGGCGGCCTTGGCTTGGTTAAGCTCGTAGCCTTCGGGAATTTCAATGACACATTCGAACGCACCGTAATTGATCTCCATGACCAGGAATTTACATTTGCCGCCCCGTCCGCCATCCGGGCGCTGCCCGCTAATCATCAGCCGGTTGCCCTCCACCGTTAGTTCCAGGTCTTCCCGGCGCATGCCGGCTAGTTCGACCTTGATGACGAGTTGGCCCTCACTAACATAGACATCGGTGTTGGGGATCCAGTGCGTTTGCCCTGATGAGGACTGCCGGCCGGTGGCACAGGTCTTTTGCACGTAATAAAGCGACGAATTAACTTTGCACATGGCGATTCAGTTCCAAATAGTATCCCATGTTTGACAGTCGCGCAAGCATCTCTTTTATTTCATCTTAACAACCACCCGTGGACGCTCACCCTTGCGCGCATGGAAAACGATGGAATGGCGGGAAGCGGACCCTCCAACCGAACTGCAACCGCAGTGGCTATCGCGCTGAAAACTGAATTTACGGGGACGCAAACGGCCCCAGACAAAAACCGCCGCGGTCAAGGCAACGATGCTTAACGCCATTGTTTCCTGCAAACCCATGAAGCAAAGGTAAACCTGTCTCAGAAAGTTCGCAACATCATTTATTAGGCCAGCGCATTTCTCAGCAGCTCAAAACTTCGCGAAGCGTTTGGATTGTGACCGGCTTTCCGTCGCTTTGCCAGTCAACGCCACAGTTTGCCAGCGAAAGCGGGAGCAAGCTCCGGGTACCCGCAGGGGCTGATCCTTTATCAATGGCCCTGAAGCCAGCGCGCGTTACAAGGAACTCAGGACGACTTGGGAGGAAGGCGTTTCTCCAATTGGCTGACACGCTGCATCAGCCCAGTCAAGCGCTCCATGGCAATAAAAATTCGTTTCATTTGGCGATCCGGACGGGCAGGACTGCCCAACCACTTTTCCTTGTCGGGGATACTATGCATAACGCCGGACTGAGCAGCTACCGTCGCCTGGTGTCCGATTTTTAGATGCCCTGCGACGCCCACCTGCCCCGCCAGGGTTACATAGTTGCCAACGATTGTGCTCCCCGCGATTCCCACCTGCGCGATGATGATGCAGTGTTCGCCCACCACGACATTGTGCGCGATTTGGACCAGGTTATCTATTTTGGAGCCTTTCCCGATGACGGTGGAACCTAGCGCACCCCGGTCGATAGTGACGTTAGCGCCGATTTCCACATCATCATGAATGATAACGTTGCCGATCTGGGGAACCTTGCGATGAGCCCCCTCGTCAAGCACATAGCCAAAGCCATCCGAGCCCACGACGGTGCCAGCGTGAATGCGGACACGATTGCCCAGATGGGTGCGCGGGTAAATCGTGACGCAGTGAAAGAGGTGAACATCCTCTCCCAGATGGCAATCCGCGCCCAGATGATTGCTCGCCTCCAAAACCGTCTTGGCGCCGATTTCCACTCTCTCTCCGATCACACAATGGGGGCCGATATGCGCGCTAGGATGGATGCGGGCGGAGCCAGCTACCACGGTTGATGGATGAATCCCCTGCACGAAAACGGGTGGCGGGAAAAAAAGCAGCAACACCTTTGCATAGCCGACGCGGGCATTGGGCACTCGAATTAAAACCTTCTTCGTGGAGGTAAAGCCGTTGCCCACCAGGATGGCTGAAGCGGCACTCTCCTCGGCTTTCGCGAAATAATTTTCATTCTCGGCGAAGGTAAGATCCCCTGGCTTGGAGTTGCGAGCAGCGGCGAAACCCGTGAGTTGGATGGAACCATCTCCCAGGACTTCTCCTTGCAAATAGCTGGCGATTTCCGAGGCCGTCAGTGGCATAGCGAAGCGGGTGACAATCTTTCAAACTCTCTTAAGCAGAGCGCGGCGCCTGGATTCCAGGATCTCAATCCGCTTCATAGCCCCCGCTCCATTTCAAACCTCGCGCTCATTTTGAATGCCGCTGTTTTATGATGGCATTGTTCTCGCCCAGCACGATTACCTTCGGTTCCCACTTGCGAGCGATTTGCACGTCCAGGACCGCGTAGCTCATGATGGTTAGCCGGTCCCCGATTTTGCCCAGGTGTGCGGTGGCCCCGTTTAGCTGGATCTGGCCTGAACCGGCTTCACCGGGGATGACATAGGTTTCGAAGCGGGAACCATTGGCCAGATTGCTGCACAAAATTCGTTCGTGAGGAAACAGGCCCACCTGATCCATCAAATCCGCCGCGATGGTCAAGCTGCCTTGATACTCCAGGCTCGAGGCAGTGACCTGCGCGCGATGAATTTTCGATTTTAAAATATGAATCTGCATAAGTGATCACGCGCCATCCGGCCTTCCATAACTCATTCGTTGACTTCTCGACAACGACCACTATAGAGTCGCCCGAATCTTTATCAACACCAGTTTAATATTATGAGTGAAACAAAGAAAACGTTGCGGGTCGCCTTAATCGGCTGCGGCTTCATGGGCAAGACCCACTCCAACGCCTGGCGGCAAGTCTCCCATTTCTTCCCTCTGAGAGCGGAATTGGACCTTAACACCGTCTATGGATTTCCCCACGAAGTGGCGACCGCGCCCAAGCAATTTGGCTGGAAGAATGGTTCGACGGATTGGCGTGCCGTGGTCAACAATTCGGACATCGACATCGTCGATATTGTCACCCCTAACAATGTCCATGCCGAAATCGCCATTGCCGCCGCCAAGGCCGGCAAGCATATCCTTTGCGAGAAACCCCTCGGAATGAACGTCAAGGAATGCCAGCAAATGCTCGCTGCTGTCAAAAAGGCCAAGGTCGTCCACATGGTCAACCAGAATTACCGCCGCGTTCCTGCGATCGCCATGGCCAAGAAACTGATTGAAGAAGGGGCCTTGGGGGAACTTTACCATTTTCGTGCCCGCTACGCCCAGGACTGGATTGCCAATCCCAATTTCCCGCTAGTCTGGCGTTTGCGAAAAGAAATCAGCGGCAGCGGCGCCCACGGCGATATCAACGCCCACATCATCGACTTGGCGCGTTATCTCATCGGCGAGTTCAAAGAGGTCTGTGGTTTGATGCACACCTTCATCACCGAGCGGCCTCTGGAAGACCAGAGCGCGCAAAAACAAGGCCTCTCTGCCACGGCAGGCAAAAAGATGGGCAAAGTCACCGTCGATGACACCACATTATTCATGGGC
Source organism: Verrucomicrobiota bacterium (assembly GCA_038228235.1). Taxonomy (GTDB): domain Bacteria; phylum Verrucomicrobiota; class Verrucomicrobiia; order Limisphaerales; family JBBRPK01; genus JBBRPK01. The sequence goes on from JBBRPK010000047.1 coordinate 29,169, forward strand.
CGCTTTGAGAACGGGGCCATTGCCAATTTGGAAGCGACTCGCTTCGCCCTCGGGCGGAAGAACCAAATTACGTTTGAGATCAATGGCTCCAAAGGCGGACTCACCTTTGATTTTGAAGACATGAACCGGCTCCACTTCTTCGATAACACTTTGCCCGAAGACCGCCAGGGCTTCCGCGACATTCTCGTTACACAAGGAGGCAAGCAGCATCCTTACGTGGGCCAGTGGTGGCCCCCCGGACACATCATTGGTTACGAACACACCTTCGTTCATGCCATCGCGGACTTCGTCAACGCCGTCGTCGAGGGCACTCCGGTGCAACCGACTTTTGAAGACGGTTTACGAAACGAGCGCGTGCTCGAAGCCGTTGAAGAATCGGCCAAGAAGCGCAAGTGGGTGAAAGTCTAGCCCGGATCAATCCATTTTTCGAAGGAAACGAAGGGCGCGAAGGGGTTCGTGAGTGACAAAATCCACCTTTTTCTGGAGTTTGGGGCCTAATGGCTCGCAGAAAGCCATGACAGACCGCAACTGCTTCCATCTTTGAGCCGCGGGGACCGGCGAGGGTGCCTATAATTAGCCTTATTCCCTTCCAATGAACATCTATGCAACCGATTCTGATGCAACGACCTGGGAATCCAGCATTTTCGGCTTCTCAAGTCAAATGACCCAAGAAAGTTCATCGGCCCTGCCACGCGCGCCCCGCGCTTGGTTTGCTCATAACGAGGCGTCCCACCGGAACGCTGGAAAAAAGAAAAATCCTCGAAGGCTCGGTTAGCCTCGGATAGCCTCGGATTACCTCGGTTTACCGGATTTGCTCGGTCGGCTGGCCTCAATCATCTGAGCCCGGAGCCGCCACCAAAATGTAAGCCCCAAAAGGGGAAAGATAATGGCCCAGGAGAGTCGGCCTGCGAGTTGTCAGCAAAGCGAAGCAGTGTGCGTGTTGTTCTGTTATCCGCCCGGGATAAACTCCCCAACAACCCCCAATCTGCAATCTTCACTGTGGATTCTGCATTTAGTTTGGGATGGATTCACAATTATCCAACATCGATCCCGGTTCTCAAATCGTGATATGTGTCGATAGTTCTGATGCGACGGGTTTAGCTTCATCCTGTCTCTGGATTGTCTGAGAGCGTGTTTTAAAAATCGCCCGGTCAGGGGACCGGGCCTACAAAGGAGTCGATTTCCCGCCGTTTCGTGTAGGCCGCGTGCCCTCACGCGGCGCGCTCGTGGGTTTTTAAAACACCCTCTGAGACCTTGCACGGTGGTTACAGCGGCTTATGATTGCCGGCCATGAAGCCGTTTTCACTTCGCTGGTTAGTGGCTATCGCCCTACCAACGGTAAGCTGTCTCAGCCGCGCTGCGGAAGGGACTTCTACGTCCACAAATTGGACCGCAGCTCAGGACCACAAGAATATGATGGAGCAACTGGGAATTGGGAGGCTCCGTCGCGGTCCCAGCGGTCAAGCGGGCGCCACGAATGCGGCGAATTATGATCCGGCGAAGGCGAATCCATTTCCCGAGCTGCCTGATCCACTCACATTGAAGAACGGACAAAAAGTAACCACCCCGGATATGTGGTGGAACGAGCGGCGCCCGGAGATTGTGGAGGATTTCAAGCGCGAAGTGTTTGGGCGTGTGCCGAAGAACGTTCCGAAGGTCACGTGGACTGTGGTGTCGAACCTCTCGAATGGTCTTGTCGGAACTTTGTCCGCTCATGGCAAACAATTGATCGGGCACGTGGACAATTCGGCATATCCGGACATCAACGTGGACATTCGGATGACCGTGGTGACTCCTGCCGCAGCTAAAGGTCCGGTTCCGGTCCTTATGATGTTTGGCGGGTTCGGCGGCGGCGGAATGCCGCGACCTGCCGATTCGCCTGCGCCGACAAACCGTTTCGCTGACTTCGGCGGTCCGTTCAAAGATCCGCCTTCGACCGAACAACTGCTCGCCGCTGGGTGGGGCTATGCGACGATCAATCCTGGCAGTATTCAAGCCGACAATGGCGCTGGCCTGACGAAAGGCATCATCGGTTTGGTCAACAAAGGACAACCCCGCAAACCGGATGACTGGGGATCGCTCCGGGCGTGGGCATGGGGCGCGGCGCGGGGTTTGGATTACCTGGAAACTGATCCCGCGGTGGACTCAAAGAAAGTTGGCATCGAAGGCGTATCGCGTTTTGGCAAGGCCGCCCTGGTTACCATGGCTTTTGAATCCCGCTTTGCCGTCGCGTTGGCCGGCTCCTCCGGAGAAGGGGGCGCGAAATTGCACCGGCGCAATTTCGGCGAAGCGGTCGAAAGCCTGACCGGCTCCGGCGAATACCATTGGATGGCGGGAAACTTTTTGAAGTACGGCGCGGCTGAATCGTCATTCGGCAGCAGGAATGCCGGCGACATTCCCGTGGACGCCCACGAATTGATTGCCCTTTGCGCGCCACGTTTAACCTTCATCAGTTATGGAATCCCAGCGCGCGGCGACGCCAATTGGCTGGATCAACAGGGAAGTTACATGGCAACGGTGGCGGCCGGCCCTGTGTTCCGATTGCTCGGCGCCAGGGACATTGGGGAAAAGGAAAACTATCACACCGCGAGCATGCCTCCCGTGAATACAGGTCTTCTCGACGGCGAACTCGCCTGGCGTCAACACGACGGCGGACACGAGGATCGGTCGAACATGAAGCACTTTATCGAATGGGCGAACACACTGTTAGTTACACGGAGACAAGGACGCTCAGGGGATTTGCGCTAAAACACGGCAGGGCCGAAACCGAAGAGACACGAGTTCCACGACTCGTCGGGAGCGTGGCCAGCCATTTAGTGAAGATTCAGTGAGATGAAATTCGTGTCTTTCGGGTCTTGGCGTTCTCTGCGGCTAAATTCGCCCCCAGCATCTCGATTCGCTTTAGCTTTGCCAGAAAGTTGGATTTGAGATTAGGTAACCGCGATGACCAACCGTCAGCACCCAATCCGGGACCATTTCTTGCGCGCGATAACGTGAGCCAGACTCGCATCATCATCGTGGGCGGCGGTTTCGGCGGCGTTAAGTGCGCCGAACACTTGAACTGCGGAGACTTGCCACCCGGGACGGAGGTTATCCTGTTCAACTCCGAGAACCACCTCGTCTTTAGCCCGCTGCTCGCCGAAGTGGTCGGTTCCTCCATCAATCCGTTTGATGTGATCGTGCCCTTGCGCCAGCTCCTGCCCGGCGTCTTTTGCCGCACGGAAGAGGTTAAGACAATTGATTTGGCCGCCGGGGAAGTGGAATACGAAGCCGAGGAGGGCCAGGTCTCGAGGATGGCCTATGATCACCTTGTCATCGCTTGCGGCAATGTCACGAATTTAAACGTCGTCCCGGGGATGGCCGACCATGCGCTGCCGCTCAAAAACGTCGGCGATGCCGCCGCTTTGCGCTCCCACATCATGGAGCAGATGGAAAAGGCCGAGGTCTGCGATGACCCCGAAAAGCGGCGTTGGTATATTACCTTCATTGTCGTGGGCGGCGGCTATAGCGGGGTGGAAGTCGCGGGTGAAATCAATGACCTGGTCCGGAGCAGCGCCCGCTACTTCAAAAATTTTCGCGCGGAAGAGGTCCAGGTGCAATTGATCCATTCACGCGAGCAAATTCTGCCCGAAATCAGCTCTGACTTGCGTGAATTTGCGCGTAAGAAAATGGAAATGACGGGCGTGAAGATCATGCTCAACACGCGTGTGCTGCTAGCGACGCCGGAAGGCGTTGGTTTGGAAGGGGGGCATTTGCTCAGAGGCGGCACGATTGTTTGCACGATTGGCAATTCAACGGCGCCCCTTCTGGAGCGGCTCTCTGCCCCCAAAGAAAAGGGGCGTCTGCTCACCGAGCCGGATATGCGCCTGCGGGGCTCGGCTAACGCATGGGCGATTGGAGACTGCGCGCTGGTGGTCAATGCGCTCAATGGCCAACCCTCCCCCACCACCGGCCAGTTTGCGGAGCGGCAGGGGCGGCAGTGCGCGCAGAACATTATCAACGTGATCAAGGGCCTCGAGACGAAGCCATTTTTTTTCAAGCAGCTTGGCGAGCTTTGTTCGATTGGCGGCCACTCGGCGGTGGCGGAGCTCTTCGGCCGCCATCTTTCAGGTTTCCTGGCGTGGTTTATCTGGCGCGGCGTTTATCTTTTCAAACTCCCGTCGTGGGCGCGACGGTTTCAAGTCGGGTTTGATTGGGCCTTCCTTCTCCTCTTTCCGCGAGATCTGGCCCACTTGCGCACGCGCCCGACCGAGCGCGTCTCGCATGCCCATTATCAGGCGGGAGATTTCATCCTTAAACAGGGCGAGGTGCCGACAAACTTTTACGTGCTCGAACAAGGGGAAGTGGAAGTGGTGCGCGCCACAAGGAATGACTCGGCGGGCGAAGTGGTGGCCGTCCTCGGTCCAGGTTCTTTTTTCGGTGAAAAGGCCCTGCTGAATAACGAACCTCGCGTCGCTTCCGTGCGCGCGCGCACCGCCGTGGAAGTGCTCCTTATTGGTAAAAATATTTTCACGCAGATTTCAGGAGCACTGGCCCCGTTGCGGGATGCCCTGGCTCAAACGTTGAACCGCCGCGCCGTGGACCACTGGAAAGACCAACCGGAGGTCCACGATTTGCTAAAGCGCACTTTGCTCAAAGACCTGATGGAACCCGTGCCGGCGCCTCTGCTGAAACCGACTGCCACATTCCGCGAAGTAGGCGAGGCCTTCGTCAATCAGAACCAGGAGTTTTTTTACGTTTCGGCCGATGGCCAGACATTGGATGGCATCATAACCATCACCGATTTGATCCGAGGCCGGTCGGCTGGCGCTACGCCCGCGACCCCCGCCAGCGAATTCATGACGAAGAACCCCGTCGTATTGTCCGCAGATGACAACTGCGCCATCGCCATGGCTGCGATTCGCGAATATCGCCTCAAGACGCTGCCCGTTGTCGAGGGTAAGAACAGCCGCAAGGTGGTGGGCTGCTTGCGCGCTCGACAGTTGATGGCGTATGTGTCCAAGGAAATGCCAGCGAAGCCGGTTGTCCCAACGATTGCTGCCCGTCAATAAGGAGCCAATGCCCTCATGAGAATCCGGATTAGATTTCAATGCGCGGTGATTCCCTACTCGTTCGGCCTGTGCCGCTTGTGGCCACTGGGGATCGCTTATTGGCCCTTGTTCATTTTCCTGAGCGGGTGCGCGATTGGCCCTAACTACAAACGCCCCGCCATCCACGCGCCGGAAAATTTTCGCGGGCCGTTGTCCGCCACCTCCACCAATTCGCTTGCTGACTTGCCGTGGTGGGAAGTTTTCGACGACGAAACCCTCCAGGGCCTGATAGGCATCGCGCTGACCAACAGCTATGACATCCGCATCGCCATCTCGCGGGTCGAACAAGCCCGCGCCATTGCCGCCCAGAATCGGGGCTTTTTCTTTCCGCAGGTTGATTACCAGGGGGGCGTTGGGCGTGGCAGGAATGCAGCGGGCGGCACTCCATTCCCGACTGGAGGCAGGACGACTGATTCCTTCGTGGCGGCGGGGACGGCCTCGTGGGAAATTGATCTGTGGGGCCGCATCCGACGGCTCAACGAAGCCGCTCGCGCCCGATTCCTGGCCAGTCAGGAAGCCCGCCGCGCGGTGAGGATCGCCCTCATTAGCGAGGTGGCGCAAGCTTACTTCCAGTTGCTCGCATTGGATCGGCAAATGGAAATTGCCAATCGCACCACCAACTCCTTCGGTGAGAGCTGGCGCATTTTCAGCGAGCGTCTGCAAGGAGGAATTGTCTCCAAATTGGAAACATCCGCCGCCGAAGCTGCTCTGGCCTCGGCTGCGGCCACCGTCCCCGATCTCGAGCGCCAGATTGTGGTGCAGGAGAATCAAATCAATGTCTTGCTCGGACTCAATCCCGGACCCGTCGCCCGCAGCCACACCCTGCTTGAGGAGTCGTTGCTGCCAGAAGTGCCGGCTGGTCTGCCCTCAGCTTTACTGGAACGGCGACCGGATATTCGCGAAGCCGAACAGACTTTGCGTTCCGCCAACGCCCAAGTGGGAGTAGCGGCCGCGAATTTTTTCCCGCAACTGAGTCTCACGGCTCTGTTAGGACAAGTAAGTCCCGAGCTTGCCGCGTTCACCTCCGGCGGGGCCAATGCCTGGAGCATCGCGGCCAATCTCGCCGGCCCCATCTTCCATGGCGGAACTCTCCGCGCCCGATATCAGCAAGCGGTGGCCGTGCGGGAGCAATCCCGGCTGCAGTACCAGGCGGCGGTGCTGACCGCTTTCCAGGAAGTTTCCAATGCCCTAGTCGCCCGCCAAAAATATGCCCAGGTCCGCGCCCAGCAAGCCCGAGCTGTTGAAGCCTATCAGGTCGCCGTCGAGGTGTCGCGGCAACGTTATGTGGCGGGGCGCGCGGGCTATTTCGAGGTTCTCCAGGAGCAACAATTGCTTTTCCCTGCTGAGAATTCGCTGGTCCAAACCGAATTCAACCAACTCCTCTCCCTGGTCCAACTTTATCGCGCGCTGGGCGGGGGATGGGAAATGGCGCCCCAGAGGTGAGCGGAATGGGAAAAGTGCTTGATGCACAAGGCAGCAGCCGAAAACTTTTGGTTCCTCGCTATTTTCGGTGGAATAGGAATGATCCTGATCGATCTCGAATTGCCTTCCGTGCTCGATTCGACAACCCGGAGGGTTTTGGGAAGAATTTGAACATGAGCCAACGGAGTTAACGGAGAGAGGACCCTAACATTGGCGACTGATCAGTAATCAGTAATCAGTGATCGGGATGGTGCAGTTTTTGGTTTTAAGTAGCTGAGAATCAACGAAACCACTGGCGAAACCTCGAAAAACGGTGCAGAAAGGTGCAGTTTTGGTTCCCAAAATTGTGCATGGTTGAACGGGGTACACAACCGCTTGGGTTCACCAACCATGCGATAGGACTGAGGACGTATAGGGGTCAAACTATAGTCTGGACTAATCCTTCAGGATTTGGTGAGTCTTTCGCCAGCGATGTAACTTGGCATTGAGGCTCTTCCAGGTTCCCGGGTGCAGCCGAGCTGCGATCCAGGGCAGCGTCAGGGTAGTTTCCCGGCGCAGCCGCGCGGCCAAGGCCAGCTTCTGAGGGTCGCTTTTGGCGCGTTCCTCCAGTTGACGCGCGCTCCAGCGCCTGCGCTTCAGTTCTTCGGCAATAATCCGTTCGGCTTTGGCTTGCATGCTTTCGAACTTTAGTTCCCCGCCATGATGTCCCCCCCGCTTCCCCTCCATTCGCTCCAGCAAGCTCGCCTTGAACTCCGCCGGCCCCAGGCACCAACCTCGCCGCATCGCCTTCCATTCCTCCCCGTCGCTCTCCTCAACCCGTCGCGCCTCCATTCGCCGCTCGAAGGCTTTGCGCCCGGCCGCCTCGTCTCGTTCAATCCCGTGCTCGCCCAGCAAGCGGTCAACCCGCAACCACCTCGGCCGGTGGGCCGACGCCGCCAAGTAGAGGCCAAAGCTGCTCCACGGATACTCCAGCAGACTCTGCTCCCTCTTCAGTAGCTTGGCCCGCACCGGGTTTAGATGTCCCCCTTTTTCGGTGGCGCGGCTCATGACATGATAGATGGCTGCCAAGGGTAAGATGGAAATGGTTCAAAACTGGCCTTGAGGAATTGGATGTTCTTCCGTTGGATTTTCTTCCGCC